>NZ_QFRW01000035.1 GCF_003265355.1 Glycomyces dulcitolivorans | reverse complement strand
CGAGGCGGTCCCCGGGAGCATCCAGGCGCGGCGCGATCTGTCGATCTCCTACAACAAGTTGGGTGATCTCGCTCAGGAGGCCGGGGATGCCGAGAATGCCAGTCGGTACGCAGGAAGTGCACTGGAGATTGCTAGGCTCGTGTGGGCCCAGGCGCCGGGCCATCGGGTCAGTGCGGAGCTCCTAGCCTTCACCTTGTACCGTCTGGCATCCATTGAGCAGGACGCTGCCGAGACTCTTCAACTCGAAGCCGCCGAGGCGCTGGAACCCTTCGCTACTGCTGGCACGTTGTCTGCCCTCGGGTTGCAGCTGTGGCAATGGGCTGCCGACGGCCAGTAACACCAATGGCTTTCGTCAGGCGCCCGCATAGGCGGAGTTGCCATCCGGGCGATGCTGGATTCGTTGACCCAATGGCTGCCGCCCAGGAGACGGCCAGGTGGGTGACGGCCGCTGGCACCTTGCCTGTCAGCGATCCTGTCCGGGCTGTGGAGATGAGGAGGTGGGTGTGCGCGGAGGTCGAGATTCAGGTGTTGGTTGCCGAGAACGCGGAGGCGTTTGTCGCTGTGGTTATCGAGCGAGCTCAGCATCCGGGGTGCGTGTCGAGAGGCTGCGGGCTATTGCTGCTCCTTGTTCAGGTGATGCCTTCGCTCGGTTAGGTACTCCGGGCCTCGCGGAGGATCCGCTTTATGGTGCTGACGTCAACCCCATAGTCGCGGGCGAGTTGGGCCTGGGGAATGCCGGTGGTGGCGTAGGTGTGGATGATGGCGTCTCGCTGGCTAGTCGTGAGGCGGTTTCTGGTGGCTTGGGGTCGGTTCGAGAATCCGTGGACGAGGCGTTTGATGGAGCGGGTGCTGATGCCGTATTTGGCGGCGAGTGTCTTCTGGGTGGTGCCGGTGTTGAAGGCGGCGATGAGGTCGTCTCGGTCGGTGGGGGAGAGGCGTTTGTCGAGCGTGCGCGGGGGTGCTGGTGGGTAGGCGACCTGGGGCTGGGTTTCGGGGGAGTTGGGGGCCACGGGCCCGGTTTGGGGGCCGCGGGTGGGCAACGGACCGGACAGACATTCGAGGAGGCCGTCTAGCTGGGGGTTTGGGTTCGAATAAGCGAGTGTTAGGCCGACAATGTATTGATAACTATGAATATGTTTCATCTTTGGGCAGTCGGTAATCGGCTGCCCAAACTTGCTGTTCAGGGGCCGGTAATCGGGTCGGTAACCGGCCTTCGGGGTCTGGTGTCGTGCAGTAGTCGACTACCCGATGTTCTTACCTTTTAGTTGTGCACCGTGGCGTGGTTCGCAGGGCCTCGTAGACCTGGCGTGGGTGCGCTCGACGGGTGGTGGGCCGCGCCGGCCCCTCGAGTCCGAGGTGGTGTGGCTGGAGTCCTCGGTCCTGACACATGCCGTGCACGATCGCCCACGCGAAAGGACGAGGGCCTTCGGCGGCCGTCAGCGCTGTCGGAGGGTGGGGCTACAGTTCGCAAGCCGATCGCTCTGCTCGACTCAGTTGGAAGTTCCGTCCATGCCTCTCACCACTCCCGCGCGGCCGTATGACGTTGCCGCGCTCTGGCCCGAGCTCGTGCCCCTGGCGCGCACGGCGGTGCGCCTGCATCCGCGCATCGGCGACCCGGCGACCGACCGGTCCTCGATTGGCGGCCCGCTGTGGTGGCCGGTCGAGGAGCCTTGGCCGACCTGCGACCGTGCGCACTCCTGGTACGACGTCGCGACCGTCGACGAGGCCGCCCGGTACCGGCAGGCTATGAAGACGGCCTGGGCGAGGACGAACGTGACCAGGAACGACCGGTTCACCCCCGAGGAGCGCGCGTTCTTGGACGGACTGCACGCCCCGGGCCGCAATCCGTGGGGTGCGACCGACCCTGAAGGACCGCAGGTCATGCTGCCGATCGCGCAGCTCTACTACCGCGATGTGCCCGGCCTTCCCTTCGGCAACGAGGTCGACCTGCTCCAAGTCCTGTGGTGCCCTTTCGACCATGAACCCGGTCAGTCCTGGCCGGACATCAGGTTGTTCTGGCGCAACAGCGGCGCCTTCACCGGCACCGCCACCCGGCCGCCGGGAACCACCGTGGCCGGATGCAAGGACTACGTTCCCCGGCCGTGCACCATCACCCCCGAGACGATCACCGACTACCCCGACTACGACCTGCTCCCCGCCGGCCTCCGCGCACGAATCGAGGACTGGGAAGGCGATGAGGACGCCAACGCCTACCGCGACAACGCGGTCGTCCCCGGCTGGAAGACCGGCGGCTGGGGTGCGCCCTGGGGCCTGTTCGAAGCCTTCGACGTCCGATGCCAGTGCGGTGCGCCCGCCCATCCGCTGCTGAACATCGCCATGGCCGAATGGGACCGCGAGACGGTGACACACTGGATGCCCGTCCAGGAGCGCCACCTGGTCGACGAACACGACCAGCACCGCGCCGATCCCGACCTCACCATCGGCCGCGGCTACGACCTCCAGATCTTCCACTGCGCCACCGACCCCGCACACCCACCCGTCACCATCATGATCTGAAGGCCCCGGCCGGCTCAACCACTTCGGGCCCCAAACGCAGCCGCAGCGGTGCCAGCCGCATCGTTCCCGCTTGGGGCAGTCGGTAATCAGCTGCCCAAACTTGCTGTTCACGGTAGGTAGCCGGGTTGGTGACCGGCTTCTCGTGCTTGGTGTCGTTCGGAAGTGGGTTACCCGATGCTGTTGTCTGGTAGCTGCGCTCTATGTCCTGGTTCGCCGAGACTGTGGATCCGGTATTCTGGCACCGCATCACCTCCTGTGGCAAGGCAGCGATTGCGCAGCCATGGAGAGGGTCTTCGGCAAGCGCTAGTGCTGTCGGTGCGCGGGGTTACAGTTCCCAAGCCCATCACTCTGCTCGACTTAGTTGGAAGTTCCGTCCATGCCGTTCACCTCTCCTGCCCGGCCGTATGATGTCGCCGAGCTCTGGCCTGAACTCGCGCCTCTCGCCCGCACTGCGATACGTCTGCATCCGCGCTGGGGCAGGCCGACTGCTGATCAGTCCTCCATCGGCGGGCCTTTGCTGTGGCCCGAGGACGAGTCGTGGCCTACCTGCGCCGCCCCGCACGAATGGGACGTGCTCGCCACCTTGGACGAAGTAGCCGAACACCGCCGCATCATGGCGAGGGCCTGGGGACCAGACGGCATGGGTCCGCTCAACTTCTCCACGGAGGACGAGGCCCGTCGTGATCTGATCAACGAAACACGAACCGACCGCACCCGACGGACCGAGGCCCTGACCGAGCCCGCGGCGCTCCTGCCCATCGCGCAGCTGTTCACCCGCGACGTCCCCGGGCTGCCGCTGCGCGACCGGTTCGACCTCCTCCAAGTGCTGTGGTGCCCTTTCGACCACGCGGAGGACTACCAGCCCGCAGTCCATTTGCGCTGGCGGAACACGGCAGATCAGCCCATGGTCGCCGCGTTCCCACCGGGGGACACCCTGGTGGGCTTCGAGAACTATGTCCCGAACCCCTGCACTGTCGCCCCGGAGTCGGTGATCGAGCACCCCGACTACGACCTCCTCCCTCCCGGCCTCGCCGACCGCATTCAGGAGCACGAACGCATCACCGACGACTTCTTCTATCGCGAGCTCGCGGTGGCTCCAGGCTGGAAAGTGGCCGGGCACGGCAGCTTGTGGATGCTGATCGACGGCTTCGAGGTGCGATGCGAGTGCGGCGCCGAAGCGAAGCCGCTGTTGAACGCTGCCTCCCGCAGGGCGGGCTCGGGTACCCCGCACTGGATACCGGTCGAGGACGGCGATCGAGTGGAGGACGCTGTCGAGATCGTCATCGGCCGCGGCGCCGACCTCCAGATCTTCCACTGCGGCACCGACCCGACCCATGCACCCGTGGTCGAAATGGTCTGACCAGGCCAGGGCTTAGAGCATGTCTCAGCTGGCGAGTTTCTTGTAGCAGGTGAGGGCTGCGGCGAGGGCGAGGAATGCGGCGAAGAGGTGTCCGTGGCGCTCGTATCGGAGGGTCAGGCGGCGATAGCCGCCGAGCCAGGCGATGGTGCGCTCGACAGCCCACCGGTGCTTCCCGAGCCTGGTCGAGGACTCGATGCCCCGGCGGGCGATCCGGTCGCCGATCCGGCGTTCGCGCAGCGTGCGGTGGCAATCGGGGATGTCGTAGGCCCTGTCCGCGTGAACTTTCCCGGGTTTGCGGCGTCGCGGCCCGCGCCGGGAGCGGATCTTCGGAATGCCCTGGATTAGCGGCTCGAAGGCTTGCGAATCATGCATGTTCGCGGCCGAGACGCCGAGCGCGAGCGGCAGACCGTCTCTGTCGGTGAGGACGTGGATCTTGCTGCCCGCCTTGCCGCGATCGACTGGGTTGGGGCCGGTCAGTGATCCCCCTTTTTAGCCCGCAGGCCTGCCGCATCCACGATCACTCTGGACCAGTCGATGTCGCCGGCGGCACCGAGCCGGTCGAGCACCGCCCGGTGGAGCTTGGCCCAGAGTCCGGCCGCGGACCACTCGGTGAAGCGCCGGTGCGCGGTCTGGTGCGAGACACTGAAAAGCGGCGGGAGGTGTCGCCAGGCGCAGCCGGTGGTCAGCACGAACACGATCGCGCCGAACACGGCCCGGTCATCGACTCGGGGGCTGCCACCGCCTTGGGGCCTCCTGGGAGCGGCTGGAACGAGTGGGCACGTAATTGCCCAAAGTCCGTCGGGCACCAGACGTTTCGCATATTCGGTCACCCCCAACTCGTACCAGGTCCCTTGGGCGCCAACTTTGAGCCAGGGCGGTCAGGGTCCAGCGATGTGATCCTGGGCGTTGGCGAGGTAGTCCTTGATCTGTTGCTCCCATGCGTAGATCTCCGTCTCGCGGTCGATGAGCTGTGCGACATAGAGTTCAGCCCACGCCTCCTCGGACCCGTCCCGCAGTCCCGAGGTCTCGGCGCACTGGGCGAAGTCCAGTGCCATCGCGAACTCGTACGCCTGCGGGTCATCGGCGTCTTCGGCCTCATCGTTCAATGGCGGGATCTCCGGTCCGCCCTCGCCATCAGGCACTGGGTCGTACAGCTGCTGAAGGTAGAACGCGGCCGGCAGCCAGCCGAGACTGTCGAACTCCCACTCCCCGTAGCCCAGGTCCTGGACGCAGAACAGGAAGTCCTGTTCCTGGTCGGCATACTGTGCCGACAGTTCCTCGTACACGGTGCCGTCGCCGACCCACGTCAGGGGCGTCTCGGGCAGCGGCCGGTGCCAGACGTCCTCACCATCGGTCTCGCGGTGCCCGGGGCCGTCGTAGACGATCTCGAGCGTCTCCAGCTCGCACCCGCCGAACGGCGGTTGGGGGCCGGGGTCGAACTCTGCGTCCGGGTCGGCCTCGAACGCCTCGTTCATCGCCTGGTTGTAGGCGAACCGCTCGGGCCCGTAGAACGCCTCTTCCCAGGCGTCCCGGTATTCCTGGTCTTGCGCCTGCCACTCCTGGTAGACGGTGTCCTCGGCCGGGTCGCTCCAGCCCATGTCGTCGGCGACGAACGCGAGATAGTCCGGATCGGTGCGCATCGCCTCGGCCGCAGGGGTCTCGGTGTGGAACACCCACTGCCCGAAGGCGAACTTCTCGGCCTGCTCGACGGTGGGGATGCGGCTGTACGGGGAGGCGAAGCCCTCGAACCGGTCGGGATACATGCTCCCGTGCAGCAGAAAAGGATGGTGGACCTCGAACCCTGCGTCCTCCATACAGCGTGCCGCGACACGGGCTTCGGCCTGCACGAGCTCCCAAGCCAGCTCGGAACCGTTGGTCAGGGACTGCTCGATCCGAGCGACGTCATCGCCGTCCACCTCCCGCCCCGGACCGGCGCAAGCGGCGAGGGCCATTGAGCCGACGAGCAGTGAGACCGCCATACGACGCATACGCTCACCGCCTTCCAAGAGGGGGTCAGAAACAGCAAACGCCACCCTACTCAAGCCCTGCTCGACACCATCGCCGAGCGGTGACGCACGAACCATCCAAGTAGCTCCCTCGCCACCAGAGACACGCTCTAAAGGCTGTCCCGTTATTGGTTGGGGAGCTGCTGATCACGGGGACGTGCGTAGCGGCTCGGTGTGGCTCAGGCGGTGCGGGCGAGATTGTGGAGGCGGGCGATGCCGCTCATCGCGATCGCGACGCCCTCGCCACGCAGCCGACAGTCCCGCAGGATTTTCCAGGTCTTCATCCGTGCGAACGCGTGCTCGACGCGGGCCCTGACCTGCCAGTGCGAGGCGTTGTGCTGCTCCTTCCAGGAGGGCAGGTCCTCGCCGGGTCGACGGCGGTGCGGGATGATCGCGGAACGGAAGCCCAGGACCATACCGACCGACGACAGGCTCTGAGCACGAGATCTGAAGCCGGACAACCCACTTGACGAGCAACAGACCAAGAGCCGCACCAGGCTTGACCGTGCCGCGAGGGCCGTTTCAGCGGTAGTCCTGCAGCCTGCGTCGCGCGGTCCACGTTGTTCGAATGCGGTCTGCACGCACGCTCTAGAAGTCACGCCCGGGGCGCCGCCTAACTGTCCTCACCGCCGCGTACCCAGGAGCGCCCGGTCGGAGCCGGACCGCGAGCGGCATTGTGCGCTTCGGCATCGAGCACGATCATCAGGTGTCGCAGTTCGAGCGGTCCCAGCATGTGGGTGCCAGGGCGCGAGACGACGACAGGTCCACGCGCTGGCCGCAGGCCGCCGCCGGTACACCGAGCGACGGCAAACCCGGCCACGTTCTCTTCCGCGACGTCGCCGGGTTCCGTGGCGTAGTACAGGAGAATGCCCCGACCGATACTCCGAGGCACGAGCGCGGGATGTCGATCCTTCAGGTATTGCGGCAGACTGGCGACATGAGAGATAGGCGAGACAAAGGTCGATTGCGTTGGTGGGGATGGATAGTCTTCGGAGCGGTCTTGGTGATCGTTGCTGCGGTGGCTGGGACATGGCGGCTGGTCGATCCGATGTCGATCGATGGCGACGCCGATAGGGTCAGCGCCATCCAGACGGTGTTCACCATCGGGTTCGGCTTCGGAGGTCTCGCCACACTCGCACTGTTCGCCCGCAGGCAGTGGCTGCAAGAACGCGAACATGAGCATGATCGGCAAGTCGCTGCCGACGCCCGGCACGATGCGGAGCAGAGGCGGATCACCGAGCAGTACATCCAGGCGGTTGCGCAGCTCGGCCACGACAAGGCGCCGGTCAGGTTGGGCGGACTGTATGGACTCGACCGTTTGGGACGCGATCATCCTGGGCAGCGGGAAAAGATTGCCGAAGTTTGGTGCGCTTACCTTCGACGTCGCTACTCCCCACCCACCGATATCCTCACGTGGCCCAACCCGGGCGCAGCAAACGAATCGGACCTCCCTGAGCCCGAGATCCAGGCCGAAGCTGAGGCCGCCGATGAGCTTGAGGTGCGATTGACTGCGCAGCGGTTGCTGGCCGAACACCTCAAGGACCCACGCCCAGAGAAGGCACGCGATGCTACGTCCCCCGCCGAGTCACCGGACTACTGGAATCTCAAAGAGGTCAACCTTGCCTGCGCAACGCTGATTGACCTCGACTTCAGCCATTGCCGACTGCCCACCCTCAAAGCCTCGAATGCTTGCTTCCACCGTCGCACCTCGTTCAGTAATGTGCATTTTGATGGCATCGTCGACCTCATTCGCGCCCGCTTCCACGGCCCCACCAGGTTCGACGGGACACATTTCCACAGCGATGCACTGTGCTCTGAGACACGATTCGATAGCCTTGCTGGATTTAGCGAAGCTCGCTTCGATGAGTTCGCCTGGTTCTCTGAGACACGATTCAATGGCGAGACCCTTTTCGACCAGGCGCGCTTCAACAATCGCACAATGTTCAACGGGGCTGAGTTCGGCAACTTCGCCAGCTTTGCCAAGGCCTATTTCGACATTGACGCCATGTTCGCCAAAGCAAAATTCGGCGTCTTCACCAACTTTGCTAGCACGCATTTCGGAGGTGACGCCTGGCTCGACCAGACGCGTTTCCATGGTGATGCACTGTTCACTGGAGCACACTTCGATCACTCAGCCCGGTTTGTCCAAGCTCGCTTCGACAAGCACGCCACATTCAGCGAGGTGCACTTCAACGACTTCGTAAACTTTAGTGCTTCACACTTCGGCAATGGCGCCAAGTTTGAAAAGACGCATTTCCATGGACCTGCATACTTCCGCGGTCTCCAATTCGGAGACGAGGCGATTTCCCCACAGATACAATTTGCAGGCGCAACAGTGCACTGCCTGGATTTCAAGGAATCTGAGCACATGTGGCCCGCTGGTTGGGTAACTGTGCCAGACGGAGCCACGTGGCGACTGGCGTGGACTCGCTTACGTCGAGCACATGCCGATACGTCCAAATTAGTAGCGATCCTCGCAGGATCGCCTATTTTCGCCGGGCTGTTCCTTCGATCTTCTGAACTTCGACTTCGGTCTGCCCCAGACGTCGAAATGGGTCGGTGACACCTCTGGCAAAGTCGTCGATCTGTTCCGGCTTCAAGGGAAACTTTCCAGAAATTACTTGATCTAGCATGTAATCGCGCAGTTGCTTTTGTACTTGAACTTGATGTTCGTAGTCGCTAGCTTGCGATCGGCCGATACTTCTTTGAGCGGTCCAGTCACGGACATGCTCCAAGCCCTTGAGGAGCGCGAGCAGGAGGGCTCCCCCCAGGAGGAATACCTCGAGTGGATTTGCATAGGCGATGCGCTCCACGTAGACATCACCGACGTGAGCCAACTGCTGGTCTCGTATGTAGCTGGCGATACCTTGCTCGATAACAGGTGATACCAAGTCTTCGGCGTAGACCCAGGGTACAACGGAGTCCTTGTGTAGAATGTCCGATAGAGCCAGTTCTTCCTTGCCCCATAGCCCTGGATCACGTAGGACGGCCTTCAGGGCTTCAGCCCTCACCGCACGTTCCTCAAGTTGGCCGCCAATCTGGCAAATAGCGTTGAGATCATCCAGTAGAGCACTGATAGTCCCTATTGGAGCGCCAGGGCCGAGATTGACTGTTACCGAGATACGCATGGAATTCGACATTCTGTAACCATAAGGGACGCCTTGAGCAGTGTCCTTGATTTGGTTTGGGGGGATCTTCCTCCCCGCTGGGCCGCCTTGAGACGGAGTGTGCGACCAAGGCTCATATTTCACATGCACCACGCTGTGCTGGTGCTCCCTGTCCTGCTCATCGAGCTCCCCGTCCAAGTAGAGGTGGACCTCCACGCCCGCCCTGGGCGCGGAAGTGGATGGAGCTCCCCTCCTAGCCGGGGGTGGACCGATCGGCGGCAGCAATACCTGTCGTGTCATTCGCGACTTGCAAGGCGTACCAGCTGAGAGTGCGGTGTGCGCACGGTCATGTCCGAGCCTCGCGCAGGATGCGTTTGATGGTGCTGACGTCGACGTTGTAGCTGAGGGCGAGTTCGGCTTGGGTGGTGCCGGTGGTGGCGTAGGTGTGAACGATAGTTTCTCGCTGGTCGGGGGTGAGGCGGTTGGCGGTGGCTTGGGGTCGGTTGGAGTTGCCGTGGGCGAGGCGTTTGACGCTTCGGATGCTGATGCCGTACTTGGTGGCGAGGTGCTGCTGGCTGGCGCCGGCGTTGAAGGCGGCGATCAACTCATCTCGGTCGGTGGGGGAGAGGCGCGCCCCGAGCGCTCGTGGGGGTGCTGGCGGGTAGGCGACCGAGGGCTCGGGGGAGTCGGGAGCCACGGGCCCGGTTTCGGGGCCGCGGTCGGGCAATGGTCCGGCTAGCCGTTCGAGGAGGCCGTCTAGCTGGGGGTTTGGGTTCGAATAAGCGAGTGTTAGGCCGACAGAACGGACACCGGGAGCATCGATGATGTTCCCGGTGTTTTCGTATGAGGATGGTGAGGTAGTGGCGCTCTCGGATTGCGGGTTTGCGTCACGGCAACCGGGCAGTCGCATCATGGCTACCCATTCGCCTGAGGGCTTCCGTAAGGAGCCGTACTTGGCGCTTCAGGCTGTGGCCCGCAGGGTCAGGCTGGCGCGACCGAGGGTCAAGGCTCCGCGAGTTCAAGTTGAGTTGGTTTGTCCAGGGTGGCGCGGCTAGTGCTTTGCGCTGCTCGGCTTGTTTCCGTCCGGTTGGTGCGGGATTTCCGTTCAATGTAGAAGGCGTGCTTCGAGTCTCGCGCCGGGAATGGGTTGCTCTGGCGTGGTTGACTTAGGACGGAGAGTCGTCTAATGTTCACCTTCGCCGCGTTCCCCACCCGCCGCGGTTCCCTCATAACTGAAAGCAACACCCTTGAGCACCTCACTCCCCATCAGCTCAGACGACGGCGATCGCCCCGGTGCCGGTCGAGCCGACTCTGTGCGCAAGCGCCGTTGGACGGCGCGCACGATCTCTCGTTCGATCGTGCTTTTCCTGCTTGCGGGCGTTGGCCTGTTCGCGGTCTCGACCTCGGCGTTCGCGTTGGACTGCACTGCAGGCAGCGGTACTGACTTCGACGGCGACGGACTCACTGACCTCGCTATCGGCGACCCTGATGCCACCGTCGGAAGCGCGAGTCGCTCCGGTCGGGTGCATATCGCCTACGGGGACGGGACCAAGCTGACGATCACGCAGGCCAACTTCGCCGACAACGATGCTGCGGCCGGGGACCGGTTCGGGCACGCGCTGGCCGCGACCGACTGGAACGGGGACGGCTGTACGGACCTCTTGGTGGGGACTCCGTTCGAGGACTGGTCGAACAACACGCTCGCTGATGCCGGCGTGGTGGTGTTCATTCCCGGCCACCCGGACGGGCTGAACACGGCGGGGGCGGTCACCTGGCCGCAGACGGCGTTCGCGAGCGCCGAAGGCAATGAGGCCGGCGACCAGTTCGGGTACTCCCTTGCGGCGGGCAAGATGAGCAACGGGACGCCCTACGTGCTGGCAGGGGCACCCGGCGAGATGGTCAGCGGCTTCGACAGCGCCGGTCTGGCGATGTACCGGACCCCGAGCGCGGGGGTGGCGATCCACCAGAACTCTGACGGCGTCGGCGGGAGCGCCGAAGCGGGCGACCTGTTCGGATACGCGGTGGCGGGCACGGAGACTCGGCTCGCGATCGGCAGCCCCGGTGAGTCCGGCGGTACCGCGCTGCGGGCGGGTTTCGTGCAGGTCTTCACTCAGAACGGGGCGACGACGGTGCCGCCGCAGCTCGGGAGTGCCGACCAGGGATCGGACCTCATTTCCGGCTCGGCCGAGACCGGCGACCTCATGGGATACTCGCTCGACATGGTGGACTACCGGCCGACCTCGACCACGACTGCGACGGTCCTGGCGGTATCGGCTCCTGGCGAGGACGGCACCACTGACGTCGACGGCGGCTGGGTGTTCGAGCTCGATGCTGCCGGTGCGGTCACCGAGCGGCTCGCCTTCGACCAGGACACCTCTGGGGTGGCCGGCGCGTTCGAGCCCGGTGACCTCTTCGGCGCATCGCTATCGGCGGTCAACCGCACCCCGGGCGCCGTCGTGACGTGGGACGACGTCCTACTGGCGGTCGGCAGCCCGGGCGAAGACGTCGGCACGGTCCGCCCGTACACCGATCGCGGCTGGGTGCAGGGCTTCTCCCTCATCGGCGCCCCGGGCGACCACGGCTTCGACCCCACCTCCGAGCTCAACGACGCAGGCGCGGACTGGCGCTCGGACATGCAGCTGGGCACCTGGATCTACGCCACCGTCAACCATTTGATGATCGCCGACCCACTGGCGGAGTCACCTGCGGTGTACGCCGTCCCCTGGAACGACCTGGTCTCCGACGGCGAAGACCCGGTCGCGGTGTACCGGCCCTCCGACTGGGGCGTCAGCGAAGCCACCGTCGGCTCATTCGGCTCCAGCATGATCTGACCGCCGCGGTCACCCTCGAACCTCGCCCCGCACCCCTTGCACGCCTAGAACGGAATACCGATGTCCTCCGCTCCCCGCCGCCCCGACCGGCCCCTGCCGCTGGCAGCCCGCGACCGTGCACGCCAGCTGACCCGCTGGTTCCACTACTCGGTCATGCTCTCGCTGGTGGCCGGCCTGATGGCATTCGCGCCCCTGCCGTTCAGCGCCGGCGACGGCTCGCTGCCGTGGTGGCCGTTCGGCGGGTCGTCCGAAGGGCCCCAGAGCGAGGAGGTCGATGTCGCCGCCGGTGACGGCACCGCCGACATGGAGGTCGACTGGGACACCGGCTTCCCCGGATCCGAGGAGGAGTCGGCCCCGGGCCAGGTGCAGTCCGAGCCGTTCGAGGCCGAACCGCAAACGGTCGCACTGGAGACCGAGACTGCGACCGTCCCCACCGGATACGTCGAGGGCGTCTCCCAGGAGCAGATCGCCGAGCGCACCGAGACGAGCACCGTCTACGCCAACCCGGACGGCACGAGCACGCTCCGGGTCTACCAGGCCCCGGCCTTCGTCGAAGAGAACGGCGCCTATGTGCCGATCGACCCCGACCTCGAACTCGGCGACGAGGACCGCTGGGTCCCCGAAGCCGCCGCCGACGTGTCCTTCGCAAAGAACGCCGATGAGAGCGACCTCATCCGTTTCGCCGCCGACGGCGCCGAGATCGCCTACGGCATGGCCGGAGCCGACGCGTCGGCAGCGGTCATCGACGGTCACCAGATCACCTACGAGGAGATCCTGCCTGCGACCGACATGCGGTTCAGCGTCGCCGGATGGGGCGCGAAAGCCGACATCATCCTCGCCGACGACAGCGCCGGAGCGACCTGGACGTTCCCGCTCGACCTCAACGGCGTGACCGCCGAAGTCGACGAAACCTCCGGGTCGGTCCTGTTCCTGAACGCCGCCGGCGAAGCCGTCGCCGCCGTCCCCGCGGGATTCGCCGAGGACGGCGACATCGACGAAATGACCGGCGAAGGCGACCGCACCTACGACCTCGACTACGAGATCATCGACTACAACGGCGGCACCGCCCTGCGAGTGAGCCTGGACGAGGCGTGGCTGGCTGACCCCGACCGCGTCTTCCCCATCACCGTCGACCCGACCCTCAGTAGCGCCAACGGCCTGACCTCAGGCGACACCTACGTCCAAAAGCCCTACACGAACAACTTCTCCGGCGAGGGCGAGATCAAGGTCGGGTACGTCGACGGCAACACCGCCGCGGGCCTGCTGAAGTTCAGCGACGCCATGAACGCCCTGGACAACAAGTACATCCGCGGCGTCACCCTGAGCCTGTACAACACCTACTCCTGGTCGTGCACCGCCAAAACGGTCAAGGTCTACCGCATCACCGAGTCCTGGCTGGCCGACTCGACGATGTCGTGGCCCGGACCCGCCTACGACTCCACCGCCCTGACCTCCAAGAGCTTCGCCCACGGCTACAACTCCAACTGCGGCGACGCCTGGGAGACGTTCACCCTCGACCCCTGGCAGGTGACCCAATGGGTCCACGACCAGGAATCCTTCTACGGCTTCCGCATCGAGGCCTCACGCACCGACGAGAAGGGCTACAAGCGGTTCGCGTCCCGCCAGACCTCCATCCCCGCGGCCGCGCCCTTCATGGACGTCGTCTACTCCGACCAGGGCGCCACCTACACCCTTCCCAATGGCGGCTTCACCACCGCGGTGACCGCCGCCCAGGCCGGCACCCTGCCCATCACCGTCACCAACTGGGGCTCGGCCACCTGGAAGGCCGGAACCGGCTACAACCTGCGCGTCAAGGTCCACGACCTCAACGGCAACGCCGTCCGCGCCAGCGAAGGACCCTTCTACGCCCCCAAGGACGTCGCCCCCCACGGCTCGGCCACCTTCACCGCCACCGTCGGCGCCCTCCCGCCCGGGCAGTACAAGCTCTCCATCTCCATGGCCGATCCCAGCGGCACCTGGTTCACCTCCTCGCCGTACTACCTGCCGGTCTCCTGGGCCAGATTCAATGTCGTCAACCTGCCCCCGCAGATCCTGGGCAACAGCCCCGGCGACGGCGCCACCATCGACGCCAACCAGCCGACACTGTGGGTGAAGTTCAACGACGTCGACTCCTCCGCGGCCAGCGCGCAGTACCGGTACAAGATCTGCACCGACCCCGTGGTCACCACCAGCGGTTGCCAGGAATCGGCCTGGCAGACGACGGCGGCCTGGAAGATCCCCGCGAACTTCCTCACCTGGGGCGACGCCGCCTACTGGTACGCCCAGGTCTCCGACGGCACCACCCCATCTGCCTGGACCCCCGCGATCGAGCTGACACCGCAACCGGCGCAACCGCCGGTCACCTCCCACCTGGCCGGTGCCGACGACGGTTCGACCGTCCCGGGCCTGAACCCCCAGATCGGCAACTTCACCCAGACCGTCACCGACGCCCAGATCACCGCGGTCGGCCCCGCGCTGGCGGCGCAGCGCACCTACAACTCGCAGGACCTGCGCACCGGCGGCGCCTTCGGTACCGGGTGGTCGACGCCGTGGGACCAGCGGCTGACCGTCGAAGCGACCGCGACCGTGCTGGTCGTCCTCGAATCGGGCCGCACGGTGCGGTTCGGCAAGAACCCCGACGGCACCTTCGCGTCGCCGCTGGGCGAGTCGATGCAGCTGGGCGCCATCTCGACCGGATACCGGTTGCGCGACAGCGGCGGTGAGACGCGAGAGTTCAACGCCAGCGGGCAGCTGGTGCGCATCACCGACGCGTTCGGCCGCTCCCAATCGCTGACCTACAACACCTCCGGGAAGCTCACCAAGGTCACCGACGACGCCTCCACCCGCTACCTCACGCTGGAATGGACCGGATCGCACGTCACCGCAGTCGTGGTGCCCGCGGCCCAGACCGGTGGCCAGTCCACGCGTTGGACCTACACCTACACCGGCGACCTGCTCACCAAGGTGTGCTCTCCGCTGTCGACCCTCGACTGCACCACCTACGAGTACGAGTCCACCTCGTTCTACGAAGCGGCAGTGCAGGACGCGAACCCGAAGGCCTACTACTCCTTCGACGACATCGCGATCGGCGCGAGCCTGGCGAACCGGGCGGCCGACGTCCAGGCCGAGTACGACGCCCGGACCACCGGCCTGCTCCACACCCCGGTCGGCGGCGGCCTCGCCTCCTCCGACGGGCGTGCACTCGACCTGGGCGCCAACCCCGTCAGCGTCGCCCAGCTGCCCGACAACCTCATGGGCGGCTCCATCACCGTCGGCATCGAGATGTGGTTCCGAGCCGAACCCGGCGAACGCGGCATCCTGTTCTCGATCCAGAAGTACGACGAGGGATCGACCGCCTCGGGCTGCAACAACCCACTGCTCTTCCTCGACACCACCGGCTATCTGCGCACCGGCTTCTGGATGAACTCCGGAACCCCCAAACAGCAGGAGCTCACCTCGACCGCCGCCGTCGACGACGGCAAATGGCACCACGTGGCGGTCACCTCCGCCGCCACCCAGCAGTGGCTCTACATCGACGGCGTGGCCGTCGACACCGAGTCCGGCCGCACCGTCGACCAGTACACCTGCGGGAAGGCCCTCGTCGGCAACGGCTGGGGCGACGAAGGCTGGCCGGGCATGCCCGCCGGCAAGGCCTACTACCCCTACTCCGGGGAACTGGACGACCTGTCGCTGTACACCCGGACGCTCACCTCCGAAGAAGTCGCGTTCCGCTACCAGGCCGGATTCGCCGGCACCTCCCGCATGACCAGCGTCGTCAACGACCAAGGCCATGCGGTCTGGGACATCGACTACGACCGCACCACCGGCCGAGTCGAAGCGCTCACCGACACCAACGGCGCCAGCTGGGACCTGTCCGAAGTCAACCTCGTCGACACCGACCGGCTGGTGACCCTGTCCTCCAGCTACGGCAAGAGCGAGGTCTACACCTACGACGCCGCCCACAACGGCCGCCTCGTCTCCCGCTCCGACGCGATCGGCACCGCCACCTGGGCGTACAACGAAGCCGGATTCGTCTCGGCCCAACAGGACGAAGTCGGCCTGGTCACCGAGTACACCACCGACGACAAGGGACGACGCACCTCGGTCAAGACCTGCCGCGCCGACGGCGACTGCTCGACCAGCTACACCACCTACCTCACCTCGACCGATCCGTTCAACCTCACCGACGGCCGCGTGGAGTCCGAACGCGACGGGCGCTCCACCTCGGCGACGGACAACACCTACGCGACCGGATACACCTACAA
This sequence comes from Glycomyces dulcitolivorans, assembly GCF_003265355.1. Taxonomy (GTDB): domain Bacteria; phylum Actinomycetota; class Actinomycetes; order Mycobacteriales; family Micromonosporaceae; genus Glycomyces; species Glycomyces dulcitolivorans. The sequence continues at coordinate 30,222 of NZ_QFRW01000035.1, read as the reverse complement.
CGCGCAGGGCCAACTCCTGACCACCACCTACCCCGGCTCGTCCACCAGCACCTCCAACCCGAGCGGCACGGTGGTCACCGCCTACACCTCGGGCACCGAAGAAGCGGTGGGCGGCGGCACCGTCCCGGCCGGCCTCACCAAGACCGTCACCGACGAGACCGGTACCGGCATCACCAAGTACTCCTACAACAAGGCCGGCGACCTCGTCGAGGTGCGATCCCCCTCAGGGCAGGTCACCCGCTACGGGTACGACCTCCTCGGCCGGCTCACTTCCACCCAGATCGGCTGGTACGTCAACAGCGTCCTCCAAGTGAGGGACACCGTGACCGAGACGCTGGATGCGGTCGGGCACACCCTGACCAGCACCGGCACCGCATTCACCAACCCCGTCACCGGCGAAGCGCACCAGCTCCAGCAGACCTATGCCTACGACCAGTACGGGCTCCTGGACAGCACCTCCTCTTGGGACACCGCCGACCCGCTCAAGGTCCGGACCACGAACTACGACTACGACGCCGCCGGGCGCCTGATCGCCACGCACTACCCCGACGGATCCACCGGCCTGCAACGCTGGAACGACGCCGGCCTGCTGGCCGCCGAGACCACCTCCACCGGACTCGAACTCACCTACACGTACGACCAACGCGGGCGCCTGCTCACCACCTCCGCGGTCGGTCCCGGCGTCGACCCGGCCGACCCGAACGCGACCGAACTGCTGTTGGAGTACCGCACCTACTACGACAACAACTGGAACGCCTCCACCACCGATGCGCTCGGGCGCACGACCTCCTGGGAGTACTGGGGCGACGGCACCGTCAAACGCGACCTCCACACCGCACCTAACGGCACAGAGACCGTCACCGCCCAGTACGAGTACGACAAGGCCGGCAACCCCGTCAAGGCCACCGACGCCGTAGGCACCGTCACCCAGACCGAGTTCAACGCCCGCAACTGGCCCACCACGATGACCGTCGACCCCACCGGGATCGCCGACGCCACGAGCTACACCTACGACAAGACCGGACGCACCACCGGCCTCACCTACAAGTACGGCAGCACCGCATACCGCACCGACACCTACACGTACACCGCCGCCGGCAGCGTCACCGCCACCTGGACCACTGCCCCCGCGGTCGAAGGCACCTGCCTCACCGACAGCGGCTTCTCCTGCGTGGTCACCAAGACCGCGAACACCTACAACAAGGAGGGCCTGCTCGCGACCGCCCAGACCGGCACCGACGGCGCCGAGACCTACACCTACAACACCCTCGGACAGGTCGAGACCGTCACCGGCGCGGCCCGCACCGTCTGGATCGACGGCGCGGACGAAGGCACCCTGTCACCGGTCACCACGTACGGCTACAACGCCTTCGGCGAACTCACCCACCTTGAGGACGCCGACGGCAACGTCACCGAGACCGAATACGACACCTCCGGTCGCCCGGTCAAGACCCTCCTGCCCGCCGGGACTGCCGCCGGCGCAAGCGGAGCGGTCACTCCCCAGATCCTCACCTCGTACCGGCCCGGCGGCCTGGTCGCCACCGAAGCCGACCCGCGCGGATCGGTCACCTCATACGAGTACGACCCCTACGGGCGCACCCTGAGCGTCACCAGTCCCGACCCGGACGGCAACGGGCCGCAGACGGCACCGGTCAGCTCATTCGAGTACGACCGCGCAGGGCAGATCATCGCGCAGACCGACGCCAACGGCGCGCTCACCACCGCCACCTACGACGCCTTCGGCCGCATCGCAACTGCCTCGGCCACCGAACGCACCGACACCGACCTGGCCTACTTCACCAGCAACTACACCTACGACAATGCCGGACAGCTCCTGACCGAGACCACCCCGGCGGGAGAGCAGACCACCTACACCTACGACGCGCTCGGCCGGACCAAGACCGTCACCGACCCCGCAGGAGTCACCACCTCCTACGCCCACTCAGCGGCCACCCAGACGACCGCCACATTCGCAGCCGGCGGCGACGGCATCGCCCGACGCCTGAAAACCATCACCGACGTCCTCGGCAACCCCGTCAAAGAGACCTCGGAAACCAACACCGGATCAGGCTGGGCGAGCGTCGAATGCGCCCAGAACCGCTACGACCTCTCCGGACGGACGACGGCCGCGACCACCATCGCCCGCCGCGTTTGCGCCGCACCCGACACCACCTACACCTACGACACCGCCGGCCACCTCACGACCACCACCGGCACCGTCTCTGGCACCAGCGCGATCACCGTCTCCCTCGGCTACGACCTTCTGGGCAACCAGACCCGCATGGTCGACGGCAACGGCAACACCACCGTCTACGGCTTCAACAACTGGGGCCTCCAGGACACGACCATCGAACCGGCCACCACCTCCGATCCCGATCTGGCCGACCGCACCTGGACCACCCTCTACGACATCGCCGGCAACGCCGTCGAGCAGCACCTCCCCGGCGGCGTCGTCCAGACCGCCGAATACGACCGCCTCGGCCGCAAGACCACCGAGTCCGGCACCGGCGCCGAAGCCGCCACCACCGTCAAGCACTACACCTGGGACGCGATCGGCAACCTCACCGGCTTCTCCTCCGACCTCGGCGACATCACCGTCGAATACAGCGACCGCGGCCTGATCACCGCGATCACCGGTGCTCAAGACGCCACGTACGAATACAACGCCGACGGCCAGCTCACCGAGCGAACCGACGCCGCCGGCACCACCAGCTTCACCTACACCGACGGCCGCCTCACCACGCTCTCGGACCCGGTCACCGACACCGTCCACACCTACCAGTGGCGCAGCGACGGTCAACTCGCCGGCATCACCTCCGGCGAAGCCACCCGCACCTTCACCTACACCGGGTACGGCAAGCTCGCGACCGACACCGTCAACACCGACGGCCAGTCGCGCTCCCTCGCATACGAATACGACGGCCAACTCCTCACCGAGAAGACCAGCACCGGCCTGCCCAACGAGGGAACCCAGACCTACGGCTACGACACCCAAGGGCGCCTGACCTCCTGGACCGACGCCACCGGGATCGAAACCACGTACACCTGGGACGCGGGCTCCAACCGCATCGCCACCAACCGGTGGGACACCGAATGCGGCGACCAAGCGGCCACCACCCGCCTCTACCTCTACGACGAACGCAACCGCCTCACCGAAGCCATGGACGGCCCCGTTCAATGCGTCGAGACCGGCGGCACCTGGCAGACCCAGACCACCACGCCCACCGTGGACGAGACCTGGACCTACACCGCCCGCGGCACCACCTCGACCCACGAAGACGCTGAAGGCGTCCAGACCGACTACGCCTTCGACGCCTTCGAACAACTCAAGACCGCAGCCGTCGACGGCCAGACCGGCACCAACCAATACGACGCCCTCGGCAGACTCATTGCCCGCAACGGCAACGCCACCTTCGCCTACGACGGCCTGACCAACAACCTCACCGCCACCCCCAGCGGCGGCGGCACCGACCGCATCGTCCGCGACCCGGCGGGCGGCATCATCACCCAATCCCAAGACGGCATCACCGGCCTGTCCTGGACCGACAACCACGGTGACCTCATCGCCGTCATCAACCCCACCACCGGAGACCTCATCGCTGGCGGCGGCCTCGACCCCTTCGGCAACCCCCTCCCCGACACCACCGACACCACCCTCACCTTCCAAGGCGGCTACACCGACCCCACCACCAAAGAAACCAACGCCCACGCCCGCTGGTACAACCCCGACACCGGCACCTTCACCACCCGCGACACCTGGCAACTCGCGCCAATCCCGATCACCCAGTCAAATCGCTTCCTTTACGGCAACGGATCGCCGGTCAGCTACAGCGACCCAAGCGGTCATGACGGGGAATTGACAACGATCATGAACGGACTGTTCCTGGCTGAGATTGCGGCAATGTCTGTCGGCTACGGCGTTGGCGTTGCGACGAACGAGTGTATTCGTGGTCGATGTGACAACTGGGGGCAGACTTCATATGACGCTGCGAATGATGCCTTCGGCAAAGTAACGGGCATTTATGCCAACGGCAGCGGAAAGAATCAGAGTTTCAACCGAGGAAAGTACCAGCCGCGAGGTTCGAACTGCAGGTGCGGTAATTTTGGAACGCTGGGCGATGAGAAAGGTGATGGTTCTGACTGGGGCTACGATCCTTGGGATCTGGATATCCCCGACTGGATTCCATTCATCCCTGTGCTGAACCTTCATGCCCTGAATACCCTTCCTGTGGGAACGGCATTGGCTGCGGCGGCTACGCTAACCGCAATTGATATTCTTGACGGCCTGATTATGAATAACGATGCAAACGCTGAAGAAAACTCGCAGGGCAATAAAATCGATGAGGCTGAAGAAACGAACGTCGTTCCTGCTGACGAACCCCCTTCTTATCCGGAGGACGAAAATGATGAAAGGTGTGACTCGCAGGACAGGTCACTGCGGTACCACTACGAACCGTTGGTGGATAACCGTGCCCAAGGGGTGGACGCGCTGATCTGCCCCAGTGACCTTAAGCCGACTCGTACTCCGCGTGACGATGGCGCAAGTGTCGACGTGCACGGGTTCCCTGAGGGGGGCGAGGACTCTCAAGGCGCCAGGTACCACCGATCGCATATCCTGGCTGATAAGTTCTACGGCGCATGGATCGAGGAGAACCTGTTCACCGGGGTCTGGCTGATGAATCAAGGCGCGATGAGGCGCTGCGAGAATCGGATAGTACAACAGCTGAAAGCAGGGAACTGGGTACAGTACAGTGGAGAACTCAATTACAACTCCAGTACAGGGATACCTGAAAGTATCACTATGACAACCTATACAGAGGATGGACTTTTGTTCCAAGAGACGATCATGAACAATGCTACGCAGCAGACGCCATGTCCGCGTTGATGAGGCTGGAGTCCGCTGTCCCCGCGATGGTGCAGTTTCGTGCTGCCGTACCGCGTCGGGTGGGCTGGGATGTGCTGCACGAAGACCTGGGTGCAGTGCTTCCTTCCGATTTCTGTGTTCTGGCGGAGGCGTATCCGGTACTGGTATTCGAAGATTTTCTTCGCCTTGAGCTGCCTCAGCCAGGGCGGGAGTCGTCGTACGTTGTCGCTCATCGACAAGCGGCCGAGATTCTCCAGGATTGGGGAGAGGAGGGTGACGCTGCAGGATATGTCCCTTTTCCAGAGCCCGGCGGGCTTCTGCTTTGGGGGTGGTCGTACTCAGGAGATTACTTCTATTGGCGAACAGAGTCGGAGTCCCCTGACGGCTGGCCGGTCGTGGTCATGGGGGCGAACGGTGACTGGTCGGAGTACGCGATGGGTGCCGTGGATTTCCTTGCCGCGGTGTACCGCAGAGACTTCACCATTCCGGGCATGCCTGGGAGTTTCCCGAGTGATAACCCCAACGTGGTAGCTCCCTGACCGTAACCTAACTCTCCTAGAGGGCATTTAGTCTCGAATCATGCCGCTTGGTCGGATTCGGCGATGGCTCCCCACGTGGGCGCTGACTGCCCTATAAGGCGTTTGCTCATCAGGCTGATCATTGACCAGGGGATCTGCGTCGCGGCTCGCCTGAAATGGGGTTCAATGTATCGCGAAGCGGCGATGGCGCCTTAACTTGCCGAGGTTCTGGTCAGCGGCGTTCTCCGGCTGATGCTGCGAGGGTCGCAACGATCGTTACGTAGGCTGCAACGGCGTGTGGGGGTATCCAAAGTCTTGACTGAGCACTACATTCGTGCTCCCTAATACCCACCGTTGTGAAATCCGCGTCCAAGGTCCTTGCTACTCCTCGGGCCGCTCAATGCGGGTGGGCGGCCGGGGATCGAGGTCTTCTTCGGCGAGCAGTTCTGTTTGTGCAGCGGTGGCGAGGAGGTCAGCCAGGTGCGTGAAGGTTGAGCTGTGCACGCCGTTTCCCGATGACGCGGATGCGTTTCTCGGTGGAGGTCATCGAGCGAGAGTCTCATGCCGGACTCCTCCCTCTGGGGAGGTTGGGGCGGTGCTGGCCATGGTTCAGGCGAACGTGTCACCTGGCTCAGTGCTCCGGGCTTGGCGGAGGATGCGTTTGATGGTGCTGGTGTCGACGCCGTAGTCGCGGGCGAGTTCGGCTTGGGTGGCTGCAGTCGATGCGAACGTGTGGATGATGGCGTCTCGTTGTTCGGGGGTGAGGCGGTTGTTGATGGCTTGGGGTCGGTTGGAGTTGCCGTGGGCGAGGCGTTTGACGCTTCGGATACTGATGCCGTACTTGGTGGCGAGGTGCTGCTGGCTGGCGCCGGCGTTGAAGGCGGCGATCAACTCATCTCGGTCGGTGGGGGAGAGGCGTTTGTCGAGCGTGCGCGGGGGTGCTGGTGGGTAGGCGACCTGGGGCTGGTCGCCGGTGGAGGCGAGGGGCGATGGGCCGGTTTCGGGGTCGTGGGTGGGCAACGGGCCGGATAGGCGTTTGAGGAGGGCGTCTAGCTGGGGGCTTGGGTTCGAGTAAGCGAATGTAAGGCCGACAAACGGACACCGGGAACATCGATGATGTTCCCGGTGTTTCCGTATGCGTCCGTTGATATAGCGCGGCTACCGGTCGATAATTCCGGGCGGCCAGGCGCGATCGGGAGGTTTCCGGCAGCTTCCAGAGGGTCGGTTTCACAGTCTTTGCGTGCTCTGCTGTACTTTTCTCTAGGTTCGAGTAAGACCTTTTTGTTTACAATGGACACCGAGAATTTGAAGTATGGTCCCGACTCTTGTGTCCCTGAACCACACCTGCGCACTCGGCATGACCCGGGTGACCAGGCGGCCCTACCGCCACATATTTGAGATCCTCGACGAACGGCTTCGCGTCCCGATCGCGCCGACGGATCACTCCTGATCGGAGTCCATCGCTCGATCGAGATGACCCCCGCAGCCCGGCGCCGACGAGGTCGCGCGAGGCGCGGAGCCCGGCGAGACGTGCGGCCAGCAACGCCGCACCCAGCAAGGCGGTCAGGACCGCGGCGAACGCCTAACCGATGTCGATCGTGGCCGCGGCACTACCCATACCCGGACTCCCCTATGCGCCACCTGCACCGGGTGAAAGGCTCGGCGACGGCAGCGAGGTCATCTTGCCACCGGTCGCCGTGCACCGCGGCCTCGGCCGCGATCGTGCAGACTGGAGCGATGGTGCAGCGATGGAACGACGCCCCGATCACCGCGCTCGATGAAGACCGGTTCGAACGCGCCCCGTTCGCGCGCAAGGTGGCCGAACTCATCACCGCCAACCACGACAAGGCAGGCAGCACCGTCTACGGGCTGACCGGCAGGTGGGGCAGCGGCAAGAGCTCGGCGGTGTCCATGACCGCCCAGGCCCTGGAGCAGACTGGCGGCGGCTGGCGGATCGCGCATTTCACGCCCTGGGCCACCAACGACGTCGACGGCTTGCTCAGCGATTTCTACGCCTCGCTGCGCAGCGCCCTGCCGTCCAGGAAAAGCGAAACGGTGCGCAAGCGCCTCGGCGCGCTCATGGAGATCACTGCCTCCGCGGCCACCCTCCTTCCAGTGGGCGGCGAGTTCGTCAAGGGTGCAATCGAACGCGGCGGCACCGCGCTGCGAGAGCAGCCGCCCTGGGATGTGGCCTTCCAGGCCGCCTCCGATGCCTTGCAGGAGTTGAACACTCCGATCCTGCTGGTTGTGGATGACATCGACCGGCTTCAGGCCGATGAGCTGCTCGCGCTTATGAAGGTCGTCCGGCTGCTGGGCCGCTTCCCCGGCGTGGACTACCTCCTCGCCTACGACGAGGCCACGCTCGCGGAGACGCTTGCCTCCGCGGGCATGTCCGGCGGCGAGGGCCGGGTGGCGACCAACTTCATCGAGAAGATCGTCCAGTACCCGCTGGTGCTGCCCGCGCTGCTTCCCGCACGTCTGCTGCAGACGTTGAACGACGGAATCAGTCAGGCGCTGGCCGAAGCGGGACGCACCGCGCCGAGCGGGGTCCGGTCGAGCCGATTGATCGAGGTCTGCCTGTCGCAGTTGCCGACACCACGTGCGATCGGACGGTACTTGGCGCAGTTGCGCTACACGCTGGGGCTGCTTGATCAGGACGAGGTCGACGACCAGGACGTCATCATCCTCACGCTCCTACGGACCGCATTCCCGCGAATGTACGCAGAGTTGCCGCGGTACCGCGACGAGTTGCTCAGGCGGAACCGGCCGGAGGCTGGGGCGCGATCCGGTACAAAGGCGCGGGAGGGCGAGTTCACGGCGTCGACCCTCCTGGACCTGGTCCCGCCAGGGTCGCGATTCGAGGCGAGGGCACTGCTCGAAGCACTGTTCCCCGATCTGTTCCACTCCCAGGTCCTCAGGGCACCGGGAACACGTCAAGTTTGTACTGAGCCGTACTTCGACAGGTACTTTGCCATGGGCATCCTTTCGCACGACATCGCCGACGCCGAGATGGAGCGGGCAGTGCGCGCCGCCGGTGCCGGCGACCGCGGTCCGCTCACCGCGGTGCTGCAGGGCAGCTCGAGCGAGCGTGTGGTCCTGGCGCTGGTGAAAGCCCGGCAAACCACACGCAAGATTACCCCTGACCAGAACGCGGGGGCGTTTCTGTTGGGGGTCTTGGAAACGCTGGTGGGCTTGCTCGACCAGCTCGAGAACGATGCTGCGGCCTTCGCCAATGCGGAGTCGCAGGGTTTGGTGTGGGCGGGCGAAATCCTTACCGCGCTCCCCACCGAGACCCCACACGCGGAAGTCTTCCGTGTCTTGACGAAGCGCGAGGACTCGACGCTGCCGTTTCAAGTCGTGCGAACGCTGGATTCGACTGTCACACAGCGGCACTGGTGGCCCGGCGTTGCTTCTGAATTGTGGGGCCTCGGATCGGAAATCGTCCTGGAGAACCTGCTGGGGCAAGATGACGCCCCACTCCAGGACGGACTGGTCATGGTGATGGAGTTCCTCGCCGTATATGGATCGGCCGGTCTCTTGAGGAGCGAGATCGCTCGAGCGATTGACGAGGAGGAGTTCACTCTTGCGGATGTCGCCGCCCGCTTCGTTTCCGTCGTCAGCGCGTCGAGGAACGGCGACCGCCGACTCGACAACAGGTTCCCGCAGGACCTCTACGATCAGTTCGTGCCGCACGACCCGGACTCCTGGTATCAGGAACCGGCTATCGACGTCGATGTCACCGACGTGAGCTGGGCGAATCGGCGGGCCTTTGCCACCGGGCGCGTCAAGCAGCCGCCCTCCGACCTGTCCTAACGGCACGGGCGCATCGAAAAGTCCGAAGGGTTACCTGGCTAGTTGACGGGCGCGAGATCTCTGATCCAGGTGTGGAAGCGGGTGAGCATGAGGGCTGCGCAAGCGGCGAGCCCAAAACCGATGCTCGTCCAGAGCTCCGCCAGACCCAGTCGAGGCCGACGGCGATGTTCTGTGCGGCGCGGGAGCGAAGACGCTGATACGGCGTGCGATCGGGCGTCAGCGGCGCGATCGATGCCCTTGCGATGTCACACGTAGGCGCCGATGACGCCTAGCTTGGCTACCGTAAGTAGGGGTGACGGATTGCCGACAGTTGCGCAGTATTGTTGTGGCTCAATGATGTTCGGATTCCTTCCTGCCCAGGTTGTCGGTGGTGCTGGGGTCGGTGTCTGGGTAGCTTCTGTTCATTGTGGGTGCGGTAGCGGAGATTGAGGCTGCTGAGGTGGCCTCGTGGCGGGATCGCCTGGGCGAATGGTTCGGGCTGATCGCAGATGACTTCTTCCGGCTTGAGACTCGGCGGCACGCCAGGGAGTACCTGACGGCGCTGCTAGCGCCGGTCGAGCGGAAGAACGGCTGGCAGATCGCCGAGGCGGTCGGACATGCCAGGCCCGATACGGTGCAGAACTTCCTGATGCGGGCGCTGTGGGACGCCGACCTGGTGCGTGACCGGCTCGCCCAGGCGGTCTCGGAGACGATCGGCGGGGCCGATGCGGTGCTGGTGGTCGATGACACCGGATTTCTCAAGCAAGGCCGCTATTCGGTTGGGGTGCAACGGCAGTACACCGGAACTTCGGGGAAAGTGGACAACTGCCAGATCGAGGTGTTCGCCGCTCTGGTCAGCGCCCGCGGGCGGGCCTTGGTGGACCGGGAACTGTATCTTCCGGCCTCTTGGGTAGGTGACCCTGACCGGTGCCGCCGGGCCGGTGTCCCCGAGGCTCGTCTGGACCAGGGCTTGGTCACCAAGCCCAGTACCGCCCGGCGCATGATCGCCCGGCTGCGCGATGCGGGCCTGGGGTTCGGGTGGGTGGCCGCCGACTCGGCCTACGGCTCAGACCACCTCACCCGTCGCGCCCTGGAGGAGGCGCGCATTTCCTATGTGCTGGAGATGAAATCGAGCCAGGCGGTTGCCGACGCCGAGGGGCGGAAGCGGGAGATCGCCAACCTCATCGCCGAGGCACCTGCGGCGGCGTGGACGCGGCTGTCGCAAGGCGACGGCGAAAGGGGCCCGCGCGAGTACGACTGGGCCTGGGGCCTGCTGCCGCCCGGCGGCGAGCTGCGGACCGGCTTTGTCCGGTCGGTCCTGGCCCGCCGGTCGAACACAGACCCCGACGACATCGCCTACTTCCTGTGTTTCGCGCCCGATGACACCAGTAAGCAGCAGCTCATCCGCATCGCCGGCACCCGGTGGGGCATAGAGACTTGCTTCACTGAAGCCAAGGGGCAGTGCGGAATGGACCACTATCAGGTGCGCACCTGGACCTCCTGGTACCGACACGTCACCTTGGCGATGTTCGCCCACGCCTTCCTGCAGACCACCGCCGCGACCAACCCAAAAGGAGCAGCGGACGCGATCGACTCAGCGCGCCGGTCATCCGGCATCTGCTGGGCCTGATCCTCCCCACCGCCCGCTCCCTAACCGAGACCCTCGCCGCTGTCAACTGGCAACGACGCTGCCGCGACAAAGTCCGGACCGGCAACTACCAGCGGAAACAACGACCACCCTGAGAACTTACGGTAGCCAAGCTAGACCGGCCCGGCTTGCGGACCGATTGCGAAGAGCGTCCGCTCATATTCCTCGGATTACAGTAGGGAAGTAGGGAACTCATGTTCTGGAAGGTGTTCGCGTGGGGGTGCGCCCTGAATGCGGGGATCTTCGCGCTGCCGTCGATTGCGCTGCCGCTCCTGGCGTGAGGCGGACCCGATATCGCCGGTCTGCAGCTCATGGCGTTCGTTGCCGGGGCGGGTGTCGTCCTGGGTGTGGCCCTCGTCGTACTCCCGTGTGCTCTCGCCGCCACGGCGCGCTTCGTGGCCCGCTTCCCCTCCGGGTTCCATTTCGTTCCGTATGCGGCACTGGTGCCGTACATGATCGCGGCCATGGCGGCCACCGGGCTGTTTTCGGTGTACCTGATGGTGTTGCAGTTCATTACTGCGCTGGTGCTGCACCTGGTGATCGCACTGCGTCTGCGGCCGAGAGCACGCGCTTTGGATGCGGCAGCGAGTCGTTGATCGTCCTCAAACCGATCGGTGGGAAGCTCAGCATTACAGGTCTTGAGTCGCTTTAGAAGTTGCAGGCCAAAGCAGGTTCGGTGCTGCCGCGGCTGCGTCAGCGGCGCTCGTGCTGATCGCGTTCTGGCCAGACTCGGCATACTGGTCTCCTACGCACCAACCTCGCCGTACACCCACCCCTGAGAACGGACCTGCGATGACCCACGAAACCACTCCAGGACCACGCGGTCTCGCCGCACAAATACTCGCCGAGGCGGAACTGAGCCGACAGCTCGAGGCATACCAGGGCTACAGCGACAACGTCTGGTCGATGGGCAGGGTGGCCGATCTGCTGTGGCGCCACTCCGAGTCGGCGAGACCGCTGATCCGCAAGACGCTGGTCGACGCACTCGACGAAGCCCTGCAACGTGGGGAGATGCCGATGGTAGTGAGCGACGGCGTTCTGCTCCTGAAGTACTGCGGATCCGTGCTACGACCGCTCCTAGACAACTACCCCGACTCGGCCGAAGAGCTGCAGCAGGAACTGCAGATGATCCGGTACGTCGCTCCCTACCGCGGCCTCGACTCCGCGGAGTATGTCACCGACCTCTTTGACGAATACGTCGTGTACTGGCTCAGGACGGACCGGTACCGACCGATCGTCGAAGACTGCGACCCCGAGATCGCGGCCATCGTCTTCGACAACCGCAACTAGAACCTGATTTCGAGTTCATCAATGGTGGTAAGGCGTTCTGGATCCTGCGATGTTCGTTGCGCGACCAGCGGCGGAGAGGTTTGTGGCCTGCAAACCGGGGGTCGCTTTCGATGGCGGCGCAGGCGAACTCGCCGCGGCCCCCGTCATGGCTCTCGCCCCAACCTGGCGGTGCTGGTCCTCGGCTGGTCCGCCTCGTGCGTCGGCTGGGGGACCGCGGTCGGCTCGATCGGCAACTACCAGGCCGACCGGCTCCCCGAACACCAGCGCGGCAAGGTCTCCGGGGCCACGAGCATGACCATGCACGTCGCCCTCGTCATCGGCATCCTCCTCGCACCGGAGGAGGACACCCGCGATGCGCCCGATCCGGGCCGCCTGCCGCTGCGCCGCCTGGTGGCGAGCTACGGCTTCCGGCCGCGCGAGGTGCCCGACTTCGCCTGGAACTGGCTGGGGCGCTTCGTGTTCTTCCTCGGTCTGTCCCTGACCACCGGCTTCGCCACGTTCTTCTTCGCGCAGCGCCTGGGAATCGCCGTCGCCGATCTCGCGCCGTTCATCGCGCTCACGTCGGTGCTCGGCATCGGCGGCGCCGTACTCGGATCGCTCGGCGCCGGCTGGCTCAGCGACCGGCTGCGCCGTCGCCGCGGCCTCGTCCTGGCGGGAGCCGCCGTCTACGCCGCCGGCAACCTGGTTCTGGCGTTCGCATGGGATGCCGAGGTCATCATCGCGGGGATGCTCGTGTCCTTGCTCGGCGTCGCCGTCTTCACCACCGTCGGACAGGCCGTCGTGCTGGACGTGCTGCCGCACCGCGAGACCGAGGCCGGTGCTACATGGCGATCACCGCGTTCTCGCAGAAGATCCCCGGCGTGATCGCACCGCTGGCCGCGCCCCTGCTGCTCGCGCTCGGACCGACGGGGGAGAACTACACCCTGCTGCACACCGCCGCGGGCGCTCTGGCGCTGGCCGGTGGCGTCCTCATCGCGGCGAAGGTCGAAGGAGTCCCGTAACGCGAGCACTCGACTCCGGACGGAGATTGGTACGTCCAGTGGAGACTTCGGTCGGCCCGGTGTGGGTCAAGATGATTCGGGCCGACCGAACCGCTTATTCGCGGAGCGCTTGCAGTTCCCTGTTGACCGCGCGCATGCCCGTCTCCAGGGCGCGGAGCTCGTCGAGGGTGAGTCCGTCGATGACGTCGCTGCCGAGTTCGGGCCGGGCGCCGAGGATCTGGCCGACGACCGCGCGGCCGAGCTCGGTGGGGCGCAGGCGCCGCACGCGCTGGTCGCCGTCGTCCGCGGCCCGCTCGATGAGGTCCTGCTTGACGAGCTTGTCGACCAGCCGCGACATCGTCGGCAGCGACACCTCGAAGTCCTCGGCGAGCCCGCTGGTCGTCGCCGCCTCGCTCACCACCACCGACGAGAGCACCTTCAACTGCTGGATGGTGAGTTGCGTCTCCAAAAGCGATCCGAGGATGCGCGGAATCGAGCGCGCCGAGATCGCCACCGTCAACGATTCGATGCTTTTGCGCACTTCACGCCGGTCCTCGTTCTCCACCCCTTCACCCTAGCCCCCTCCCTGACGCCCCCTGGCCGAATTGGTTAGCTTCAGGCTAACCTCTTTCGAGGACGTATCCGGCCCGATGCCGTGCCGGGTTCGAAACCATCCCAGCCCGAACACCCCGGGCAAAAGGAGGCACCATGACCGAGTCCACGACCGGGCCGATCGACCTCGACGCGATCCGCGAGAAGTACGCGCACGAGCGCGACCGCCGCATCCGTCCCGACGGCGCCCGCCAGTACCGAAGCGCCGCAGGCGAGTTCGGCTACTACGCCAAGGACCCCTACACCCCGTTCACCGAACGCGACCCGAAGACCGACCGCGTCGAAGTCCTCGTCATCGGCGCCGGCTTCGGCGGCCTGCTCGCCGCCGCCTCGCTTCGCACCGCCGGCGTCGAGTCGATCCGGCTCATGGACGAGGCCGGGGACGTCGGCGGCACCTGGTACTGGAACCGGTACCCCGGCGTCCGCTGCGACATCGAGTCCTACGTGTACATGCCGCTGCTCGAAGAGGTCGGCGCCATGCCCACCGAGCGCTACGCCCAGGGCGAGGAGATCCGCCGCCACGCCGTGCGCATCGCCGAGCACTACGACCTCTACCGCGACACCCTGTTCCAGACCCGCTCGACCTCCCTGGCCTGGAACGAGGACGCGGGGGAGTGGACCGTCGAGACCGACCGCGGCGACCGCTTCGCCGCTCGGTACGTCATCACCGCCACCGGCACCCTCACTCAGCCGAAACTCCCCGGCATCCCGGGGATCGAGCGGTTCGAGGGCCACACCTTCCACACCAGCCGCTGGGACTACGACTACTCCGGCGGCACCGCCGAAGGCGGCCTGACCGGCCTCGCCGACAAGAAGGTCGCCGTCATCGGCACCGGCGCCACCGGCCTCCAGGTCGTGCCCCTGCTCGCCGAGAGCGCCGGCGAACTGCTGGTCTTCCAGCGCACGCCCTCCACCGTGGACGTGCGCGGCAACCGCCCCACCGACCCCGACTGGGCCGCGGCCCTCGAACCGGGCTGGCAGCGCGAGCGCATGGAGAACTTCCTCGCCGTCCTCGCCGGCGAACCCGTCGCCGAATCCCTCGTCACCGACGGCTGGACGGCCACCGTGGGGTTGCAGCGCAACATCATCACCGGCGCCGTCGACGACACCCTCACCGAGGCCGAACGCGCGCTCGCCGACGAGCTCGACGACGCCGCCACCATGAACCGCATCCGCGCCCGCGTCGAAGAGCTCGTCGCCGACCCGGCCACCGCCGAGGCGCTCAAGCCCTGGTACCGGTACATGTGCAAGCGCCCCGGCTTCTCCGACCACTACCTCCAGGCCTTCAACCGCCCCAACGTCACCCTCGTCGACACCTCCGACGCCCAGGGCATCACCGGCATGACCGAGAAGACGATCATCGTCGGCGACGCCGAGTACGAAGTGGACTGCGTCGTCTTCGCCACCGGGTTCGACACCGGCGTCTCCGGCGTCATGTCCGGGACCCTGCCGGTCACCGGCCGCGGCGGCCGGGGCCTCCTGGAGTCCTGGGCCCGCGGTCCCCGCACCTTCCACGGCTTCTACAGCCACGGCTTCCCGAACCTGTTCCACCTCGGCGCGCTCCAGAACGCCAACTCCGTCAACTTCGTCCACATCCTCCAAGAGCAGGCCGAGCACGTCGCCGCCGTCATCGCCCGCGCCGAACACGAAGGCGCCCAACGGGTCGAACCCACCGTCGAGGCCGAAGAGGGCTGGCTGCGCCTGCTCCGGGAGACCGGCCGCGACGCCAGCGCCTTCCAGGCCGAGTGCACCCCCGGCTACTACAACGGCGAAGGCACCCGCGCCATCACCCCCGGCTTCACCTACTCGCCCGGCCCGATCTCGTTCCACCGCCTGTTGCGCGAATGGCGCCGAGGCGACATGAGCGACGTCCTCGTCGGAGCGGAGGCCGCCTCGTGAAGCGGCTCCTGATCGCCGGCGCCCTCGTCCTCCCGCTCGCCGCCGGTTGCGGCGCGGGCCCGGCCCCCGCCGACCGGGACCGCGACGGGCACCAAACTGCCGACGAACTCATGCAGGTCACCGAACCCCATGCGCTGTCCGGCGGGACGCTCCTCGAAGGCCCCGTCTTCGACGAGGACGGGCGCCTCTACCTCGTCGACGTCATGGCCCCGCCCGGGGAACCGAAGGTCCTGCGCGTCGACACCGAAGAGGAGACCGCCGAGGCCGTCTACACCGACGACACCGGCGCGTTCACCTCCGCGCAGATCAGCCCCGTCGACGGGCGGCTCTACCTCACCGACATCGCCACGGGCTCCGTCCAGAGCATCACCCTGGACGGCACCGACCCGCAGACGCATTTCACCGGCGAGATCGACGGCACCACCATGCTGCCCGACGACCTCGCGTTCGACCCCGACGGCAACCTCTACATCAGCGACACCCGCGGCATGCTCGGCCCCGGCTGGGAGACTCCCGGCCGCGTCATCCGCATCGGCACCGACGGCGCGGCCACCGTCCTCGCCGCCGACCTGCCCTCGCCCAACGGGATCACCTTCGACGAGGACTATGCGGGCCTGTGGGTCGCGCAGTACAACGCCAACCGCATCGACTACCTGGCCCTCGACCCGACCCGGACTCAAGTCACGGCCGCGTACCCGGGCATGTACGTCGACGGCGGCAAAGCCCGCGTCGACTCCACCGCCGTCGACGCCGACGGCAATGTCTACCAGGGCTTCCACCACAAGCCCGAGATCCACGTCTACAGCCCGGAAGGCGACCTGCTCACCAAGATCACCCTCCCCGAGGACGCTCCCGACCTGGACACGGCGACGAACATCGCCATCGCCCCCGGCACGACCGACGGCGTCATCACCGTCAGCGGCCCGGACGGCGGCTACCTCTACACCTTCGACGCCCTCGCCGAGGGCACCCGCCAGTCCAACGGCGGATAGCGGTCGGCCCGGTTGAGGCCGTCGAGGAGCCCCGTGGCGGACCGGCCGACAGGCGTCAATGCCGGTCCGCCGCCCGATCGGTGTTCAGCGCCCGTTCCAGTGCGGCCATCTGGGACCCGCGGTAGGCGCGCGAGATCGAGGCATGGCGTTCGACCAGGTCGAAGCCGTGGTAAGCCCCGGGGACGACCCGGAGTTCACAGGGGACGCCGGCTTGCCCCAGCCCCTGGGCGTAGGCGACGTCCTCGTCGTGGAACAGGTCGCTGGTGCCCACGCCCATCCATGCCGGCGCGACTCCGGTGAGGTCGTCGTACCTGCCCGGTGCGCCGAGGGGCGGGGGTGCGGCCGCGTGAATGCCGAGGTAGGCGTTCCAGGCCCAGCGGTTGTTGCCGGGGCTCCACATGCGCAGCGAGGCGGGGTCGGTGTCGGTGCGCAGCGCGGTCCGGTCGTCGAGCATCGGATAGGACAGCACTTGCAGGACCGGTCGGATCGTCCCGCGTTCCTTGGCGAGCAGGGCGAGCGCGGCGGCCAGGCCGCCTCCGGCGCTCTCGCCGCCGATCGCGATCCGCTCGGCGTCCACGTCCGGCTGCGCCGCCAGCCAGCGCAGCGCGCTGTAGCAGTCCTCAAGCGGCACTGGGAACGGGTGCTCCGGCGCCAGGCGGTATTCGACCGCGGCGGCGATTGCGCCGAGGCGGTTCGAGACCTCGCGGCACCATGCGTCCGCCTGCGTCGC
Organism: Glycomyces dulcitolivorans; assembly: GCF_003265355.1. Classification (GTDB taxonomy): domain Bacteria; phylum Actinomycetota; class Actinomycetes; order Mycobacteriales; family Micromonosporaceae; genus Glycomyces; species Glycomyces dulcitolivorans. The sequence goes on along the minus strand of NZ_QFRW01000035.1, from coordinate 12,897 downwards.
GCTGCCCAGGACGTAGCCACCGCCGTGGATCCACAGCAGTGCCGGGACCGGCCCCGCGATCGGCGGCCGGAAGACCCGTATCGAGACGTCGGCGTCGATCCGCACGAGTTCACCGCCGCGCGGCGGCCTCGGCCTGGTGAGGCGGCCGAGTCGTCGGGTGAGGCCGAGCGGCGTGGAGCGGGGCAGGAATCGCGCCAAGCGCAGATCGGGGTGGAATACGTGCTCAGGCATCTCGGGCGCTCCTAGTCGGACTGGCTCGTGCCGCTGACGGCGGCGATCGCGCCGCCGTCGACGAGCAGGTCGGTGCCGGTGATGAAGTCGGCGTCGGGGCCGAGCAGGAACGCCGCGGCCGCCGCGATGTCGTCGGGGGTGCCGACGCGCCCGGTGCCGGACATGGCGATCATCGCCCGCATCTGGTCCCCGCTCTCCCCGTCGAGTTCCCGCCGTCCCATCGGGGTGGAGACGACGCCGGGGCTGATCGAGTTGACGCGGGCGCCCCGCTCGCCCCATGAAGCCGCCGCGGACTGGACGCGGCGCAGGTTGGCGCGCTTGGCGACGCTGTAGGCCGGGCCTGGGTCACCGGCTGCGACGGCCGCGAGGAACGGCAGGTCCATGAGCTCTCGGGCCGGAGTCGCCGCCAGTGCCCGCTCGCTTTCCGCGTCCAGGCCGCCCGCCATGTGACCGGCCATGCTGGCGACGACCACCGCGGCACCGCCGGGCGAGACGACCTGGCCGAACGCTTCGAGCACGAGGGCGGTGCCGACCAGGTCGACCCGCAGGATCGCCTCGCTCGACGCCTGCGCGGGCGACAGGCCCGCAGTGTGGGCGATGCGTCCCACGGGCCCCAGATCGGCCGCCGCCTCGGCCAGTGCGAAAACCGAGTCGTGTCGGCCCACATCGACGGTCCGGGAGGTGACGTCGTGGCCGTCGCCGCGCAGCTCGTCGGCGGCCGCGGCCAGGGCAGGTTCGTTGAAATCGGCGAGCAGGACCTTCCGCCCGCTCCCGCTGCGGCGGGCGATGGCGCGGCCCATGCCGCCGGTGCCGATGACGACCAGGACTTCTCTGCTCATGGCTGCGTCCTCTCATTATATTTACGAGACGTTGCGTATTGTAAATTGATCTCGATATTACACTCGTCGATGTGGATGCCAAACAGCGCGGACGACCCCGCAACGCCCACGCCGACACGGCGATCCTGGAGGCGGCACGGGACCTGATGACCGCCGAAGGGTACGAGCGGATGACGATCGAGGCGATCGCCGCGCGAGCAGGGGTGGGCAAGCAGACCGTCTACCGGCGCTGGCCCTCGAAAGCGGCGATCGTCGCCGAGGCGGTCATGGCCGGCCACCTCGGGATCAACGCGGAGGCCCCGCCGCAGACCGGGGACGCGGCAGTGGACCTCGGCAATTGGCTCGGCCAGTTCTTCATGCAGCTCGGCGAGCCCGCGGCGGTCGCGGTGATCCGCGGCCTGGCCGCCGCCGCGACCGACGGCGGCACCGACGCCGAGAAGCTATACGAGCGCTTCACCGGCCCGAGCCGGGAGCAGATGCTGGAACTGCTGCGAGCAGGCGTCTCCCGCGGGCAGTTCCGCGCCGACCTCGACATCGAGGCCGCCGCCGACGCCATCTCCGGTACCCTCCTCTACCGCGCGCTGATCCCGCCCTCGGCGGCCCTCGACACCGACGCCGCCGGGTTCCTCGACCTGCTGCTCCTGGGCATGACTCCAAGAACCCATGCCGGCGGCACGAAGCCGGGACTGCTGTGAACGCTCTGCCTGCTGCCGGGCGAACGGCGCTGCCTACGACTGCCGCACAGGCGCATTCACCGCACCCGTGAGCAGCAGGCACGCCGGGACCGTCCCCGTCGCCGATGCCGAGCGGGCCGCGCTCGGCACCGGCTGGGGCCCTCGTTCGAGGTGTGCGGACGTCGGCCGCCCGGGTGCACGGCGCCCGCTTGGTGGCCGGACACCGTGCAGGGCCGTCGTCTCACATGCCGAAGAGCTGCTGCTGTCCGATCGGGTCCATGTGCACCCGGGTGAGCTTGAGTTCGGCGATGCGCCATCGGCCGTCCTCGGATTCGTAGGTCTCGTGGTAGTGCCCGAAACCGAGGACCCGGGGGTCGCCGGGGAAGATCAGGAGGTCTTGCATCGCCCACACGCCGGTCGCGGTCGTCGGCGAGGTGACCTCGATTTCAGGGCTGTGCCCGTGGTGCACGGTCACCGCGGGACTGAGCGTCAATTGGAGGAAGGCGATGAAGGCGTCCGATCCCACGAGGACGGGCCCGCCCGAGCCGGTCGTGTCGACGACCACGTCGTCGGTCAGCTGCGCTTTGAGCAGCTCCCAGTCCTTGGTGTCGACCGCTCGGAAGTAGCGGGCCTTGACCTGCTTGATCTCGGCGACGGCCGCCACGGCGACCGCGGGCTCGACGCCCTCGGACGGAGCTTCGGGCTCGGCGCTGGCCGATGTCGCATTGTGCGCCCACAGAGCCGACGCCGCACCGCCGCCGAGCACCAGGCCTCCGGCGCCGAGCAGGAGGCGCCGACGCTTCGGCGCCGACCACCACCCGCGGGCGGGGCCCGCCCGGTGCGAGAGCGGTGCCTGCGGCCGGCCGGCGGTTCCATTCGGCACGGCCGCATCCGATGTCGCGGTGCGTGCCGAACCGCCCGCCTCCGGTGTGGTGCTCGCTCCGGCGTGGCGGCCTCGCCGCGTCGCCGTCATGACTCGTCCACCTGCAGCCGTGTCGATGCGGAGGTGGTGATCAGCCAGCGGCCGTCCTGCAGGCCGTAGGTGTCCTGATGGTGTCCGAACGCCAGGACGCGCTGGCCGTCCGGCCGGACCAGCAGGACCTGCATCGCCCAGGTGCCGACCGCGCTGTCTGCCGCGGTGAGCTCGATCTCGGGCATGTGCGCGTCGTGCACGGTCACGGTGCCGTCGTAGTCCTCTCGCAGGAGCGCCACGTAGTTCGATGCGCCGGTGGCCTGATGGCCGCCGAGCGCGGTGTGGTCGACCTCGATGTCGTCGGCGAGGGTGGACTCGAACTCGGCCCACTCCTTGGTGTCGAGGGCGCGGAAGAAGCGGGCTTTGAGGGCTTCGATCGAGTTGACGGTGTGCAAGGTGGTCGGATCCATGTGCTGCTGCCACAGCCTTTCTGTCGGAGGTGGTGGTTCGTTGTCTGAGCGGGTGCTGACGAGTCAGGCGATGGCGAGCGCCGCGCGCCAGGTGCACCGGGCGGCGATGAGGGCGCGCCAGGAGCGCAGGGCCCTCGGCGACTGGCCCACGGCGAGGACCCCGGTCAAGCGGTCTCCGTTGCGGTAGGCGACGAGGAGCCGGCGGGCGGCGACGTCGCCGTAGACGATGACCGCGTCGTCGTGCTCGCGCAGGTGGCCGTAGGCCTGGACCCGCACGTCGTACTGGTCGGACCAGAAGTACGGGACCGGCGCGAACGGGGCGCGGTCGTCGGGCTCCAGCAGGTTGCGGGCGACGGCGGCGGCCTGCTCGGACGCGTGCCTGCGGTGCTCGATCCGCATCTCCGTGCCGAACAGGGGGTTGTACCAGCGGGCGACGTCGCCGACGCCGTACACGTCGGGCGCGGCGGCGCAGTACTCGTCGCAGACGAGTCCGTTGTGGACTTTCAGGTTCTCGGCGGTCAGCCACTCGGTGTTCGGTTCGGAACCGACCGCGAGGAGGACGTCGTCGCCTTCCACCGCGGTCCCGTCCTCGATCCGGACGCCGTCCGCCGTGACCTCGGTGACCGCGGCCTCAGTGCGGACCTCGACGCCGTGCTGGCGGTGAAGCTCGGCCAGGAATCGCCCGGCCGCCTCGCCGATCTCATGCGCCAGCGGGGCCGTCGCCGACTCCAGCATCGTCACCTCGACGCCTCGGGCGCGGGCGATCGCGGCGACCTCGGTGCCCACGAATCCGGCGCCGACGATGACCAGCCGCCGTCCCGGTGCCAGCCGTTCCCGCAGGGGCAGCGCGTCGGCCACGGTGCGCAGCACGTGCACCCCGTTCCGGCGCTCGGGCAGGAGCCGGGGGCGGACGCCCGTGGCGACGACGAGGGCGTCGTAGGAGACGGCGGAGCCGTCGGCCAGCGCGACCTCGCGATCGGCAGTGCTGAGCGCCGTCGCGGGGGTGCCGAGTCGCAGCTCCAGGTCGAGCGTGTCGAGGTCGTTGGCCGCGAGCAAGGTCAGCCGGTCGGGTTCCCACTGCTCCGAGAGGAACTCCTTGGACAGCGGCGGCCGGTCGTACGGCGCGTCCGGTTCATCGCCGACGAGCGTGACGGCACCTGCGTACCCCCCGATCCGGAGCGCCACCGCCGTCGCCAGCCCACCAGCCGACGCGCCGACGATCACGACCCGGTTCATGCTGCGGCCGAACGGATGACGGCCGCCGGGGACGCTTGGCCCTCGTCCGGTCCGACCGTTCCGATCGGCGATGTCGCGACGCCGTCTGACTTGCGTCGCTGGACGGCTTTCCTGGCCGACCACGCGCCGCGTCGTGCGGTCCCGTACTCGCGCAGCCCGATGTCAGGCCTCATTGAACTCCCCACCTCGGTCGAATATTGCATTCAACTGCAAGTTCAACTTGCGGGCAAAGGCTAACATATCTTGCATTTGGCTGCATGTTGGTATCCTTGTCGGATGCCCAGCGAACCCGCGCGCCCGCTGCGCGCCGATGCGGCGCGCAACGCCGAGCGCCTGGCGCGCACCGCCCGCGCGGTCTTCGCCGACCTCGGCCCCGAAGCGCCGCTTGAGGAGATCGCCCGGCGTGCAGGCGTGCGCATCCGGACGCTCTACAACCACTTCCCGACCAAAGAGGACCTGGTCCGGGCCGCCTTGAGCCAGACCGTCACCGAGGACCTGACGCCCGCGATCGAGCGGGCGCTGGCGGACGAGGACCCGATGCACGGCCTCCTCACCCTGATCGAGGCGGCCATGGGCCTGGCGAGCCGCGAGCTCAACACCCTGGCCGCGGCGCGCGGCGCCGCCGACCTGACCGCGGAGTTCTATCCGCCGTTCAGGGACGCGATGACACTGCTGACGCGAAGGGCGCAGGACGCCGGCCGCCTCCGCGCCGACCTCGTCCCCGAGGACCTGCTCCGGATCATGGCGATGCTGACGAGCACATTGTGGACCATGGATCCCGGCAGCGACGGCTGGTGCCGCTACCTTGCGATCCTGTTCCAGGGCCTGACACCCGCCGGAGCCGAACCACTGACGCCACCTGTCGCCCTGGCGATCCGCCCGTCAACCGGCCCTTGGACACTGTGAGCCGCTGAGCCACCACCGGCAACAGGCCCTAGCCCGCATCCTCGCTGGCCGAAGCGAGCAGCCTGACCACGAGGGCATGCATGTGCCGTCGGTCGGCTTCGTCGAGGGCGGTTCCGAGAAGCCGGTCCACTTCATCCTCATAGGATTCGGAGGCCGCGGCCAGGATTGCCCTGCCCTCGGGAGTCAGCGCGACCCTGCTGGCCCGGCGGTCGTCGGGATCGGGGTCGCGGCGGAGCAGCCCCGAAGCGACGACTCGGTCGGCGAGTTTGCTGGCCCCTCCGACGCTGATGCGCAGCCTTCCGGCGAGGTCGCCGATCCGCAGGCTCGCGTCAGGATCCGGTGCGAACATGTGCAGTGCCTCGAAGTACGGCAGCGGCAGTTCATGATCGGCCTTCAGCCGAGCGTCGACCCGATCCCAGAGGACGATCTCCAGCCGGACCAGATCGGTAAGCCACCGGACTCCGTCTCCTGATTGCGTCACGCCGCACACCCTATCAGATAAGTTCCATGGAATATTATTCCATGGAATATATTCATGCTAGCGTCGATTCCGGCGCCGTCGAACGGCACCGAACAGACCGATTCCCGCCGGGCCGCGAACCGCGCGGCCGCCGAAACACCGAAGGGCAGGCTCCATGACCAGCGAACCGACTCGACAGGCCCACGCGACCTCAGCCGACGGCACCAAGATCGCCGCCACGGTCACCGGACACGGCCGTCCGCTGGTGATCTCCCCCGGAGCGCTGAACACCGCCCAGGACTGGCAGCTGCTGGCCGACGCGCTCGCCCCGCACTGCACCACCTACGCGGTCGACCGCCGCGGCCACGGCGCCAGCGAGGACGGCCCGAAGTTCGACTTCGAGCGCGAACAGGAGGACATCGCCGCCGTGCTCGAACTCGCCGGCCCTGACGCGGTCCTCTTCGGCCACTCCTACGGCGGCCTCGTCGCCCTGGGCCTCGCCCTCCGGCAGCCTCCCGCCGCCTTCATCCTCTATGAGCCCCCGGTCCCGCTGCACGGTCCGGTCGGCGGCGACGCCATCGCCCCGTACGAGAAGCTCGTGGCCGAGGGCGACTACGACGACGCCCTGGCCTTCGGGCTGCGGAACTTCCTGCGGATGCCCGAGGCGGCGATCGAGGCCTTTCGCGCCAGTCCCGTCTGGGCCGCCCGCGCGTCCATGGCCCCCACTTGGGCGCGCGAGCTGCGGGCCATCGACGGCTTCGGGGACGACCTCGACCGGACCGCCCTGATCACCTGCCCGACACTGCTCGTCACCGGGGAGCTCAGCCCTCCCGTGCTCATCGAGACGTCGCGGCGCCTCCAGGGCGCGCTGCCCGACGCGCGACTCGTCCAGATCCCCGGCCACGCGCACGAGGCGTACCTGACCGCCCCCGATGCGCTGGCCCGGGAGATCCGCGACTTCATCGAATCGTGAACGCCGGGTTGCTTCGCGTGCGACCCGATCGCCGAGCGTCCCTTGAGAGTGGTCAGTCCGGGAGGGCGACCAGAACCCGGCCGCGGCTGCCGGCGTCGACCTGGTCGTGGGCGGCGGCGATCTGTTCCAGCGGATACGCCTCGCCGAGTGCGACGGTCAAGGCCCCGTCGGCGGCGGCCGCTGTGAGGTCGTGTGCGGCCTGGAGCTTGGCGGCGGCGGGGAAGTCGTCGCTCCCGAGCAGTCGCACCGTGAGGTTGTTGAAGAGCATGGGCCAGAACGGCAAGTGGGTCGCGTCTTCACGGGTGCCGTAGGCGGCGACGACACCGCCGAGCGCGGTCACGGCGGCGTCGAGGTCGGCGTTGTCCGACAGGGACACCTCCACGACCCGGTCGACGCCGTCCGGCGCGTGCTCGCGGATCGCCGCCACCGGATCGGCCTGGTCGAGCGCGACGGCGACCGGTACTGCGACCGGATCGACCGAGGCGAGGTCCGCCGAGCGACGGACCGTCCCGATCACCGTGGCCCCGCCCCAGGCGGCGAGCCGGGCCGCGACCGACGCGACGCCGCCGAGGACCCCGTGGACCAGGACGACGCGCCCCTCCACCGGCCCGTCGCCGAAGACCGCCCGGTGCGCGGTGATGCCGGGAATGCCCAGGCAGGCTCCCAGCTCGTCACCCACGTTGTCGGGCAGCGGGGCCGCCAGTTCGGCGGGAACGACCGTGAACTGCGCGGCGGTGCCGAACGGCCGATAGGACTGGGCCCCGTAGACCCACACTCGTCGGCCGAGCAGGGACGGATCGGCGCCCTCGCCGACCGAGTCGACGGTCCCGGCGGCATCGCTGTGCGGGATGACCCTGGGGAAGGGCATGGCCGAGCCGAGCCACCCGCGACGCTTCTTGGTGTCGCCCGGGTTCACGCCGGACCAGCGCACCCTCACTCGGACCTCGCCCGGGCCCGGCACCGGGTCGGGAAGCTCCCCGACCTGGAGCACTGCCCCGGCCGGGCCTTGCCGGTCATACCAGGACGCAAGCACAGGCACCTCCACAGATCTCGCGGTCCACGATAGATGCTCCAGCGGCACTGGCGCCCGCAGCTGCGGAATCCGAGAGAGCGGACCACACATCGGCTGAGAACGGGCCCGGCTCACCGGTCGTCCTCGCGCAAGGGGAGTTCGGCCACCGTTCCCGACGCCGGGGCGGCGAACGCCTCCGCCTGCGCCCCGGCCCGGCCCGGCCTAGTTTAACGCCAGGTGTACCAACAAACTTCCGTCGAGCCGTTGACTACACATCGAGATCTCTCTATAGTTCGAATCGCCGGAGAATCCATCAGATGTTTCGGGCTCAAGTTGCGATGTGTGAGCGATAACAGGCATTCCTTGTGCCCGCGTCCGCTGGCGATCATCCGATGACATCGGCCGCACCCGACTGCTCGACCCTGTCCCGCTCCGCGCCTCCACGACCCGACGAACCTCGACCAAGGAGACCACCATGGCCTGGATGGAAACCCCCAAGAGCCGCAGGCGGATGCTCATCGGCGGAGCCGGCGCGCTCGCCGGGGCCGCCGCCGCGACCGCACTCGACCCGTTCGCCGCAGCCCAAGCCCAGCAGATGAGTGTCGACGCGTCCGCGTCGACGGGCACCGCCCAGGCCGCCGAAGCATGGAATCCCGATTCGTCGTATACGACGACGGACGCCGGCGACGGCTCCTACACGGTTCCCATGCTGAACTCCGACGTGCCGGATGTCAGTGTCGAGCGCGTCCCCGCGTCGCAGAACGACGAGGGGCGCGACGTCTACTACATGGTCAGCACGACGATGCATCTCAGCCCGGGCGCACCGATCATGAAGTCGTACGACCTCGTCAACTGGGAGATCGTGAACTACGCGTTCGACCGCCTCGACATCAGTGACGCCGCGTCCCTGCGCAACGGCTCGAACTCCTACGGGCAGGGGCAGTGGGCGTCGTCGATCCGCTTCCACGACGGCACCTACTACGTGCTCATCAACTCGCTGAACCTCGGCGGCGCCTTCCTCTACCGCACCGACGACATCGAGAACGGAGCGTGGACGAAGACGGCGTTCGGTCGAGGCTTCCACGACCCGTCGCTCTTCTTCGACGACGCCCGCGGCGGAACGCCGTACATCGTCTACGGCGGCGTCAGCGCGGTTCGGCTGAACCCGACGCTGACGGCGGTCGAGCAGGACTTCCCGGACTTCATCCGGCGCAGCGACTACGCAAGCGAGCCGTACGTCGGCAGCGACGGGATCTTCGAGGGCGCCCAGGTGTTCTTCATCGACGGCTACTACTACGTGGTGATGATCACCTGGCGCAGCAACGGTCGACAGGTCGTCATGTTCCGCTCGACCGAACTGCTCGGGCGCCTCGCGGACACCGCAGCGCCCTACGAGTCCCGTGGAGCGCTGGCCTCGAACGGATTCGCCCAAGGCAGCCTCGTGCCCATCGCGAACGACGCGGGCGACGACGACTGGTACGGCTTCTTCTTCCGTGACTCGTATCCGGTCGGCCGCATCCCGGCGCTGATCCCGGCGACCTGGAGCGGCGGGTGGCCGACCTTCGGCGACAACGGCGTCGTGCCGGTCGACGGCGTCTTCGAGAAGCCGATCAGGCTCGCCCCGGAGCAGGAGCGCTTCGAGCGGCTCAAGGCCATCGTCGTGTCCGACGACTTCGACAACGATGCGCCGCACCGTGCCTTCCAGGACGAGCAGTGGACCCTGCCGGCACCGCCCGACATCGACGAGACGCTGGTCGGGGTCGAACTCTTCGGCAATCCCGGCGTCGAGTCCGGAAGCACCCAGGGCTGGATCGCCAACGACGGCGCTACGCTCTCGACGACGACGGACGCGCACACCGGCTCGACCGCGATCGCCGTCACCGGGCGGAACGCCACAGGATCGGGGCCGGCGCAGGGCGTCACCGGCAAGGTGCAGCACGGCGTCACCTACGACGTCTCGGCATGGATCAAATACGAGAACCCCGCAAGCCCGGCGACCAAGCCGTTCATCATCACCGCCCGGTACAGCGGCGGCAGCACGACCTTCGCCAACCTCACACCCGCCACGGCCGTGACCCGCGGGACCTGGGGCAAGGTGTCCGGGTCGTTCACGATCCCCGCCTCCCAAGCACTCTCCGACGTCCGCATCTTCATCGAGACCCCCTGGGTGAGCGATCCGTCGACGGACCCCGACACGCACCTCATGGACTACAAGGTCGACGACGTGTCACTCGTCGGCCGGTCCTCCGCCGTCGAGCTGCCGCATCCCGATGAGATCGCCCCGAACGGGTCGAACCTCGATCTGGCCTGGGAGTGGAACCACACGCCCGACAACCGGTACTGGTCGCTCACCGACCGCGAAGGGTGGCTGCGGTTGACGGCCGGCAAGGTCGTGACCGGTGCGTACACGCACCGCGACTCCGGTGGCGAGCTCACCTGGCTGGAAGAAGCGCGCAACACGCTCTCCCAGCGCTCCTTCGGACCTCGGCAGTCGGCCGAGACGAAGCTCGACATCTCGGGCATGAACGACGGCGACGTCGCCGGACTTGCAGCATTCGGGCAGGACTTCTCATACGTCGCGGTCAAGCGCGTCAACGGGGTGAACACGGTGGGAGTCGTCCACCGCGGCCGCCCCTTCACCGCGTCGATCGACCAGGCGGCGATCGAGCGCTTCCTGCCCGGAGCCACTGCGGAACTCGGGGACGCCACGGAGGTGCACCTCAAGGCGGATCTGGACTTCACTCGGAGCGAGGGGCAGCTCTTCACGACCTTCTACTGCAGTCCGGACGGGATCGATTGGACCCGGCTCGGCAACGCCGTCGGCCCGCTCGAATTCGGCGGATCCCTGCACTTCATGGGACACCGGGTCGCACTGTTCAACTACGCGACCCAGCAGACCGGGGGCCACGTCGACTTCGACCACTTCCTGCTGAGCGACACGCTGACGGCGCAGAACCAGCCGCTCGACAAAGGCGACCTGGAGGCAGCGATCGCCCACGCCGAATCACTGGACTCCGGGGACTATCCCACCGAAGCGTGGGCGGCGATGCGCGACGCGCTCGCCGAAGCGCGAACAGCGGCAGCAGGAGTGGCCGGCACGCAGAACCAGATCGACGCCCCCGAGCGAGCGCTCAGCCATGCGCTCGCCCGCCTCGGAACGCTGAAAGGGCCGGACCCCACCGCCTGGTACGTCCTGGTGAACCGCAACAGCGGCAAGGTCCTGGACGTCAGCGGTGTGTCCACTGCCGACGGGGCCCTGCTTCACCAGTGGACCCGCACGAACGCCTACAACCAGCAGTTCCAGTTCGTGGATGCCGGGGGCGGGTACTTCCGGATCAGGGCGCGGCACTCGGGGAAGGCGCTGGACGTGTCGGGCTGGTCGACCGCCGACGGTGCCGCGGTCCACCAGTGGACCGACCACAATGGCGCCAACCAGCAGTTCCGGTTGGCCGACTCCGACAGCGGCTATGTGCGTCTGATCAATCGCAACAGCGGTAAGGCGGTCGAGGTCCAGGGCGCGGCGACCGGCGACGGTGCCGCCGTCGTGCAGTACAGCGACTGGGGCGGCGCCAACCAGCAATGGCAACTCGTCCGCTGACCTGAGCGGCACGGACTCCGCCGACCCGGGTCCGTGTCGCTCAGGACCCGGTCCCGAGGTCCGCCTCGGGACCGGCCATCATGCCGCCGGACCCTCGGACCCGGCGACCGAGGCGGCACCGGCCAGCTCGGCCGAGGCCGAATGACCGTCCGCATGACGAGGCGAGCGACGGCCTGCTGATCCCGCCGCCGCGGATGGACCGGGACCGCGGACGACGGGCGCTGCGACTCCGGCCTCCCCGCGGTCAGCCTGCGTCGGGCCGGTCGGCTTCGCGGACGATGAGGACCGGGCAGTGGGCGCGGCTGACGCAGTGCTGGCTCACCGATCCGATGAAAGCGCCCACGAACGCGCCGTGGCCGCGGCTTCCGACGATGAGCATGTGGGCGCCCTTGGACTGCTCGATCAGCACCCGCGCCGGGTGGCCCTCGACGACGTGCCGCGCAATTCGCACCGAAGGGTGCCCGGCGGCGGCCTTGTCCACGGCGCCGTCGAGGACGCGCCGCGCCTGGGCGGAGAAGTCCTCGGCGGCCAGGATCGTCGCCCCCGAGCCGTAGGCGTACGGGAACTGCCAGGCGTGCACCGCGGTGACGTCGAGGTGCAGCTCCTCGGCGTAGGCGAGCGCCCATTCGAGCGCCTGGTGCGAGTGGGCCGATCCGTCGACGCCGACGACGATGCGGCTCCCGGAGCGTTCGAAGTCCGTCATGGCTCCTCCTTCACTTCACCTGCAAGCCTGCTCGCGCAGGCGCCGCCGGTTCAGGGCCGGAGGTCCCGGCCTGCGGTGCCAGTGGTCATCTCCGGCCGGCATGCGGCGACGCGGCTCGCGTCCGGGTGACCCGCAGGGGTGAACGCTGCTACGGTCGAATCAGGAGCGGCGAACTTCCTGCAAGGAGAGACCGATGGCGGAACAGGAACGCTTCGTGGTGGGGATCGACGGCTCGCCGGCGTCCCTGGACGCCCTGCGCTGGGCGATCGACCACGCCGAGCGCCTCGGCGCCGTGGTGGAGGCGCTGCACGTCTGGCAGATTCCGAACCTGTACGGCTCCCCGGTCGAGGACCTGCCCGGCGAGTCCTTCGAGGCCACCGCCAAACGGGCGCTGCACGGGTCGATCGGCGAAGTCCTCGGCGGCCGGACAGACGCGCCGGTCGAGCCGGCGACCCGCCAGGGGTACGCGCCCAAGATCCTGGTCGAACGCTCCGAGACGGCGGATCTGCTGGTGGTCGGCAGCCGCGGCCGGGGCGCGCTGGCGGGGACCCTGCTCGGCTCGGTCGGCCTCCACTGCGTGACGCACGCCCGGTGCCCGGTCGTGGTGGTCCGCGCCTGAGGGCGCCCGGCCGCCTCCGCGTCCGGCGGCCCGCAGGGTCTCCCGGAGCGGGCGACGGGACACCCCCGGGGGCATGAACTGGAGCCGCGAGCGCGGCCCGCTCGCTCCGTCCCGGAGACGCACCGGCACAACGACTACGTCTCCGGCGGCAGCCCCCTCATGGCCGCGGCCGGCCGGGCCGACCCGAACCTGCCGCGCCGCGGCTCCGGGTGGCTCGCCGCCGTCATGGGCGTCGCGGTGCTCGCGGGCCAGCCGGCGAGCAC
>NZ_QFRW01000034.1:1459-23831 GCF_003265355.1 Glycomyces dulcitolivorans | reverse complement strand
GCCGCCGACGGTCTCGGCCCGCTGCGACCTCGGCCTGGCCGCGGTCGCCCTGCATGCGGCCGAGCCGGCCGTGGCGGCGCTCGCGCGCACCAGCCCGGCGATGGCGTGGCGGATCGCCACCGAGGTCCACTACCTCCTCGCTGCGGCCGACCGCCACGGCGAGCGGAACCTCCACGTGAACTTCCGCGACCACGGGCCGGTGTGGGTCGCGATGCTCATGGCGCTCACGGATGCCAGCAAGCGCGGGCCCCTCATGGCCGACCTCGCGGCGGCTTTGACGGGCCTGTGCGACCGCCTCCACACCCGGCACGCGGCCCCGGAGTACGAGCCGCTGGTGCGCTCGGCGCAGCGGTTCATCGCCGCCCACCAGGACCGGCCCGGCCAGTGAGGACCGTCGTAGTCGACGCGTGCTGGCGGGGCGAGCCGGGCACCGGCTCCCCCACCGCGGTCGTCGAAGGCGATCTGACTGATGCGGAGCGGGCGCGGGTCCCGGGCGACCTCGGTGTGTCGCACGCGGTGTTCGTCGACCGCACGGAGCCGGTGGTGGGGTTGCGGTTCTTCACGAGGGCTGGGGAGCTCCCGGCGTGCGGGCACGGGACCCTGGCGGCGCTGGCGGTCCTGGAGGCGTGGGACGGGCGCGACGAGTGGCGACTGCGCACGGCCGGCCGAGAGTTCCTGGGCGGCACCACGGCCGAGGGCCCGTGGTTCGACGCCGGGTTGACCCGATACCGCGTCCCGAGCGTCGAAGACACTGCGCCGGTGCTGGCGGCGCTGGGAGTCGAGCCGGCCGGCCCGGTGCATGCGGCGGGCACGGCCCGCGAGCGCCTGCTGGTCCCGGTGGGCCCGGACCGGCTCGGCCCGCTCGTACCGGACTTCGCCGCGCTGGCGGCGGCCTGCGACGCCGCGAACCTCCTCGGCTGTTTCGTCTACGCCCCGACCGGGGTGCGGCGGTTCGATGCGCGCATGTTCGCGCCCTCGATCGGGGTGCCCGAGGATGCGGCGAATGCGAACAGCACGGCCGCGCTGGCCGGTGTCCTGGCCGCGGAGGGTCCGGTGCGGGTGGTGGTGTCGATGGGCGAGTCGCTGGGCGCGCCGTCGCGGATCCGCGCCGAAGCATCTCCGGTCGAGACGGGCGCGAGCGTCCGCCTGTCGGGCCGGGTGGGCCCGCCGCGGGTTCGTTAGCGGGCTTGCGGACCGGGTTCTCGTTCGGCCGGTTGCCGTTGGAGCGCGGCGCCCCATGCCGTCCAGTCGTCGATCTCCGCTTGCGGCAGCGCTGCGACGATCGCGGTGGCGGCGCGGTCGATCTCGTGGTGGCGGCGTTCGTCTCGGGTCATGCGCAGCACTTTAGCGGTCGGGGCCGAACCAGCCGGGGGCGTCGAGGCGCATCAGGTCGCCGGGGGTGAGGGCGGCGAGGTCGGTTTCGAGGGCCTCGAGGCGGTCGGGGCCGATCTGGGCGGCCCATTCGGTGTGGACGCGTTGGAAGGTGCGGGCGGAGCGGTCGAGGACGTCGAGGCCGGCGGCGGTGAGGCGGACGGCTTTGCGGCGGGCGTCGGCGGGGTCGGGGGCGCGTTCGACGTAGCCCTGTTTTTCGAGGGCGGCGATGGTCTTGCCGGCGGCCTGCTTGGTGACCCCCAGGCGCGCGCCGAGTTCGACGGCGGTGGTCCCTCGGGTGCCGATGGCCTGGAAGACGAAGCCGTGCATGGGGCGCAGGTTCGGGTGGCCGTTGGCGGCGAGGTCGTCGTGGACGGCGTCGACGGCGGCGCGGAAGGCGGCGAAGAGCCGCAGCGGGAGTTCATGACCGGGGGCCGACTCACCCATGATCGACAACCTGGTTTACTATATGGGTAACCATGTTGTCTATCTTAGGAGATACCCCTGTGCGCATCGTCCGCAGTACCGAGACCCGCCGCACCGCCACCCCCGCCGCGGTCATGACCACCCTCGCCTCCCCGACCCAGGGCGCGGCCCCGTTCCCGGTGTGGCGGGTGGAGGCGGCCGCGGGGACGGCCGGGCCCCTGCACCTCATCGACGCCGACCAGGTCTGGACCCTCACCGCCGGCACCGTCCACATCGAAGCGGGCGGCGAGAGCACCGACCTCGCCGCCGGGGACACCCTGATCGTGCCCGCGGGCGAGGAGCGGCGCTTCACGCCCGGGCCCGAGGGGTTCACCGCGGTCGTGGCCGGCCCGGCCGGGATGCGCGCCTCGATGCCCGCGTCGCCTGACGAGAAGGTCGACATCGCCTGGGCCGCTTAGCGGTGCTGTCGGCGGCGGGCGTAGTCGCGCAGGGCCCGGAGGAAGTCGATGCGGCGGAATCCGGGCCAGTACACGTCGCAGAAGTACAGTTCGGCGCCCGCGGACTGCCACAGCAGGAAGCTGGAGAGGCGCCGCTCCCCGGAGGTGCGGATGATGAGGTCGGCGCCGGGCAGGTCCGGGGTGTACCGGTGGGCGTCGATGTCGGCCTCGCTGACGCGTGCGGCGAGGTCGGCCAGCGCGGTGCCTTGTGCGGCTTCGTGTTCGAGGAGGGTGCGGACGGCGTCGACGATCTCGGTCTGCCCGTCGTAGCCGATAGCCACGGTGAGGTGTGCGCCTTCGCGGCCCGCGGTCGCCTCGACCGCCGCCTTGAGGGCGTGCGCGGTCGTGTCGGGGAGGGTGTCCAGGCGCCCGGCCAGGTGCAGCCGCCACGGGTTCCCCTCCTCCAGGAGCCGCTCGGCCACGATCTGTTCGACCATCGACATCAGGTGTGCGACTTCGCTGCTGCCGCGTTTGGTGAGGTTGTCCGCGGAGGCGACGTAGACCGTGGCGTGTGCGATGCCGAGGTCGTGGCACCAGGCGAGGAGGTCGTCGAGGTGCTCGGCGCCGTACCGGTGGCCGATCCCGGGGTCGGTGAACCCTTGGGACCGGGCCCAGCGCCGGTTGCCGTCCATGGCGACGGCCACGTGCCTGGGCAGGTGCGCGGGGTCGAGGCTGCGGCGCAGCCGGTCGGCGTAGATCCGGTACAGGCTCTTGGGTGCGCGCATGGGGGTGAGCCTAACGGGTTGGCGCGGCGCCAGTCGTCGGCGAGGATCGCCATCGTGTGCGCGTCGACCGGCTCCCCGTCCCACAGCAGCGCTTGGCGTTTGGTCCCTTCGTGGGTGAAGCCGACGGTCTCGTAGACGTGGCGGGCCCGCGGGTTGAACGCGTACACCTCCAGGCCGATCCGGTTCAATCCTGCGTGGGTGAAGGCGTGGGCGAGCAGGAGCCGGATCGCCTCGGTGCCGTAGCCCTTGCCGAGGGCCCTTTCGCCGACGAGGCAGATGCGGAAGTTGCAGGACCGGTTGGCGGCGTCGAGTTCGTCGAGGACGATCTCGCCGAGGTAGTCGCCGGTGGCGGCGTCGGTGACTGCCAGCCACAGCTCCTCGTACTCGATGCTCCTGGTGGCGTAGAGCTTCTGGGCGCGTTCGAGGACGCCGGGGCGCGCGGTCCCGTGGGTGCCGGTCAGGCGCCGCAGTTCGGGGTCGAGGAGGATCTCGGCGAGGCCGGGCGCGTCGGCGACCTCGACGGGGCGCAGGACCACCCGGTCGCCGGTGAGCACGGGCTTGTGCCGGAAGTCGACGGTCTCGGTGTCGGTGGTCATCGGGCGATCCTAGGTGCCCTCGCCCGGCCCCGCAACGCCTTTGCCTCAGGTGAGGGTGTCGGCGTAGGCGGTCATGGCGTCCCTCAGGTAGGCGGCGAAGCCGTCGCCGATCCGGTCGTAGGTGTCGCGGAAGCGCGGGTCGTCGGTGTAGAGGGCGGCGAGCCCCCGGTAGGCCTCGGGTGCGGGTTCGGTGTCCCAGTGGCGGGCTATGAGCCGGTAGTGGTCGGCGATGACGTCCTGGACGGGCGCGTCGGCGGGTGCGTGTCCGGCGTCGCGGAGGGCGGCGAGGGCGGTGTTGATGCGGTCGAACTCGGCGGGGAGGGCGCGGCGTTCGTCGGGGGTCATGTCCTGGAGGACGGACCAGGCGCGTTCGACGACGGCCTGGCCCCAGCGGCGCCGGGCCTCGTCCTGGTACCGGTGTGCGTCGTCGAGTCCTTGGAACCAGGTTTCGGGTGCCATGGGTCGGCCTCCTTCGAGTTGTCGGATGGTGGCGTCGACGGTGGCGGCGAGGGTCGCGAGGCGCTCGGTCTCGGCGGCGAGCTCGGCGGCGTGGCGGCGCAGGGCCGCGGTCTGGTCGAGGCCGCCTTCGAGGATCTCGGCGATGACGTCCAGGCGCAGGCCGAGGCGTTTGAGCAGGAGGATCTGCTGGAGGCGCAGGAGTTCGGCCCGCCCGTAGCGGCGCTGGCCGCCGTGGCCGGTGGCGGCGGGGGCGAGGAGGCCGATGGCGTCGTAGTGGCGCAGGGTGCGCGCGGTGACGCCGGTCAGCTTGACCACGTGTGCGGTCGTCCAGGTGTCCATCGCAGTCCTCTCCGTCGGTGCGGTGTCGACGGTATCGGTTGACGTTGCGTCACCCGCAAGGAAAGAGAGACGCGGGTCACCGTCAAGTGGCGCGACGAAAGGGGGTCCGGGTCGTTGTTTACATGGGGCGGCATTGACCCACTCACGTGGGGCGGAATTCCCCCTGGGGTCTCCCCGCTCACGCGGGGCAGGAGAAAAACGAGCGGCCCCCGGCTTTGGCCGGGGGCCGCTTTCTGCTGCTTGCGCTAGGCGGCGCGGGTGGCGGCCTTGCGGAAGTCTCGGTTGAGGCGGCCGATGACATCCAAGCCGATCTCCTTGGGGCACGCGGCGGAGCATTCGCCGGTGTTGGTGCACCCGCCGAAGCCGGCCTGGTCGTGGGCGGCGACCATGCCGAGGACGCGCGTGTGCCGTTCGGGCTGGCCCTGCGGGGTCAGCCCGAGGTGGGCGACTTTGGCGGCCATGAACAGCATCCCGGACCCGTTGGGGCAGGCGGCGACGCACGCCCCGCAGCCGATGCACGCGGCCGCCGAGAACGCGGCGTCGGCGTCCTGCTTGGGGATCGGGGCGGCGTGGGCGTCGGGGGCGGTCCCGGTCGGCGCGGAGATGTACCCGCCGGCCTGGATGATCGCGTCGAACGCGGAGCGGTCGACGACGAGGTCCTTGATGACCGGGAACGCCCCGGCCCGCCACGGCTCGACGTCGATCGAGTCGCCGTCCTTGAACTTGCGCATGTGCAGCTGGCAGGTCGTGGTCGCCGCCTGCGGGCCGTGCGGCTGCCCGTCGATGACGAGCGAGCAGGACCCGCAGATGCCCTCGCGGCAGTCGTGGTCGAACGCGACCGGGTCCTCGCCCTCGGAGATGAGCCGCTCGTTGAGGACGTCGAGCATCTCCAGGAACGAGGCGTCCTCGGAGACCTGGTCGAGTTCGTAGGCGACCATCCCGCCCTTGGCGTCGGCGTCGCTCTGGCGCCAGATTCGCAGCTTGAGTTTCACTTGTAGCTCCGTTGGGTGGGCTTGACGTACTCGAACACGAGCGATTCCTTGTGGAGGACCGGTTCGTCCCCGCCGTACTCCCAGGCCGCGACGTACGAGAAGTGCTCGTCGTCGCGCTTGGCCTCGCCGTCCTCGGTCTGGGACTCGGCGCGGAAGTGCCCGCCGCACGACTCGGTGCGGTGCAGGGCGTCGATGCACATGAGCTCGCCGAGCTCGAAGAAGTCGGCGACGCGCCCGGCCTTCTCCAGCTCCTGGTTGAGCCCTCCGGCCTTGCCGGTGACCTTGACGCGCTTGTAGAACTCGGCCTTGAGGTCGCGGATGAGCCCGATGGCCTTGCGCAGGCCCTCGTCGGTGCGCTCCATGCCGCAGTACTCCCACATGATCTTGCCGAGCTCGCGGTGGAAGGAGTCGACGGTGCGGTCGCCGTCGTTGCCGAGGAAGAACGCGATGCGCTCGTCGACCTCGCGGCGGGCGGCCACGACCTCCTCGTGGGTCTCGTCGACCTTGGGGAAGGGCCCGTCGGCGAGGTAGTCGGAGATCGTGTTCGGCAGGACGAAGTACCCGTCGGACAGGCCCTGCATGAGCGCCGAGGCGCCGAGGCGGTTGGCGCCGTGGTCGGAGAAGTTCGCCTCGCCGGTCACGAACAGGCCCGGGATGTTCGACGACAGGTCGTAGTCGACCCACAGGCCGCCCATCGTGTAGTGCACGGCCGGGTAGATGCGCATGGGCCGCTCGTACGGGTTCTCGCCGGTGATCCGCTCGTACATGTCGAACAGGTTCCCGTACTTCGCCTCGACGGCCTGCTTGCCCAGGCGGGCGATGGCGTCGGCGAAGTCGAGGTACACGCCCAGGCCGCCCGGCCCGACGCCGTGGCCCTCGTCGCACACGACCTTGGCGGCGCGCGACGCGATGTCGCGCGGCACGAGGTTCCCGAACGCCGGGTAGCGGCGCTCCAGGTAGTAGTCGCGCTCGTCCTCGGGGATCTCGGCGGGGTGGCGGTCGTCGTTCTTCTGCTTGGGCACCCACACGCGCCCGTCGTTGCGCAGCGACTCGGACATGAGCGTGAGCTTGGACTGGTGGTCCCCGGACTGCGGGATGCACGTGGGGTGGATCTGCGTGTAGCAGGGGTTGGCGAAGTAGGCGCCCTTGCGGTGCGCGCGCCATCCGGCGGTGACGTTGCAGCCCATGGCGTTGGTCGACAGGAAGTACACGTTCCCGTACCCGCCGGTGGCCAGGACGACGGCGTCGGCGAGCTCGGTGGAGATCTCACCGGTGACCAGGTCGCGCACGACGATGCCGCGGGCCTTGCCTTCGACGATGACCAGTTCGAGCATCTCGTGGCGGGTGTGGAGGTCCACGGTGCCGGCGGCGACCTGCCGCTGGAGCGCCTGGTAGGCGCCCAGGAGCAGCTGCTGGCCGGTCTGGCCGCGGGCGTAGAACGTGCGCGAGACCTGCGCGCCGCCGAAGGACCGGTTGTCGAGCAGGCCCCCGTATTCGCGCGCGAACGGGACGCCCTGGGCGACGCACTGGTCGATGATCTCGGTGGAGACCTCGGCGAGGCGGTGCACGTTCGACTCCCGGGAGCGGAAGTCCCCGCCCTTGACGGTGTCGTAGAACAGCCGGTGCACGCTGTCGCCGTCGTTGCGGTAGTTCTTGGCGGCGTTGATGCCGCCCTGCGCGGCGATCGAGTGCGCGCGCCTCGCGGAGTCCTGGAAGCAGTAGTTCGCGACCCGGTAGCCGAGCTCGCCGAGGGTCGCGGCGGCGGAGGCGCCGGCGAGGCCGGTGCCCACGACGATGACGCGGAGCTTCCTGCGGTTGGCGGGGTTGACCAGGCGGCCGGAGAAGCGGCGCTTCTCCCACCGGTCCTCGATGGGCCCGGCCGGGGCCTTGGCGTCCGCGACAGGCGAGCCTTCGCGGTGGAAATCGATGCTCATATCACTTCACCAGTCCGAACGTGACCGACAGGGGCACGATGGCGAACCCCACGACGACGACAAGGGCGATCGCGAGTGCGAGGGCCTGGGTGCGCTTGCGCCACTTCGTGTCCGGTCCGGCGATCGTCTGGACCGCCGACCAGGTGCCGTGGCGCAGGTGGAACCCGAGGGCCACCAGGGCCAGCAGGTAGAACACGGTGACCGGCCACCGCTCGGGGCTGAACGTCGCCACCACGGCCCCGTAGGCGTCGGGGACGTCCTTGACCGGGTTGACCGTGCGGAACGTCAGGTCGAGCAGGTGCCAGGCGAGGAACAGGACGATGACGACCGCGCCCCACCGCATGGTGGCCGCCGCGTGCCGCGACTCGCCCTTGGCGGGCTTCTTCGACTTGTACCGCACGGGCCGGGCCGCCAGGGACCGGCGGGTGAGGACCACGGCCGACCAGATGTGGACCACGGCCAGGGCGATGAGCCCGATCCGCAGGATCCACAGGATCGACTCGTGGGGCAGCAGCGGCTCGCCGAGCGTGCGCAGGCCGTGCGCGTAGGCGTTCATCTCCTCGCGGCCCTCGAACACGTGCAGGTTCCCGGCCATGTGCACGATGATGAACAGCACGAGGAGGATCCCGGAGACCGCCATGGCGATCTTCAAGCCGATGTTCGAGGCCCACGGCCCTGTGGGCGAGGTGGGGCGCTTCGCCTTGGGCGAGGGCGCGCGCGATTGCAGATCCGTAGACACGACCGGATGCTAGACGCGACCGGCCTCACCGGTCCAATTCATGGCAGAACCCCGATCCATGCCGATACGTTATGGACATGCGCCCGCAGCAGCTCCAGGCCTTCCTCACCGTCGCACAAACCAGACATTTCACTCATGCGGCCGAAGAACTGGGTGTGACACAACCGTCATTGAGCAAGCAGATCCAAGCCCTCGAAACCGAACTCGGCGCCGCCCTCTTCACCCGCTCCCGCGGCCGCATCGAACTCACCGACGCCGGCACCACCCTCCTGCCCCACGCCCGCCGCATCACCGCCGCCCACGCCGCCGCCCGCTCCGACATCGACGACGTCCTCGCCGTCCGCGCCGGACACCTCCGCCTCGGCGCCACCCCCTCCCTGTGCTCCTGGCTCATCGCCCCCCTCCTCACCCGCTACCGGGACGCCCACCCCGGCGTGACGGTGACATTGACCGAGGACGGGTCGGGCCCGCTGGCCGGGCATCTGGCGGCCGGGGACCTCGACCTCGCCTTCACCGCCGGCGACACCGGCGCCGACACCGGCCTCTCGGTTCAGCCGCTCCTCGCCGAAGCCCTCGTCGTCGCCTCCGCGGCCCACTTGCCGCCGCTGACGCGGCAGGCGTTCATCGGGCTGCCGCAACTGAGAGAGCAGGCGTTCGTCCTCCCCGCCCACGGCTACGACCTGCGCGACCTCACCATCACCACCTGCGAGGCCGCCGGATTCACCCCCCGCACCGGCGTCGACGGCGGCGCCACCGACGCCGTCGCCTCACTCGTCGAGGCGGGCCTGGGCATCGCACTGCTGCCGGCGATGATCGCCGCTGGGCGGCCCGGACTGCGCGCCACACCGCTCGCGCCGCCGGGGGCCTCGCGCACCATCGCGCTGGCCGCAAGGCGGGAGGCGCCGTTGACGAAGGCCGCGGGGGCGTTCGCGACGTGCCTGGAGGAGCATCTGACGGACCTGCACGCGTGGGGGCGCCTGCCCGAGGGCATGCGCGCCGTCTAAGGCGCGGGTGAAGGTGTCGCGGTCGAACATGGCGGCGATCTGACGCGCCGAGGGGGTGCCGGCGTCGGGGTCGGCCCCGCTATCGAGGAGCGCGGCGATGACGTCCTCGTAGTGCTTGAACACGGCCCCGGCGAGCGGGGACTGCTGGCGGTCGTTGCACCGGTTCACCTCCGCACCATGCTCGATCAGGGCGCGGACGGTGTCGGCGTGGCCGTGGTAGGCCGCGAGCATGAGCAGCGAGTCCCCCGACCCGGTGACCAGGTCGACCGGCACACCGCCGGCGATGGCGGCGAGGAGGCGTTCGGTCTCACCCGTGCGGGCCAGGTCGAAGGCGGCTTCGGCGATGCTGCGGAATTCCTCGTCGTCGCTCATGCGCACCAGCTTGGCACACCCGCACGCGCACCGCCCGCCGATCGCTCCCAGCCTCAACTGTGGACCCGATTCGTCCGGGTTCACCCGGGCAGGTGTCGCGCCGGGTATTGACACGACTGCGCCGGGGTGGGAAAGATTGATGCGGGCCCGCAGGCGATGCGCTGACACGAACCGCCGCGCCGCCCATATCGGTGGGACAAGAACGGTGAGGACTCGGGCATGAGCGAGCCGAAAATCCTAGGACAGTTCCAATTGGAACATCGGACCATCCAGGTCAGTGGCGACGACGGCAACGTCGGCACGGTCTGGCTCCAGCGGCTTCACCCGGATCCTCCCATGGCACTGGGGTGCGTGGTCGAACTCGACTCCCCCACGCCCAGGCTGCGCCTGTACCGGGCCGAATGGCCCGACGCGCTCCGGGAGCGCGCCAAGGAGCAGACGATCGCGATCTGGAAGGCCGCCCGGGACTGACCTAGAGACGCGCGGTGACCGCGCGGGCCTTCGCTTCCGCTTCGGCGACTTCGGCCTCGGGGCTTGACCGCCACGTGATGCCCCCGCCCGCCCACAGGTGCGCGCGCGACTCGTCGAGGGCGACGGTGCGGATCGACACGCCCAGGCCGATCCGGTCCCCTTGGAGGAATCCGAACGCGCCCATCGCCGGGCCCCGACCGACCGGCTCCAAGCCCGCGGTGAGGTCGAGCATCGCCAGTTTCGGCGTGCCCGTCACCGAACCGGGCGGGCACATCGCCCGCAGCAGGTCCCCCAGGCCCGTCCCCGCCGCGATATCGCACACCACAGTGGATTCGGCCTGCCAGAGGCGGTCCCATTTCGCGAGCGCGAACAACCGCTCCACCGCCACAGTGCCGGGAACGGCGACCTGCGCGAGGTCGTTGCGCTCCAAGTCGACGATCATGACGTGCTCGGCGCGCTCTTTCACCGATTCGACCAGCCAGGTGCGGCCCTCCTCGGTGGCCGGTGCGGTCCCCTTGATCGGAAATGTAGCGGCGCGGGTGCCGTCGACGGTGAGGAACGCTTCGGGGGACCCGGAGGCGACCAGCCAGCCGTCCCCCGACAGGACCCCGCCCCAGGAGGCGCCCTCGATCCCGGCCACGGCCGCGGCGATCCCGGCGGGGTCACCGGACCAGGGGGCGGTGCGGTGGCCGACGACGTTCGCGACGTACACCTGGCCGCGCCCGATCGCCTCCTGGACGGCGACGACGGCCTTCGCATGGTCGGCGCCCGACCACGACGGACGCCATTCACCAACGGTGAATCCACCGGGCTTCGGGGTGTTGCGGGTGGGGCCGTGGGTGTAGGCGACCAGGGCGAGGTCGGGGACCGCCGGGGCCGGACTCGGGGCACCGGTGGCGCCGCCGACCATGACCGCACCCGCGGCGGCGGAGATCAGGACCGCCACCCCGCACACCGAACCGTCCGCACCCGTATGGGGCACCTGGTACCGCGCGCAGAACGCCTCAGCCAAGGCGGCGGGGTCGCCGCCGTCGCCGAGGCGCCATTCGAGCCGGTCGACCTCCACCAGACGAGCCCGGCACGCCGCATCCAGGCCCGGCGGCGCCGGGGCCACGGCCCCCAAGATCGACATCAGTCCAGTGTCGCCCAACCCGGCCCGACCTCCCGGCCCCGAGTGGGGCACCTCACGCCGGGGCGATCGTCCCGAGGATCCCGCCGTCCGCAGGCGCCGGAATGTACTCCCCGCCCGCCGCCGCCGCCAGGGCCGTCAGGTTGTCGGCGTTCGCCGACCCGAACCCGACCGTGTAGACCGTGACCGAACCGGCCATGCCCTGGAGGGTCGACGCCGTCTCTTCGACCGTGGGCAGGCTCGCGGTGTCCTCACCGGAGTTCGTCAACACCACGATCACGTTCGACGCCCCCTCCACCAGGTGCGAGTTGAGATCGCCGTAGGCGGCGACGAGCGAGTCGTACAGCGGCGACCCGCCCTCATAGGTCGAGGTCTCCGACAGGTCGTACAGCTCCTCGGTCAAGGTCGACTGCCCGTCCGCGGACATCTCCGTCGACTCGACCACCGACCGCCAGTTCGCCTCATCGCCCCCGGCACCGACCCCGTACTCCCACAACCCGGCCCGCCACGTCGGCTCCATCTCCCCGACCATGTCGATCGCCATCCGCACCGCCGCGATCCCCGCCTCCACGGTGTCGCCGCCGTAGTCGACGGTCTCCTCCATCGTCGCCGCCGACCAGTCCAGCAGGAACAGCACGTTCAAGTCCTGCGCCCCCGACCGCCACGCCCGCACCGCCGCACCCACCGCCTCAGGCGTCGTCTGCGCCAGCGCGGCGGCGTCGTCCTCGACCGGCTTGAGCTCGGGGTCGGAGAACTCACCGGAGGCCACCAGGCCCGCCACGTAGTCGCCGAACCGCTCCGCGATCTCCGCGTCCGGCGCCGACACCCAGCCCGCACCGCCCAGCACCATGTACGACGACACGGCCGACACGGTGGTGCCGCTGGGCGTCACCGGTACCAGGGGGTCCTCGGACTCGGAGGTCGCATTGAAGTCCTCGACCTGGTAGTCGAGCATCGTCATCACCTGCGTCGGATCGGCGGCCTCGACGTAGGCGTTCTTGAGCGCGTTCCCGTCCTCGGCCGACGACCCCGCCTCGATCGCCGCCGCATACGCATCCGCCGCCGCCTGCGAGAACCCGCCCGCACCGTCAGAGGACGCGTTCAGCAACGACACCAGGCCCTCGGTCGACGACCGCGGATTCGCCGCCGCCAGATTGATCGTCCCCGCACCCGCCGCATCGACCACGTCCTGCCACGTCGGCGGCTCGCCCCCCAGCCAGCCCAGATCCGTCGCCGTCGACTCCGCCAAAGCCAGGACCGACCCGGCCTCGCCCAGCACCACCGGATCGGTCGACACGTACCCCGCGGTCGCCTCACTGGAGGTCAGCCACGACGCCCACGCCTGCGCATCCGGCGCCCACGCGATCGGCCGCTTCCCGAACGACATCGTGTCCCACGTACCCGTGATCCCCCGCGACGCATCCGCCGCAGGCACCTCGGTCACCTCGACGCCGATGCACTCCCCGTCGATCTCGGGCTGCTCCCGCTCCCACGCCTGCGCCGCATCCCCCAGCGACCCGTACACGCTCGGCGCCGCCGCCACCGTCACCCGGTACACCTCACCCGAGCACCCCGTCCGCAACAACGCCACGAAACCCCAGGTCAAACCCGACGCCACCAGCACACACACCAGCGTGATCACGATCCAGGGCGCCACCAGCTTCTGCTGGCCGCCCTTCTTGCGCCGCCGACCGGTGCGGTGCGACTTCACCTTGTGCTCAATGCCGAAAACCATGCGCGTCACTCCTGGGGGGATCGTCGGCAGCCAGTGTAAAGCCCGCATGTCGGAGGCCCGCCCACAGTAGTGAGCGGACCTCCCGAACCACTACTCCCCGAACGCCTCGATCGGCGGACACGTGCACGCCAGGTTCCGGTCCCCCCACGCATTGTCGATCCGACCCACCGGCGGCCAGTACTTGGCAGTGCCGACACCGGCCGGCCAGGCCGCCTCCGTGCGCGAGTAGGCCCGGTCCCATGCGTCGGCGGTGACGACCGCGGCCGTGTGCGGCGCCGCCCGCAGCGCCGACGCCTCGACCGCGATCTGGCCGGCGGCGACCGCGTCGATCTCGGCACGGATCGCGATCATCGCCTCGATGAACCGGTCGAGCTCGGCGAGGTCTTCGGACTCGGTCGGCTCGACCATGAGGGTCCCGGCGACCGGGAACGACATCGTCGGGGCGTGGAACCCGTAGTCGATCAGCCGCTTGGCGACGTCTTCGACGGTGACACCGGAGTCCTTGGACAGGTCCCGCAGGTCGAGGATGCACTCGTGCGCGACCAGACCGTGCTCACCGGTGTAGAGGACCGGGTAGTGCTCGCGCAGCCGCGCGGCCACGTAGTTCGCGGCCAGGACTGCGGACGCGGTCGCGGCCGTGACACCGGCCGAACCCATCATCCGCAGATACATCCACGGGATCTGAAGGATCCCCGCCGAACCCCACCGCGCCTGCGACACCGGACCGACGGCGCCGGCGACATCGGAAGGGTCGGAGGGCAGGAACGGCACCAGGTGCTCCGCCACCGCGACCGGACCCACACCCGGGCCGCCGCCGCCGTGCGGAATGCAGAACGTCTTGTGCAGGTTCAAGTGCGACACGTCCGCACCGAACCGACCCGGCTTCGCCCACCCCAGCAGCGCATTCAGGTTCGCACCGTCCACGTACACCTGACCGCCAGCGTCATGGACCCTCGCGCACACCGAAACGATCGTCGACTCGTACACCCCATGGGTGGACGGGTACGTGACCATCAGGGCCGCAAGACGATCCGCGTGCGCGGCGATCTTCGCATCCAAATCGGGGAGGTCGACGTTCCCCGCCTCGTCACACGCCACCACGACCACGCGCATCCCGGCCAAGACCGCGGAGGCGGCGTTCGTGCCGTGCGCGCTGGCGGGGATGAGGCAGACGTCGCGGCCGGTCTCGCCGCGCTCGTGCTGCCAGGCGCGGATGGCCAGGAGCCCGGCGAGCTCGCCCTGGGAGCCGGCGTTGGGCTGCACGGAGACCGCGGCGTACCCGCAGACGTCGGCGAGCCAGCCTTCGAGCTGGTCGATGAGGGTCCGCCAGCCCTCGGTCTGGTCGGCGGGGGCGAGGGGGTGGACGTCGGCGAACGCGGGCCAGGAGATGGGCTCCATCTCGGCGGCCGCGTTCAGCTTCATCGTGCACGACCCGAGCGGGATCATGCCCCGGTCGAGCCCGTAGTCCATGTCGGCGAGGCGCTTGAGGTAGCGCATCATCGCCGTCTCGGAGTGGTGCGCGGTGAACACCGGGTGCGTCAGGTACGCCGACTCACGGCGAAGCGAAGCGGGGATCGCAGTGGCGACGGGGCCGTGGAGGTCGGTGCCGAACGCGGCGCACACGGCCTCCAGGTCGGCCTCGGTCGTGGTCTCGTCGCACGAGACGGCGACGGTGTCGGCGTCGACGCCGCGCACGTTCACGCCCCGCTCGGCCGCCGCGGCCACGACCGCGTCGGCACCGCCGGGAACGGTCGCGGTGACGGTGTCGAAGAACGCCCCGTCGGCGACCGCGATACCCGCGGAGGTCAGGGACGCGGCCAGGCGCGCGGCCTGCGCGGCGGCGTGCTCGGCGATCCGCCGCAGCCCAGCCGGACCGTGCCACACCGCGTACGACGACGCGATCACCGCCGGCAGGACCTGCGCGGTGCAGATGTTGCTCGTGGCCTTCTCACGCCGGATGTGCTGCTCGCGCGCCTGAAGCGCCAGACGCAGCGCGGGCTGGTCTCCCGAGTCCCGCGAGACGCCCACCAGGCGCCCCGGCAGCTGCCGCTGCAGGGACTCGCGCACCGCCATGTACCCGGCGTGCGGGCCGCCGAAGCCCATCGGCACGCCCAGGCGCTGGGTCGACCCGACCGCGATGTCCGCACCGAACTCGCCCGGCGCGGTCAGGACCGTCAGGGCGAGGAGGTCGGCCGCCACGGTGACGAGCGCGTTCCGGGCGTGCGCGGATTCGACCGTCGCGCTCCAGTCCAGGACCGCGCCGTCGGCACCCGGGTACTGGAGGAGCACACCGAACGCCCCCTCCGGGATCCCCTCGGACAGGTCGGCGACGACCAGGTCGATCCCCACCGGCTCCGCCCGCGTCCGCAACACCGCAAGGGTCTGCGGGAGGACGCGCGAGTCGACGGCGAACACGTCACCGGCCCCACGCTTCGCGGCCCGCCGCGCCAGCAGCATCGCCTCCGCCGCCGCCGTGGCCTCATCCAGCAGGCTCGCACCCGCGACATCGAGCCCGGTCAAGTCGGCGACCATCGTCTGGAAGTTCAGCAGCGCCTCCAGGCGCCCCTGCGAGATCTCCGCCTGGTACGGCGTGTACGCCGTGTACCACGACGGGTTCTCCAGCACGTTCCGCCGGATCACCGCCGGCGTGTGCGTCCCGAAATACCCCAGGCCGAGCATCGACCGCATCGGCCGGTTCAACCCGGCCAGGGCTTTGAGCTCGGCCTGCGCCTCGGTCTCCGACACCGCCGCAGGCAGCCCCAGACCGTCGGAAGAGCGGATCAACTCCGGCATGCACGCGTCCATCAGCGCATCGATGCTCGGATACCCGACCGCCTTGAGCATGGCGTCCTGATCGGCGGGCGCAGTGCCGATGTGGCGGGCGGCGAAGGAAGAACGGTCGGTCACGGTACCTCCGGTGACATGGGACGACACTGGCATCCCCTCGTCTGTCACCACAGGTGCGGCTTCAGAGCGGCCAAACCCGAACGGTCCTGGTACCTGAGAGTTTGAAGCGAGGGACTTGCCCCTTCGGTGCCGTGTAGCGCATGAGGCCCACGATCTCTCCCGCCCGGTTTTCCGGCTCTGCCGCCATCGTAGGTCAGGACACCCCGCGCCGGCGACCGGGCACACCCGTCGTGTGGCGCTCATCCAGCCGCTCCGGCGCGTGCAACTGCGTCGGCGCCTTCACCGGCGCCTCCCCCGGCAGCGTCGCCAACCGCCCCATCACCTCGGTCACCGTCGACCGCACCGCGATCCCGAACACCCCCTGGCCGCCCCGCAGCAGGTCGATCACCTCACCAGCCGACCGGCACTCGTACACCGTCGAACCGTCCGACATCAGCGTGATCTCCGCCAGGTCCTTCACCCCGCGCGACCGCAACGCCTCCACCGCCTTGCGGATGTTCTGAAGCGACACCCCCGCATCCAGCAGCCGCTTGATGACCTTCAAGACGATGATGTCCCGGAACGAGTACAACCGGTTCGAACCCGACCCCGACGCCGGACGAATACTCGGCTCCACCAGCCCCGTCCGCGCCCAGTAATCGAGCTGCCGGTACGTGATGCCCACGACCCTGCACGCCGCCGTCCCCCGCCAACCGCGGATCTGACTGGGCGGGACCGCAGGCCGTCCCAAGGGTTCACTGTGGGCGTCCATGGCGCATCCTCCGAGGTCAGCCGGTACTTACGAGGGTGAGCCTAAACGCCCCGACCCTCCACCATGGGCTGAACCAGAGAAAACCTCGGCAGGTCCCGAAGGGTCAGCGGTTCTCCTCGAAGTCCTCGGGCGTGACCTCTTCGAGAAACTCCCGGAACTTCTCCACTTCGTCCTCCTGCGTATCCGGAAGGACCACCCCGGCCTCATCGAGCACCGCATCCGCGCACCAGATCGGCGCCTCGGTCCGCAACGCGATCGCGATCGCATCCGACGAACGAGAAGAAACACGCGTACGGCCGTCCAGGACCAGCTCCGCGAAATAGATCGTGTCCCGCAGCTCCGTGATCTCCACGGCCGTCAACGTCACGTCCAACGCCTCCAGCACGTCCCGAATCAGATCGTGCGTCAACGGACGCGACAACTGCACATCCTGCTGCTGATAGGCGATCGCGGCCGCCTCCACCGTCCCGATCCAGATCGGAAGATAACGATTCCCGTCGACCTCTTTGAGGAGCACCACCGGCTGGTTGCTCGGGAGTTCCACGCGGACCCCGACCACGGTCATCATCCGCACCGGTAACGCCTCCAACGGATCGCCGTCTAATGGAAGGACCCGCCAGGGACTGGCCCGGGCGGGTCCTGAGACTCTCAGCCTACTGCGCCGAAGACGCGCTCGCAGCGCGCCGGGGTACGGCCCGCGGTCAGGCGGTCGGCTTGGGGCCGGAGATGAACACCAGGCGGAACTTGCCGATCTGCACTTCGTCGCCGTTGCCCAGACCCGCGGTCTCCACGCGCTCCCGGTTGACATACGTGCCGTTCAGGCTGCCGACGTCGCGGACGGTGAAACCCGACGCGTCGCGGTGGAACTCGGCGTGGCGCCGCGACACGGTCACGTCGTCGAGGAAGATGTCGGAATCAGGGTGGCGGCCGGAGGTCGTCACCTCGGTGTTGAGCAGGAAGCGCGCACCGGCGTTCGGCCCGCGGCGGACCACCAGCAACGCGGTGCCCGCCGGGAGCGAGTCCGCCAACCGGGCGGAGTTGAGCTCCGCGTCGACCTCGCCGCCCTCCTGCAAAGCGGACAGGTTCATCGTGGCCGTCACATCCGGCGGAGGGAACTCGTCATTCGAACGCGTCATGGATTGCCACCTTCTACAAGTCTGGACCCTCTGGTCACTCCGTAAGCTTCGCATACGCTCCGGCGTCGAGCAAAGCACTGAGCGAGCCGGAATCCTCGACTTCGATGTCGAACATCCAGCCCGCCGCATAGGGGTCGCTGTTCACCAATTCCGGGGATTCCGACAATTCGTCATTGCACGCAAGAATCTTACCGGTCAACGGAGCGTACACGTCGGAGACGCTCTTGGTCGACTCGACTTCGCCGACCACGTCACCTGCCCGAACCTCGGCGCCCGCCTCCGGAAGCTGGACGTATACGACGTCGCCGAGCGCGTTCTGAGCGAACTCGGTGATGCCGATGCGGACGACGTTCCCGTCGCGCTGCTCGACCCACTCGTGCTCCGCCGTATAGCGCAGTTCTTCCGGAATCACCTGGTGCTCCCCTCTGAGAACCCCGCCGGGAGGCGGGTCGGACGCACATGACCGTATCGCCTGTCGCAGCGGCCGCTGCATCGGGTCGGCGGCCGCGTGATCGAGCGCCGATCGGACGAGCAGCGGTGGGACCGCTACCCTGCTCAGGCCGCGATCTCGGTGCGCGGGCGCCCGGCCTTGAGGAGCCCGGCGGCCTGGCGCAGGTACACCAGGGCCGCGAGCCAGTACAGGCCCAGGCCCCACCACGCGAGGGCCCAGCCGAAGGGCTTGGCCCAGAAGTCGGCCTCGGGGACCAGGCCGGCGATGACGAGCACCGGGAACGAGCAGAACACCACCGTCGTCGCCGACTTCCCCAGGAAGTGCACTTGGGGCGGGGCGTGGCCGTGCCAGCGCAGGACGATGACCATGGCGACCATGACCGCCTCGCGGGCGAGCGCGGCGAGGGTGAACAGCCACGGCAGCAGGCCCACGTAGGTGAGCGCCAGGAGCGCGGTGAGGATGTAGAGCCGGTCGACGAACGGGTCGAGGAGCCGGCCGAGCTTGGAGACCTGGTTGAGGTGGCGGGCGAGCTGCCCGTCGACCCAGTCGGTGCCCGAGCCGACGGCGAGGACGACCGCGGCCTGCCAGTAGTACTGCGTCGCCAGCAGGAGGTAGCAGAACAGCGGGATGCCGAGCAGGCGCACGGCCGTGACCAGGTTGGGCCAGGTCCACACCCCCCAACCGGCGGGGGGTGCTGCTGCGGCTGACTTGCTCAAGGCGGTCCTCTCGGCGGCGCCGTCCGCCGCGGCGGTCCGGTGCCCTGGGTCGGTCTCCTCTCGCTCGCCGGTGGACGAGCGGTGTGTGGTCGTTTCACTTCGCTTCGGTGGGTGTACCGCGATTCTAGCCGTAGGTGCCGACACGCGTACCGGGGAAATCCGAGGCCCTGTTCGTGTAGTTGTCGGGCGCAGCCCGGCGATATTTCGTGCTGAGCTTGCGTGGGGCCCGTCCTCAGAGGAGGCGGTACGCCTCGGAGTCGATATATATCTTATATAAAACGTGATAGGAAACAACCCGAGCCGGTCCGCTGGGGCCGGCTCGGGTCGCGTGTCGCAGGTTCCGGATCGCGGCTAGACCGCGGGGGCGCCGGGGATGAACTTCTCGGGCTCTTCCTTGCGGAAGTACGCGTTCGCGGACGGCACGGCCAGCAGGATGATCACCAGCAGGGAGCCGAGCAGGCCGAGGGCGAGCGAGCCGTAGGACACGATGTCGGTCCAGGCCGGGTAGGCGTCCACGGTGGCCTGGACGACCGCTTCGATGTCGAGGTCTTCGAGCGTCTCGTCGCCGGAGCTCTCGAAGAGGTAGGTCAGCGTCTGGCTCAGGAACAGCGTGAAGGCCAGCCCGGCGAGCGTGCACACCAGGATGATCGGCTGGACGATCCAGGTGATGACGCGGGCGGGGCGCTTGCCCGCGCCGTTGAGGAGCGCGAGCACGATCAGGCCGAGTGCGATCACCACGTTGAAGGCGAGCGAGCCCGTCCCGGTCTCGAACGACGTGCCCTCGGGCAGGTCGGTGACGGCGTAGCCCTGGGCTTCGAGGGCGGCGTCGGCCGCATCGGCGGCGTCGGGGCCGTACAGGAAGCTCACGGCCGTCCCGGCGAGCAGGAACAGGGCCAGGAGGATCTGGAGCCACACCGCGAAGGTGACGGATCCGGGGCGGGTCTTGGGGGCGGGGGTTGCGGACATGGTTGCCTCCGTGCGGGTTCACGGCCGGCCGTGACGGCCGGACCACTGGGGGTGGTTCTTCCCCACGCTAGCAAGCATCGACGCCCGTCGCTGGAAGGAATACCCGTCCTTCTCGCGCAGGACGCCGCGCGGACCCGCATCGCCCGTGAGGACTACTCCCCTGCGTCCTCCCCAGCATTGTCGAGCCGCCTGCGGCGCACCGCCACCGCCGCGCCCACCAGGCACCCGGCCATCGGGACCGCCAGCAGCCACAGGGCCCACGCGGTCGCCGCGAAGACGGCGGTGCCGCCGAGGAGGATGCCGGTCCCGGCCGGGTCGGTCCGGGTGTGGTCGAGGGCGGCGGCGAAGAGGTCCCTCCAGCGCGCGCCGGGCGTCCAGTCGGCGGTGGCGCGCAACAGGACCGTGAGCGCCAGGGCCGCGACGATGAACGTGGCCAGGGCGAACCCGGGCCGGCCGGGGACGCCTTCCTGGGCGAGCACGGCGAGGTTGAGCGCCAGCAGCAGGGCCGCGCCGACCATGGCGAGGCCGACGCTCCAGC
This sequence comes from Glycomyces dulcitolivorans, assembly GCF_003265355.1. Taxonomy (GTDB): domain Bacteria; phylum Actinomycetota; class Actinomycetes; order Mycobacteriales; family Micromonosporaceae; genus Glycomyces; species Glycomyces dulcitolivorans. The sequence goes on along the minus strand of NZ_QFRW01000034.1, from coordinate 3,577 downwards.
CGTCCCTCCAGGCGGTGCGGAAGTCGGCCCAGAACGAGGACCAGGAGGTCGGCTCTCCTTCGGTGTGGGCGCGCAGGTGCCGGGCGGCGGCCGCCAGCGCGGCCGGGACCGTGACGACCGGGAGGGCCGCGAGGGCGAACCAGACGCCGGTGAGCAGGCATTCGGCGAAGAGCGCGAAGCCCTCGCCGAACGCCCGCCGCGGCCGGGCGATGGCGGCCATCAGCCCTTGACCCCGGAGGTGGCGATGCCCTTGATGAGGAACTTCTGGAAGACCAGGAAGAACAGCACCACGGGGACGAGGGAGAGGAGGGTCATGGCCATCATGCCGCCGTAGTTGGAGACGGCCTCGGTGTTGTTGTAGGACTGGAGGAGTCGCGGCAGCGGGAACTTCTCGATCTCGTGCAGGTAGATCAGGGGCCCCATGAAGTCGTTCCAGGAGCCGATGAACGTGAAGATCGAGGAGGTCACGATCGCCGGGCGCAGCAGCGGCAGCATGATCGAGAAGAAGATGCGGAAGTGCCCGGCGCCGTCGATGGTCGCGGCCTGGTCGAGTTCGCGGGGGATGCCGCGCAGGAACTGGACGTACATGAACACGAAGAACGCGTCCAGGGCCAGGAACTTGCCGATGACGAGCGGGAAGATCGTGTTGACGACGTCGAGCTCGGAGAAGATCAGGTACTGCGGGATGAGCATGACCTGGCCGGGGAGCAGGAGCGTCGCGATGACGACGGCGAACATGGCCTTGCGGCCGGGGAACTCCAGGCGGCCGAGGGCGTAGGCGGTGATCGAGCAGGAGACGACGATGCCGACCACCGACAGGGCCGCGATGACGAACGAGTTCCAGAAGAACCGCCAGAGCGGGACGCCGGCGAGGCCGTCGAAGGCGGAGGCGAAGTTCTCCCAGGTGATCGTGGTCGGGATCGGGGACATGTCGGTGATGATGTCGGCGTTGGGCTTGATCGAGGCCGTGACGACCCAGAAGGCCGGGTAGAGGACGACGACGAGGGCGGCGAGGAGGCACAGGTGCCACAGCAGGGACTTGCCTCGTTCGGCCGGCGTGCGGGGCTTCCTGGTGATCGTGCGTGGGGCGGTTGCGGCGGTCATTTGTTGTCCTCCCCCGCGTAGTAGACGAGGTTCTTGGCCGCGCGGAACATGATCAGGGTGACCACGCCGACGGCGAGCACGAGCATCCAGGCCCACGCCGAGGCGTAGCCCATGCGCAGGTCGACGAACGCGAGCGCGTAGATGCGCACGGTGTAGAAGAGCGTGGACCAGGCCGGTCCGCCGGCGGTGCCGCCGATGATGAAGGCGGGGCCGAACATCTGGAAGGCGTGGACGGTCTCCATGAGGACGTTGAAGAAGATGACCGGGGAGAGCATCGGGATCGTGATGTGCACGAACCGGTGCCACTTGCCGGCGCCGTCGACTTCGGCGGCCTCGTGGAGCTCGTCGGGGACCTGGAGGAGGCCGGCCATGAAGATGACCATGGGCGCGCCGAAGGTCCACACGCTCAGGAGGACGAGCATGAGGATGGAGACGTCGGGGTTGCCGATGAACCCGCCGCCCTCCCAGCCGAAGAGGCTCATGAACTGGTCCTGGGGGCCGTCGGCGGCGAACAGGGCCTTCCAGACCAGGGCCATGCCGACGCTCATGGCGATGAGCGAGGGCATGTAGAACGCGGCCCGGTAGAAGCCGATGCCGCGGCGCTTCTGGGTGAGGAGCATGGCGACCGCGAGGGAGGCGGCGAGCTTGAGCGGGACGGCGAGGACGACGTACAGGAGGGTGACCTTCACGGCGCGCGCGAACATCGGGTCGGCGAACATGGCCGTGTAGTTGTCGAAGCCGATGAAGTCGCCGCCGAGGATCAGGTGGTAGTCGGTGAACGAGAGGTACAGCGACCACAGCATGGGCCCGACGGTGAACACCAGCGAGCCGATGATCCAGGGGGTCATGAAGGTGTAGCCGGTGAGCAGCTCGCCGCGGCGCGAGATCGCGGAGCGGCGCTTGGCGCCGCTCTTCTTCTGCTTCGCGGGGGCCGCTCCGGCCTTGGCCGCGGGCGGTGCGGCGGTGGGGGGAGCTGACACGGTGAGGTTCCTTATCGGCGTAGGGCTTCGGGCC
>NZ_QFRW01000034.1:0-1447 GCF_003265355.1 Glycomyces dulcitolivorans | reverse complement strand
GGGGTGCTTGAGCACCCCTGCGGCCCTCGGTCTTTACTGCTCGGAGGCCAGCAGGGTCTCGGCCTCGGTGAAGAAGAGATCGGCGGCTTCGGCGCCGGTCATCTCCGCGTACTGGACCTGCTGGTAGATCTCGCCGAACTTGACCTCGATGGCGCCGGTCGCCGCGGGCGGCGCGGGCGGCGGGGTGGTCAGGTACTGGGAGACGCTGGCCTCGTAGTCGAGGACGGCCTGCGCGTACTCGTCGAGCTCGACGTTCTCCAGGCCGGTGTTGGTGGCCGGGATGCCGCGGTTGGTGCCCAGGATCGCGATCGCCTCGGGGTCGCCGAGGAAGAAGTCGATGAACTTGGCGGCGGCCTCGGGCTGCTCGGTCGCGGCGGAGATCACCAGCTGCATCGAGGGCTTGAGGTAGAGGCCGAGGTTGGCCGGGTCGAGGCTCGGCGGGGCCGCGAGGGCGAGGGTGCCGCCGTTCTCGGCCACGGTCGGGGCGAAGCCGGGCATGAAGTTGTCCCAGCCGATCTCGGAGCCGAGCACGTCCTGGACGAGGCCGTCCTCGGTCCATTCGATGGTGGTCTCGACCGGCGGGACGAGGCCGTCGGCGTAGAGGTCGGCGGAGGTGCCCCAGAACTCGACGAGCTGCTCCTGGGTGAAGTTGAGGGCCTTGCCGTCCTCGGTGTAGAAGCTGCCGCCCTGCTGGCGCAGCCACAGCTCCATGAAGTGGTACTGCCCGGCCCAGTCGCCGCCGCCCCACTTGCCCTCGCCGAGGGCGGGGGTGAGGGTGGAGATGGCCGACTTGTAGTCGTCCCAGCTGTAGCCGGCGACGGGGGTGGGGACGCCGTTGGCCTCGAACCAGTCGGCGCGGTAGAGCAGACCGAGGGTGTTGCCCGCGGCCGGGACGGCCACGAGCGTGCCGTCGAGCTTGGCGGTCTCCAGGAAGCCCTCGCGGAAGTCGTCGGTCTTGACGACGCCTTCGAGCGGCAGGAGCATGCCCGAGCCGCCGAACTGGCGCAGGCGGGAGTAGTCCATCTGGAAGACGTCGGGGAGGTCGCGCGAGGCCATGCGGCCGCTCAGGCCCTCCCAGTAGGTCGGGAAGTCGGCGAAGTTGGCCTTGACCTTGATGCCCTCGTTCTTGGATTCGAACAGGGCGATCACGTCGTTGGTGAGGCCGGCGCGGGTCTCGTCGCCCCACCATTCGAAGCTGATCTCGATCGGGTCGTCGGCGGTGCCGGCGGGCCCGTCGTCGTCGCCGCAGGCCGCGGCGGCGGCGAGCACGGCCGCCGCGGAGGCGCCCGTGAGGAGGGATCGGCGCCGGAGGCGGTAAGGGTGGCTGATCATCGTTGATTGCTCCTTCTTCTTATACGAGGGGTCCCGCCGTGGCGGGCCTTGAGGGATCTACAGGTCGGTTCCCGGCAGTCGTCGGGAGGCTTGGGTCCAAGGGGCTTGGGAGCCT
>NZ_QFRW01000033.1:14794-20546 GCF_003265355.1 Glycomyces dulcitolivorans | reverse complement strand
CCCGGCCTTCCGGCCGGGGCCCGCGGTGTCCCTATTCGAGGCGGAACGTCGCGGCCGAGCGCTCGGCGTCGGTCGTGGCCGTCAGCAGGTTGACCAGCCCGCTCGCGTTGCGCAGGTAGCGGCCGGCGAAGTTCACCGCCTCGAAGGAGGCGGCGGTCGCGTCCGCGAGCCCTGCGCGGCGGTAGAAGCTGGCGTCCTGGCGGAACTGGGCCGAGCCGTCGCTCGCCTCCACCCACAGCTCGTAGTTGCGGTGCCGCAGGTAGCGGCCGGGGAAGTTCGCCGATTCGAGCGAGACCGTGCCGGTGCCGGACAGGCCGGTGACGATGCGGAACTGCGAGTCGGCGAGCAGCGCGGGGGTCGCGTTGGCGCGGAGCCGGAAGTCGTAGTGGTTGAGGACGACCGTGGTCGAGCCGTGGGCGGCGAAGCGGTACGGGGTGGCGCCGTCGGCGACGGGGACGCCGAAGTCCGGGGTGCCGTCGGCCTTCCAGTAGAACTTCTGGACCCTGGTGTGCCGGTTGGGGTCGTAGAGCGGGTCGCCGCTGATGTTCTTGTAGGGCCGGGCGTGGTAGACGATGAGGTCGCTCTGGCCGTCCTCGGAGACGGTGAAGGAGTTGTGGCCGGGCCCGAACTGGCCGGTGGCGTCGCTGCTGCGCAGCACCGGCTGCGCGCTCTTGGTCCATGAGGCGGCGCTGAGCAGGTTGGCGCCTTCGGAGGCGGTGAGGAGGCCGACCGCGTAGTTCGCGTCGGTGGCGCTGGCGGAGAAGGTCATGAAGATGCGGCCGTTGCGTTTGACGACGGCGGCGCCTTCGTTCACGTTGTGGCCGATGGTCTCCCACGAGTTGGTGGGCTTGCTGATGCGGACCGGGGTGCCGGTCACGGTCCACGGGCTCGACATGGCGGCGAGGTAGAGGCTGGTGCCGCTGGAGAGCTCGGGGTCGCTCTGGGCCCAGCACAGGTAGCGGGTGGAGCCGTTGGTGAACGTGGTGGCGTCCAGGGAGAACGAGTCCCGCGGGGTGGTGATCTGGCCGCGTTCGGTCCAGGTCCCAGTGAGCGGGTTGGCACTGGCGTTCTCCAAGGCGTACATGCGGATGGCCCACACGTCGTCGGCGCGCCCGGCGGCGAAGTAGACGTACCACTTCCCGCTGATGTAGTGGAGTTCCGGCGCCCAGATGTGGGCGCTCATCGGGCCGCTGGAGTGCTTCTGCCACACCGTGACCTCCTGCGCGGTGGCGAGGCCCTGGATCGTGGTCGCGCGGCGCATGACGATCCGGTCGTAGGCCGGGACGCTCGCGGTGAAGTAGTAGTAGCCGTCGGTGTGGCGCACCACGAACGGGTCGGCGCGCTGCTGGACGAGCGCGTTGGAGTAGAGGACGCCGGGGCTCGCCGAGGCCGGGGCGGCGGGCCCGAACGGGGAGGCGGCCGCGGCGATCGCGGCCGCGCCCGCGGCTTGGAACAGGAGTCGGCGGTTGAGGGGTGCGCTGCGCATGGGAACTCCGATGGATGGGTCGGGTCGGGACGTACATGGCGGCCACCAGGTGATGTTCACGGTAACCAAGCGAGGGCTTTGAGTCAATACATCCATTCACATGAATGTCGTGGCGGCGGTCTCCCCCAAAGGTCGTAAGTCGAATTCCGACTTGCGCCAGAAGTCGCGAATGCCTCCGGGCGGCCACGATGGTGTGGTTCGAACGCAAGGGAATCCCGCACCGATCGCATCCGCGGTCCTCACCGGACCGACGCATCCACTGGAGACGACATGACCGCCCGACACCCCGCCCGGCGCCGCCTCGGCGGCACCGCCGCCGCGCTCGCCGCCGTCGCGATCCTCGCGACCGCCTGTAGTACAAGCGATCCCGAACTGCCCGAACCCGAGACCCCCGCGGCGCCCGAGGAGCTGACCGCCGCGAACGTCGACGCCTGGCTCGACGCGACTCTCCCCGGCATGCTGGAGGACGCCGGCGTCGCCGGGGCCACCGTCGCCGTCGTCGGCGACGGGCAGGTCCTCACCACCCGCGGCTTCGGCTACGCCGACACCGCCGCCGGCGTCGAGGTCGACCCGGCCGAGACGCTGTTCCGCCCCGGATCGGTGTCCAAGGTGTTCACCGCGACCGCCGTCATGCAGCTCGTCGAGCAGGGCGAACTCGACCTCGACGCCGACGTCAGCGAATACCTCGACTTCGCCATCGAGCGCCGCTACGACGACGACCTGACCCTGCGGCACCTCCTCAGCCACACCGCCGGATTCGAGGAGCGCATCGCCGGGCTCATCGCCTTCGAGGGCGACGACGTCAACCTCCGCGACGCCCTCGCGACCGACCCGCCCGAGCAGGTCTTCCGGCCCGGCACCACGCCCTCGTACTCCAACTACGGCAACGCCCTCGCCGGGTACATCGTGGAGCGCGTCAGCGGGATGCCGTTCGAGGACTACATCGACCAGAACCTGTTCCAGCCGCTCGGCATGGGCTCCTCCTCGTTCGAGCAGCCCCTGCCCGCCGAACTCGCCAACCGGATCTCCGACGGGTACGCGAACGCCGACGGCCCGGCCCAGCCGTTCGAATACGTCGGCACCCCGCCCGCCGGGGCCCTGTCCGCCACCGCAGACGACATGGCGCAGTTCATGCTCGCGCAGCTCGGCACCCACCCCGGCGGGGTAGAACTGCTCGACGCCGCGACCCGCGAGCTGATGTACACGCCCGCACTGGACGAGGACAGCCTCGCCGAGTTCGCCGGGGCGCAGCGGATGACCCTCGGCTGGTTCCAGGAGGACCAGAACGGCCACCGCATCGTCGGCCACGGCGGCGACACCAACTGGTTCCACTCGCACCTGAACCTCTACCCCGACGACGGGGCCGGGATCTTCGTGTCCTTCAACAGCTCCGGCACCAAGGGCTCCGAGACGCTCGGCATGCGCGCCGACCTCATGGGCGCCTTCGCCGACCGGTACTTCCCCGGTGAGACCGAGACGGTCGCCGACGGGTCGGACGCGGAAGACCTCGCGGGCGTCTACTACTCCTCGCGCGGCTCGCAGTCCACGTTCCTGTCGGTCATCGACCTCCTCAACACCACCGAGATCACCGCGCTCGACGACGGGCGCCTGTACTTCGCGGCCGACCCCGGCACGATGGAGCCCGGCGTCTTCGAGTCCGTCGGCGGCGGCGTCTGGAAAGAGGTCGGCGGCGACCGCACCATCGCGGTCCGCACCGAGGACGGCGAGGTCACCGGCATCGTCCACGACGCGGCGTTCACCCTGCTGCCCTTGGACGCCGACCGCCGGATCGCCTTCCCGCTGCTGATCGCCTCGTTCACGGTCCTGCTGCTCAGCCTCCTCGCCTGGCCCGCCGCCACGATCTGGCGCCGCCTGCGCCACCGCCCCGGACCGGGCCGCGAGGGACGGCGCTGGCGGGTGCTGGTGCGCATCGGCGCCGCGTCCTCGGTCCTGGCGGTCCTCGGGTGGCTCGCGATCATCCTGATCGCGATGTCGCTCCAGGACCTCTCCCCCGCGCTGATCCGCACCGTGCAGGTGCTCCAGCTGGTCGGGGCCCTGGGCCTGATCCCGGCGGTCGTGAAGCTGGTCGGCGAGATCCGCCGCAAGGCGGGCTGGAAGGCGGTCACCGGTACGGTGGTCGTGTTCCTGGCCCTCTCGGCGGTCGCGGACTTCGCGTTCGGGTTCCAGCTGCTCTCGCCGAACATCACGTACTGACCGCCGCGGCGGCCGACGACAGGAGTGTCCACATGACTGCGCCCGCCAGGCAAGGCGCGGCCGCCCGCCGGAGGCCGACCCCGGGAGAGCGCCTCGACCGCGCGCTCTCCCGGATCGGGGCCGCGGGCCCGTTCGCCAGGGACGTGGTCCTCGCGCTTGTCGTCGCCGTGGTCACCTTGGGGCTGTATACGATCCTCGCGCAGCTGGGCCCGGCCGAGCCGTCGTTGCAGGTGACAAAGGCCGAGGTGTGGACCATGGGCGGGCTCGCCGCGGTGCAGGGCCTGCTGCTGTGCCTGCGGACGGTGCGGCCCGGCCTGTGCATGGCCGCGATCGTCCTCGTCCAGTTGGCGGTCATCGCGGTCGCGCCGCAGATCATGGCCCAGGGCCTCGGCCCTGCCATCGCGGCCTACACGGTCGGGTGCCTCACGGCGGCGCGGTTCACCGCGGCAGTCGTGACGGCCGCGGTGGTCCTGGAGACGAGCATGTCCGCGGTGTCGACCTGGGGCAGCCCGGGCGCGGCGATCACGGTGCTCAACCAGCTGGGTTCGAGTGCGCTGCTGTACGTCGCGGCGGCGTTCATCGGCACCTACGTGGCGACGCGCCGCCGCAACATGGCCCTGTCGCGGGAGCGGTCGGAGCAGGTGCTGCGGGCCGCACGCGAACGGGAGGAGTCGGCGATCCTCGCCGAGCGCACCCGCATCGCCCGCGAACTGCACGACGTCGCGGCGCACCACCTGTCGGGCATGGTCATCCAGGCCGCCGCGGTCGAGCGCCTCATCGAACGCGACCCGGGCGCGGCCCGCGAAGGGGCCGAGTCGATCCGCTCCCAGGGCAAGGAGACCCTGGCGAACCTGCGCCAGGTGGTCGGCCTGCTGCGCGAACGGGGCGGGAACGGCGACGGCAACGCACCGGTCCCGGGCCTGTCGGCGCTCAAGGCACTGGTGGAGGAGTCGCGGCGGCTCGGCGACGACGTCAGGTTCGAGTGCGAGGGGATCGCGCTGGTGCTGCCGCCGATCGCGGACATCTCGTTCTACCGGATCGCCCAGCAGGCGCTGACGAACGCGCGGCAGCACGCGCCCGGCGCCCAGGTGCGGCTGCGGCTGGTCTACGAGCCGCACGGCGTGGAACTGGAGGCCGTCAACGGCCGGCCGCTGCGCGAACCGGCGCGGGTCGAGCACGGCGGCACGGGCCTGGTCGGCATGCGCGAGCGCGCCGACCTGGTCGGCGCCGAGTTCGAGGCCGGGCCGACCGCCGACGGCGGCTGGCAGGTGCGGCTGCGACTGGCGGTGCGGGACCAGGACCGGGAGCGGCGGGGCGCTCCGGCCGGTGCCGACGGCGGCCTGCCGGAGCATGGATTCGCAAGCGGGACAGGGGAATCATGATCAAGGTGCTGCTGGTCGACGACCAGGCGGTGGTCCGCGCGGGGTTCCGCGTGCTGCTGGAGGACGCCGGGGACATCGAGGTGGTGGGCGAGGCGTCGAACGGCCCGTCGGCGGTCGTCGCCGCGGCGCAGTTCAAGCCCGACGTGATCTGCATGGACGTGCGCATGCCCGGCGGCGACGGCCTGGCGGCCACCCGCGAGATCGCGGCCGAACGGGAGGGCGAGACGCCCGCAATCCTGATCGTGACCACGTTCGGCCTGGACGAGTACGTGTTCGGGGCGCTCGAAGCGGGGGCGAGCGGGTTCATCATGAAAGACTGCGAACCGGAGGAGCTGGTCGACGCGGTCCGCAAGCTCGCTGACGGGAAGGGCCTGGTGGACCAGGCGGTGACGCACCGCGTCATCGCCGAGTTCGCCAAGCGGCGGCGGGTCGAGCCCGATCCGGTTGCGGCCGAAATGCTCACGACCCGCGAGCGGGAGATCGTGCTGCTGCTGGCTCGCGGGATGTCGAACGCGGAGATCGCGAAGGAGCTGTTCGTGGAGCCCAGCACCGTCAAGTCGCACTTGGGCCGGGCGATGATGAAGATCGGCGCCCGGGACCGGGTGCAGACGGTGGTGTGGGCCTATGAACACGGGCTCATCGCGGGCGCCTGAGCGAGGGCTGCGGGGCT
>NZ_QFRW01000033.1:0-14750 GCF_003265355.1 Glycomyces dulcitolivorans | reverse complement strand
GCTGCGGGGCTGCGGGGCTGCGGGGCTGCGGGGCTGCGGGGCTGCGGGCGAGTCTAAGCCTCGCCGAACCGACTGGGCCGCGAGCTTCGCGGCCCCGATCTCGGCCGGGCCCGCCTCGGTGATCGCGGCGGAGGGCCAGGCCGCGGCGAGGCGGGCGCGCACGCCGTCGCGGACGGGTGCGCTGCCACGGAGCACGCTGCCCGACAAGACGATCGGAGTGCGCTCGCCCGGCTCACGGACCAGCGCGACCGCGGCGGCGAGGTGCGAGGCGGCCTCGTCGAGGATCGCCGAGGCATGCTCGTCACCCGCCAGCGCGGCCTCGGTCACGAGCGGCGCAAGCCGGTCGAGGCTGCGTGGAGGGCGCCGGTGCACGGCCGAGACAAAGGCGTCCGAGTCGGCGGCTGCCGGGTCAGCGCTGGGGTCGCCGAGCACCTCCTGGTCCGCCGTGGCTGCCTCGGCTCCGGCCGCCGGGCCGTTTCCGGCCTCGGCGTTCGCCCGAACTCCGGAGTCCCCGAGCACCGCTCGAACCACCAGCTCGGTCAGCAGCGTCGCTGGCAACCCGGCCTGAAGTCTCCAGGCCGTGTCGGCTGCCGCCTTCCTGCCGATCCAGAAACCACTCCCCTTGTCGCCGAGGAGCCAGCCGAGGCCGTCTCCCACGCGGGTGATGCGGTCGCCGTCTATCCGGGCCGCCGCTGCGCCCGTCCCCGCGATGAGGACCGTGCCGATCGGTTCACCGGTGCCCGAGGCGAAGGCGACCTGGGCGTCGCCCACCGCGCGGACCGGACAGCGGAGCCCGGCGGCGTCCCAGACTCGCTGGAACGCCGCCGCGGTCTCCGGTTGGTCGTAGCCGCTGACTCCGGCGAGGCCGAGGACCGCGGCGGTGATGCGGGCGGGGTCGGTACCGGCCAGGGCGCCGTGCAGGGCGCGGGCGACCTCTGCGGCGGCGAGGGCGGGCGGGACGGCCAGCGGGTTGCCGCCGCCGGCGTCGCCGCGCCCGAGGATCTCGCCGTCGAGGGTGGTCACGATTGCGCGGGAGGAGGTCCCTCCGACGTCGAGGCCGAGTACCAGCTCGCTCATGGGATCAGCATGCTCCCAGGTCGGTCCATTGCGGCGTCCAGCCCGGCTCCGATCCCTGGGTCCACCAGTTGGCGCGCCACAGGTGCTCGCCGTCGCCGGACTTGGGGCCGCTCGGGTCGCCGTTGGCGCTGCGTTCGTGGACGACGGTGTTGCCTGCGGTGTAGACGGATCCGAAGGCCCAGTCGGTTGCGGTGGCGCAGTCGGCGCCGCCGGTCGGCGGGTCGGTGGGTTCGTCGGTGGTGGGCGGGTCGGTGGGGCATTCGCCGCCGCCGGTGCCGACGGTGTCGGTGTGCTCGACGCCGTCGGCGCGGTAGCCGGCGACGCGGGCGGTCGCCTCGGCGGGGGTGAGGACCTCGCCGGCGGTGTGCATGACGTAGTCGACCTGCTGGTGGTAGACGCTGGTGCCGCCGGCGTGGGCGGCAGTGTCGATGAACCAGAGGTTGAAGTTGATGGACATGGGGGTCTCCGGGTAGTACTTCCCGGAGTGGTCGGCGACGAGCGCGCCGTCCACGTAGTACTTGACGTGCCCGTCGGCGACGGTGAAGACGAGGTCGTGCCAGCCGGCGAAGCTCTGCCGTTGCGAGGTATGGGTGTTGTCGGCGATCCAGGGTTCGGCCTGGTAGGTCTCCCAGGTGGTCTGGTAGAAGATCGGGCCGGTCTCGCCCCAGCCGCCGTTGGGGAGGTACTCGAAGTCGATCTCGCCGTAGTCGGGGTCGAGCGGCGCGTCGAGCGGGGTGATGGTGAAGAAGGTCTCGACGAGGTGGTCGCCGTCGGTGCCGCTGACGGGGGCGTCGGCGAACTTGACGCGGGCGGCGTACGTGCCCTCGAAGAACTTCTGCTGGTGGAGGAATTCGGACTGGCTGGTGCCGCCGCCGGTGCCGTCGGTGGCGGCGCGGAGCTGGAGCGACTTGGCGCCGTCCACTGTGGGGAACGAGACGTTGCTCGCGGGCCAGGAGGCGCCGGGGACGCCGGGTCCGCCGGAGTTGGTGCGGACGGTCCAGCCGCGGGCGGCGATGTCGGGGTCGGACGGCGAGTCGTAGGCGAAGTCGTCGAAGAGGACGCCGTCGCAGGCGGCGGGTTCGGCGGCGTCGGCGGTGCGGTCGGCGGTGGTCGCGGTGACCGTCGCGGCGGCGGCGACGGCGAAGACCGCCGCCGCGACGCCGGTGAGGCGGCGCTTTCGGGTGGTTGACATGTTGAGCTCCCTCTCTGGTTGAACTCGGCTGTGTCGCACTGGGATCGGACGGGTCAGCGGACCGCGCCGGCGGTGAGGCCGGAGCGGATCTGCCGTTGGAACAGGATGTAGGCCAGCAGGACCGGGAGGATCGCGATGATGAGTCCGGCGAAGAGCCCGGAGAAGTCGCTCCGGTAGCCCTGGCTGACGGCGAGGGCGGCGAGGCCCTGGGCGAGGACATAGCGGTCGGGGTCGGGGTTGAGGACGAGGGGCAGCAGGTACTGGTTCCACAGGCCGAGGAAGTTGAAGATGCCGACGCTGACCATGCCGGGGCGGGCCATGGGGAGCATGACGCGGAAGAAGACGCCGGTGTGGGAGCAGCCGTCGATGAACGCGGCTTCGGCTGTGGCCGTGGGGAGTCCGCGGAAGAAGGCGTGGAGGAAGAACACGGTGAAGGGCAGGGCGTAGGCGGCGTACACGAGGATCAGCCCGTGGTAGGTGCCGAGGAGGCCGAGCTGGTCGACGACGAAGAACAGCGGGACGAGGGCGAGGAAGACGGGGAAGAGCATCCCGGCGACGAGGACGTGGTAGACGAGGCGGTTGCCGGGGAAGTCGTAGCGGGCCAGGCAGTAGGCGGTGAGGGCGCCCAGGAGCATGACGAGGGCGAGCGCGCCGCCGACGACGATGAGGGTGTTGAGCAGATAGCGGCCGATGTTCGCCTCCTGCCAGGCGCGGGCCCAGTTGTCCCACTGGGGTGCGGCGGGCAGGGACCAGGGGCTGGCGAAGATCTCGGCGTCGGTCTTGAGGGAGGAGAGGACGGCCCAGGCGAGCGGGAGGGTGACGAGGACGGCCCAGACGATGAGCACGAGGTGGAGCGCGCCGTCGGCGATGCGCGCTTTCGAGAGGTTCGGTTTCACGCGAGTTCCACCCGCTCTCTCTTGGTGGCGCGCAGGGCGAGCGCGGTGAGGGTCAGGGTGATGAAGAAGAGGGTGACGCCCATGGCGGAGGCGTATCCGAACTCGCCGTAGGTGAAGGCGGAGCGGTAGAGGGTGAGGCCGATGACCTCGGTGGCGTTGTCGGGCCCGCCGGGGCCGACGGTCATGATCTGGACGAGCGCGAACCCGTCGAGGGCGAGGATGCCGAGGTAGACGTAGGCGACCTGGACGCTGTCCCACACCAGCGGGAGGGTGATGCGGCGGAACACGGTGAACCGCCCCGCGCCGTCGAGGGTGGCGGCCTCGACGATGTCGGTCGGGACGGATTCCATTGCGGCGGTGAAGAGGACGACGTAGAAGCCGACGGCGGACCAGATCATGACGGCGGTGACGGCGGGCAGTGCGGTGGCGGGGTCGGCGAGCCAGGACCGCTGGAGCCCGTCGAGGCCGACCGCGCCGAGGAGGCCGTCGAGGAGTCCGCCTGGGGTGTAGACGAACTGGAAGAGGACGCCGAGGATCGCCACGGACAGCAGCTGCGGGAAGAAGTAGAGGATCCGATAGAGCCCGGAGCCGTGGACGCCGCGCCCGCGCCGCCGCGTCCCGCCGCCGAGGGTGAGGCAGGCGGCGAAGAACAGGGCGAGCGCGATCGTGGCGGTCGGGACGACGATGAGCATGAATCCGTTGTTGCGCAGGGCCGCAAGGAACAGCGGGTCGCTCCAGAGGTCGGCGAAGTTCGCGAGGCCGACGAGGCCGGCTTCGGCGGACAGGCCGTCCCAGTCGGTCAGGGCGAGGTAGAACGCCTGGGCGTAGGGCGAGACGACGAAGACGCCGTAGAGGAGCAGGGGCGGCGCGAGCGCCCCGATCAGGAACCGGTACTTGCCGTGTCGCATGGCTCGGCCTCCCCTGCGGTGCTCAGCGCTCGTACTTGGCGATGGAGTCGTCGGCTGCGACGGCGTCGGCGGCGGCCTGGATGCGGTCGGCCCACTGCTCGGGGTCGGCGCGCCCGGCGAGGAGTTCGCCGGTGGCGGTGTCCACTTCGACCGCGAGTTCGGGGTACCAGGTGCGGTACTTGTAGCCGAAGACGTTCTCCCCGGCGGTTTCGAGGGCGGCGGCGACGGAGGCGAGGCCGGAGGTGAGGTCGAGGCCGTCGGTGGCGCCCTTCACGACCGGCATGGCCTTGGCGGACTCGGCGAAGCCGCGGGCGACCTCGCCGGAGAACAGGCAGCGGAGGTAGTCGAGGCCGCCGCGGGGGTTCAGGGCCTGGGCGGGGACGAGGAACGACTCGCTGCTGGCGCCTTGGACGGCGCCGTACGGGAGGGCGTCGGCGGCGCTGAGGGCGGGTACGGGGGCCATGGCCATGTCGAAGCCCTCGGGGGTGACGCCCTGCTGCTCGCCCTCGATCCAGGACCCGCACGGGATGAACGCGGCTTCGCCGCTGCACCAGGCGTTCTGGGCCTCGGTGTGGGAGAGCCCCTCGGAGCCGGCGAGAATGTGGCCGCCGGTGACGAGGCGGTGGATCGCGTCGGCGGCGGCGAGGACGCCGTCCTGCTTCCAGGCGTCGGGTTCGAGGTTGTCGACGGCGTAGACGAGGTCGAGGCCGCCCGCCTTGGCGGCGAGGGACTGGAGCGGGTCCATCATGTACTCGGGGTACTTGCCCTGCCAGGTCCACGGAGCGATTCCGGCGCCCTTGATCTCCTCGCACAGGGCGAGCATGTCGTCCCAGGTGGCGGGCGCGGTCCAGCCGTGCTGATCGAAGAGGCTGCGGGAGTACCAGATTCCCCAGACCACATAGGAGTAGTTGAGGAAATAGGCGGTGCCGTCGAGGGTGCCGTCCTCCACCACCCCGGGGAGCAGCAGGTCGCGGACCTTGACGGCGGGGTCGTCGAGGCTGGGGGCGTCGAGGAGGTCGGCGAGGTCGGTGAGCTGGCCCGCGGCGGCGAGCGCGGCGATGTCGAGGCGTCCGGCACCGGTGTTGTCGACGACGTCCGGCGGTTCGCCGGACACGAAGCGCGGCTGGAGGACTTCGCCGACCTTTTGCAGCCCTTCGTGGGTGACGGCGGCGTCGGGGTGGCGCTGCTCGTAGAGGGTGACGGCGTGCTGCGTGTACTCCTGGCCGTAGCCGCCGTCGAACATGACGACTTCGAGGTCGGCGCCGTCGGGGACGCCGAGCGGGTTGTCCTCGGTGACGGCGCCGGTGGCCTGCTCGGCGGGGTCGTCGTTGCCGGCGGTGACGCAGCCGGACAGGACGGCCGCAGTACCCGCCATTGTGGATACTCGAAAAAGGGTACGGCGGGAGGACTGGACGTTCATGAGGGGCCTTTCGTCAGGTCAGAGGAGGTCAGGCGGAGCGGCGGATGCGCCCGGCGTACCGGGCTTCGAGGGCGAGGTTGTGGTCGTCGCCGCCGGGGATGTTGGCGGACAGGTAGACCGGGGGCGTGTGCCCGGCGTCGATGAGGCGCTGCACGGCCTCGCCGACGACCATCTGGGCGAGGACGGCCGAGGTCACGGAGGAGACGGCCCCGACCGCGCCGCCGCCGGGCAGCGGCATCGCGGCGTCGCCGTAGGGGGCGCCGTTGTCGAGCACCACGTCGGCGATCTCGCTCAGGCGCCGGCCCGAGGGGTGGCGGGAGGCGGTCTTCGCGCTGTGCTCGGCGGAGGTGAAGGCGATGAGGGGGTGGCCCTTCTCCTTGACCAGCAGGGCGAACTCGACGACCACGCCGTTGATGCCGGAGTTCGAGGCGATGGCGAACACGTCGGCGGGCTCGGTCGGCACGGTCACCAGCAGCTGCCTGGCGATGTCGGGGTTGCGTTCCAGGAACGGGTCGTCGAGGACCGCCCGCTCGTGTCCACCTTGGAGGACGAGGTCGCGCAGGGCGATCTTGTTGGAGGGCACGAAGCCCCCGGCGCGCCCGGCCAGTTCCATGGCGAGGGCCTCGGAGTGCCCGGACCCGAACGCCTGGAGAACCCCGCCTGCGGCAATGGAGTCGGCGATGAGCCGCGCGGCCTCGCTGACGGCGTCGGCCTGCGCCTCCCCCACCCGGCGGATCGTCTCGGTGACGAGGTCGAGGTAGGCCCGGCCGGTGATGCGGGCGGTCTGGTCGGTCACTGGTCCTCCTGGGATCGGTTGCGGCGGTTGCGGACCGGCTCGTCGGCGAACCGGTGGGCCCGGACGGCCCTGGCGGTGACCTCGAACGCCTCGGTGGTGCGCTCGTAGGTCCGCTGCGCGACGGCGACGTAGATGAGGTCGAGGACCAGCAGCTGGGAGTGCAGCGCCGACAGCGCGGCCAGGCGGAACGTCGTCTCATGGACGGCGGTCGTGAGCACCACGTCGGCGGCCTGCGCCATCGGCGAGCGCTCGAACGAGGTCACGGCCACCGTCAGCGCACCCTGCTCCCTCGCCTCGGCCAAGACCTCGACGACCTCGCGGGTCCTGCCGCTGTGCGACAGGCCGATCGCGACGTCCCCGGGCCGCAGCAGCGCCGCATTGGTGAGCGCGGTATGGGTGTCGGGCCGGAACCAGCACGGGATCCTGATGCGCTCCAAGCGAAACGCCAGCTCCCTGGCGGCCGTCCCGGAACTCCCGAGCCCCACGAGCTCGACCCGCCCGGCCTCGGCGACCGCCGCGGCGACCCGCTCGATCCGGTCGAGGTCCACCCGCGACGCGGTCTCCTGGATCGCGCGCGAGTCGGCGCTGGCGACGATCCCGAGCACGCGGTCCAGCGGGTCCCCCGGCTCGATCTCGCGGTCGATGTCGGTCTCCCACCGCGCCTGCTCGGCCCGCCCGCCCTCGGCGGCCAGGGCCACCCGCAGCGCCGCGTAACCCGAGAAGCCGAGCACCCGGCAGAACCGGGTCACCGTCGCCGTCGAGGTCCCCGCCCGCTCGGCGAGGTCCGCGATCGACGCCCGCGTCGCCGCGTCCGGGTCCTCCAGGATCTGCGTCGCGACCTTCTGCAGCGCATCGGGAAGCGTCCCGAGCTCGGTCCGCAGCCGCCCGACCACCCCCTGGTTCCGCGTCACGGTCAATGGAACTTCCTTTCATCAAAGTTTCCTTATGAAGAAAATTACGATGATCACCCGCCCAAGTCAACGCTTCAGAAGAATAAATTTCATCGACCGATCGCGAAGAGGGCGCCCGGGCCGGAGCCCGGGCGCCCTGCGGGTGGCCGGAGGGTCAGGACTGCTCGGCGGGCTCCCGCTCGGCCGGTTCGCGGTCGCCGATGGGCCAGAGGGTGAAGAAGTCGGCGTGGAAGGCGAGGAGGGGGAAGGTGACGGCGAGGAGGGCGGAGGCGAGCCAGACCTCCAGGTCGTAGGTGGGGGCGCCGGAGGGGAGGTCGGCGGTGAGGACCGGAGCGAGGAGGCGGTAGACGAGGGAGAGGACGAGGCCGATCACGATGGCGCCCACAGTGGCGAGGACGCCCTTGAGGGGCTGCTTGAACGAGGCGAAGAGGGAGCCCTCGAAGGTGTTCAGCATCAGGATTGAGCCGAAGATGAACGGGATCGGGACGGTGACGAGGTAGACCGGGGCGTCCTGGCCGAAGGCGCCGGTGCCGAGGAGGTAGACGACCGCGGTGAGCGCGAAGACGGCGACCGTCCAGACCGCGCCGAGGACGGGCTGCTTCATGAGCTTCTCGAAGCGGGTGAGCGGCCACAGGTCGAAGTGGAGCGTCAGGAACATGACGGCCACGGTGGTGACGAGGAAGGCGACGGCGCTCCAGCCGTTGAAGAGGCCGCCGGGGTCCTGGTCGGCGTGGTAGAGCGGGCTGCCCTCCAGGAACGCGAAGTCGAAGCACACCACGAAGACCGCGATGGCGAGGACGTAGGCGGCGACGAGGAGGGCGGTCCCGCCGACGAGCTTGTTCTTGATCTTGGTGAAGGGCCAGCCCTGCCAGATGATGGTGAGCCAGAAAGTGACCACGACCGAGACGATGATGGCCTGCACCAGGGGCGGCGTCGGCGGGGTGGTGCCGGCGCCGATCGTGACGACGTAGACGAGGGCGACGACGACGGCCGCGACCAGCGCCAGGAGGAGGAAGAGGAGGCCGCGGAGGGGCTGGCGCCGGGAGGCGATGAAGGCGGGTTGCCCTGCGTGCCAGAAGACCCCGATGACGAGGGCCGCGGGGATCGCGCACATGAGGTAGTACGAGACCCAACCGGCGAAGGTCGGGAAGTCGAACAGGGAGATGAGGACGAGGGCGACGACCATGACGAAAAGCGCGGCGGCGATTCCGCGCACGGGCTGCTTGAGAGTCGGCATGAGCCGGCTCCTTTCTTGAATTCGGGCGATCCGGGGAGGGGGACCCCGCTCGGCCTGCACCAGAGGCGGGATCGACGTCAATCACATCCACATATTTCTATGTGTCTGTCATCACATTGCTCCGGTCGAACGGTGATTGTCAAGGCCCCCAGGGAGTGCCGATCAGGCCCGAAGGCCGATGTGCGCATTGCGAACACGATTTGTCTATGCTGGACACACCCGCGCGAGACAGGAGCCCGCCATGCGCGCAGTCATCCAGGACCGGTACGGCAGCCCCGACATCGTCGTCCTCGGCGAGATCCCCGAGCCCGTGCCGGCGGCGGGCGAGGTGCTCATCAAGGTCAGGGCCGCCTCGCTCAACGGCTCCGACCGCGAGAACCTCGCCGGAAGCCCCTTCTACGCCCGGCTCGGCGGGCTGCGGCGCCCTCGCAGGCCGGTGCCGGGGTCCGACGTGGCGGGCGTCGTCGAGGCCGTCGGTGACGGCGTGGCCGAGTACGGGCCCGGCGACGAGGTGTTCGGGGAGCTCCTGGGCTACCGGGGCGCGCTCGCCGAGTACGTCGCGACGCCGCCGAAACTGCTGGCGCGCAAGCCCCCGAGCCTGTCCTTCGTGGACGCGGCGGCGATCCCGCAGGCCGGGTGCATCGCCTACCGCGCCACGCAGGGCGTGCAGGAGGGCGACGCGGTCCTGGTCAACGGCGCGGGCGGCGCCGGGGGCGCGCTCGTCGTCGCCCTCGCCAAGCGCCTCGGCGCCGAGGTCACGGCCGTCGACCGCGCCGACAAGGCCGACTACCTGCGCCAGATCGGCGCCGACGAGGCGATCGGGTACGAGGACGAGGACTGGGCCGACCGCCGCGGCAGCTACGACCGCGTGATCGACCTGGTCGGGCACCGCTCCCCGTACCGCGTCCAGCGGGCGCTGAAGCCCGGGGGCGCGTACCTCATGGTCGGCGGGCACGCGCGCATCCTGCTCGCGGTGCTCATCGCCGGGCCGACCGCCGGGTGGCGGGCGAAGAAGCGGGTCCGGGTGCTGGCGGTGCCGCAGTCGCGCGCCGATCTGGAGGCGGTGACCGCGCTGGTCGTCGCGGGGGCGGTCGCGCCCGTCATCGACCGGGTGTTCCCGCTGGCGGAGGCGCCCGCGGCCTTCGCGCGCCTCGCGTCCGGCGACAATCGCGGGAAGGTCGTCATCGAGGTCCCGTGACCCCGATAGGCTGGGGCCGAGGCGCTGAATCCGTGCGCGGCAAGGAGTGGCAATGGCGGGCGACCGGATCGCGATCGTGTGGAACCCGGCGAAGACGGCGCGGGAGGACCTGGGGAAGGCGCTGCCCGCCACCGACGCCGTGCTGTCGTGGCACGAGACGAGCCCCGAGGACCCCGGCCGCGGCGCCGCCGACGAGGCGATCCAGGCCGGCGCCGACGCGATCGTGGCGGCCGGCGGGGACGGGACCGTCCGGGCGGTCGCGGAACGCCTGGCGCGCAGCGACACCCGGGCCGAACTCGGGGTCGTCCCTCTCGGCACCGGCAACCTCCTCGCCCGCAACCTCGGCATCCCCCTGAACAACCTCGCGAAGGCGTTCGAGCGGGCCTTCGACGGCGACGCCAAACCGCTGGACCTCGGCTGGGTCGAGGCCGAGATCGACGGCGACACGGTGCGCAGCGCCTTCGTCGTCATGGCGGGCTTCGGGATCGACGCGCACATGATCGCCGAGACCGACGAGGACCTGAAGAGCAAGGTCGGCTGGCTGGCCTATGTGGAGTCCCTCGGGCGGGCGCTGAACGCGACCCAGGTCGTCGACATCGACTTCACCGTCGACGGCGTCGCGATGGAGCGCACCGCCGGGCACACCCTCCTGGTCGGCAACTGCGGGACCCTCCAGGGCGGCGTCCGCCTGCTCCCCGACGCCGACCCCGCGGACGGCGAGCTCGACCTGCTGCTGCTCAGCGCCGAAGGCATCGGCCAGTGGGTCGACACGCTCCGGTCCTTCGTGTGGGACAACGGGGTCCGGCGCCTGCTCACCGGCCAGGACCGCGCCGCCAGCGCCGACACCGCCGAGCACGGGCGGGCGCGGAGGCTCACGGTGGCGCTGTCGCGTCCGGCGGTGCTGGAGATCGACGGCGACGACCTCGGCGAGACGGCGTCGTTCGCGGTCGAGGTGCAGGAGCACGCGATCCGGGTGCGGTAGCGGTTCGCTAGCGGTTCGGCGCGGCCACCGAGGCGCGGGAGACGAACTCGGTGGGCAGGTTGGTCTCGGCGCCGCTCGCGTCGCCGTCCTCGATGGCGCCCAGGAGCTTCGCGACGGCGCGCTCGCCCATGTCGCCCCAGGAGCAGCGGACGGTGGAGAGGGCCGGGGCCGAGAGGTCGGCGCCGAAGATGTCGTCGAAGCCGATGATGCTGAGGTCGCGCGGGACGGCGACGCCGTGCTCCAGGCAGGCGCCGAGCAGGCCGAGCGCGACGAGGTCGTTGTAGGCGAGGACGGCCGTGACGTCGGCGGCGAGGACCGCGTTGAAGGCGTCCCGGCCGCCGTCGCGGGTCGGCGCGGAGGACTGGATCTCCACGATGGACATGCCGCGGTCGACGGCGAGGTCGTGCGCGGTCATCCAGCGCATCCCGTTCATCCAGGAGGCCTCGGGGCCGGCGAGGTAGGCGATGCGGCGGTGGCCGAGGCCGTGGAGGAGGTCGAGGGCCTCGGTCATGCCCGGCTGGATGTCCGGGGCGACGGAGGGGACGCCGGGGACGGGGCGGTTGACGGCGACGAGCGGCTTGGCGGCGGCGAGCTCCTGGATCTGGGCGTCCTCCAGGCGGGAGGCGACCAGGAGGAGGCCGTCGACGGCGATCTGGAGGCGCTCGGCGGTGGAGCGTTCGAGTTCGGCGGACTCCTGGGAGTCGGCGAAGACGAGCATGGTGTCGTGCTCGCGCGCGATGCGCTCGGCGCCGCGGACCAGGTCGAAGTAGACGGGGTTGGTGAGGTCGGAGACGAGGAGGCCGAGCGTCCCGGTCTTGCCGGTGGGGAGAGCGCGCGCCATCGGGTTGGTGCGGTAGCCCAGGTCGGCGGCGGCTTCGCGGATGCGCTGCTCGGTGCTGGCGCTCACGCGGCCGGGCTGGTTGAGGGCCCGGGAGACCGTGGACGGGTTGACGCCCGTGATCCGGGCGATGTCGTAGATGGTCGCGGGAACCTTGCCCTTCGGCGCCGGACGGCCTTTGTCACCCACGCCTCCCCCTTCGGATCGTCGATCGCCTCGCATGGGTGTGGATCACCGTCCGGGCGAATCGATCATAAGAGTTTGTTTCAAGTTCGCCGCACCTCGGGTCTCCTGCGCACCACCGCGCGGTCCTGTTCACGATACTCAGTTGCGGGGTCCGCCGGGACCGCCGAGACTGTGCGCATGCAGTTCACCGACCTCGACGCCGAGCTCGACCGGCTCGAAGCCGACCGCGACTTCTCCGGTTCGGTCCTCATCACGCAGGCAGGCCGCACGGTCTACGAGTCGTGCCGCGGCCTCGCCGACCGCGCCTGGGGCGCCCCGATCGGCCTCGGCACGCGGTTCGCGCTCGGCTCGGTCACGAAGAGCTTCACCGCCGTCGCGATCCTGGACCTGGTCGGCGAGGGCCGTCTGGGGCTGGACACGGCGGTCGCGTCGGTCCTGCCGCCCGAGCGGCGGCCGAGCACGCTCCGGGACGACGTGACGGTCCGGCACCTGCTGACGCACACCTCGGGGATCGCCGACTACTTCGAGGAGGAGACGGCGACCGACGACTGGGTCGAGGAGTTCGCGGCCCTGTGGCGCGACCGGCCGGTGTACCGGGTGGTCACGCCGGTCGACTACCTGCCGCTGTTCGCCGAGCTCCCGCCGTACCGGGCGCCGGGCGGGCGGTTCCAGTACTCCAACGCCGGGTTCATCCTGCTGGGCCTGGTCGTCGAGGAGGTCGCGGGCACCGACTACTTCACCGCGATCGACGAGCGGGTCTTCTCCCCCGCCGGCATGGACGCGAGCGGGTTCTTCCGCACCGACGAGGTCCGGCCCGACGTGGCGACCGGCTACCTGCCGCCGACCGCGCCGGGGCGGCCGTGGCGCACCAACGTGTTCTCCACGCCCGCGAACGGCGCGCCCGACGGCGGCGCGTTCTCCTCGGCGCCCGACCTCGACCGATTCCTGACCGCTTACGCCGCTGGGGAACTGGTGAAGCCGGACCTGCTGGAGCAGGCGCTGAGCCCGCACATCCACATCGGGAAGATCACCTCGATGGGCCTGGGCGTCTACCTGTTCGGCGACGACGACAAGCGCGCCTTCGGCGCCGACGGCGGCGACCCCGGCGCGGAGGCGCTCATCCGCCGCTACCCCGTGCTCGACGTGAACACCGTGGTCCTCAGCAACGTCAACGGCCCGACCTGGGCCGTCGACGAGGCCGTCCGGGCGGTCGTCAAGGCCTAGCCGCGGCCGTTGTGCGGCGGTTGTGCACGGCGTGTTCCGCGACGGTGCCGTCACCGTGCGCGACGACGCGACCATCGAAGGGCAAGGCTCCACAGGCTCCACACCCAAGGAGGAACGCCAGTGAAACCCTTCGCCAGAAGGTTCGCGGGACTCGCCGCGAGCGCCATGCTCGCCGTCGCCGCCGTCGGCTTCACGGCCGGCCAGGCAAGTGCCGAACCGGACCGGTCGACGGCCGACGTCGGCGTCCAGACCAGTTGCAGCCACGCCTGGTCCGTCAAGGACGGCAGCACCGGCTGGACGCTCGGCAACGGCGTCAACATCCGCACCGGGCCGCACAACTCCAGCCCGACCTGCACGATCGTGGGCCAGGCCCAGAACGCGCACGACCTGCGGTACGACTGCTGGGACTACGGGACCGGCGGCACGTGGTCGCACATCTACGACTACAACACCGGCGTCTCCGGCTGGATCAAGGACAGCCTCCTGTTCGACAACGGGGCGCTCTACCGGTGCTGATCCCGCGCTGACGCGCTGCTCAACGGCGCCCGGGCCTCGTCGAGGCCCGGGCGCCTCGCCGTTCAGAAAGCGGGGAAGCGGCTGTCGGCGAACGGCTCCTCATCGCGCAATATGGACACATGCAGGCGCTGGAGGACCTGTCCGGGCTCGATGCCGAGTTCCTCGTTCAGTCGCAGCCGGTGGATCTCGTACGCCTTCAGCGCCTCGGCGGCCCGGCCGCTCAGTTGCAGGGCGGACATGTACAGGTAGAGCAATTGCTGCCGGTACGGTTTCGCGGCGACGAGTTCCGACAGTTCGCCGATGATCACGTCGGAGCGGCCCAGTCGCAATTGCCAGGCCGCGCGCGATTCGATCGCGGCGTACCGCGATTCCTCAAGCCGGTGCGAGGACGCTTCGAAGACCTTTCCGGTGAGCCCCATCAGCGCCGGCCCGGTCCAGACCGCGAGTGCATCGTCCATGGCCCGCACGGCTTCGGGGAGCCGTCCCGCATGGGCGTGCGATCTCGCCCGATCCGACCGGCGCGCGAATTCGCAGCTGTCGCAGTGCGCTTCACTGGAGGGAATCCGGTAGCCTTGCGCCACAGTCTGAATGGGATCGTGCCCGTGTCCCTTGAGCACTCTGCGGAGCGAGGCGACGCGGTTCCTGACCTGCCTGCGGGCGGTCGACGGCGGCGCGTCGTCCCACAGCGCCTCCACGATGCGCTCGATCGAGACCGCGGCTCCGTCGCCGAGCAGGAGCAGCGCCAAGAGCTTGGGGTGGGTCATTCCGCGCAGTTCCACGGTTCGACCCTGATGACGCGCCTCAAAGGGACCTAGCAACCGAAACTCCACCCATGCTCCCAGTGCGGTTCGGATTGGAAATTCCTGGCTCTGGGTTCGAATTCTAAGCGAATCGGAAGATCATTTCCGTCCCCGATTGCACGTAATTGATTGCATTGGTGTGCAACCGTTCCGGAGCGGTGCCAATGGGTCGCGAGAGGCATTCGGGGACGCGGTCCCTAGCGGACGAGGGTGCGGATGGCGGCCGCGGCGGCGCCGCGGGCCCAGTCCTCGAACGTGTGGGGGCGCACGGCGATCCGGCAGCGGCCGGCGGCGCCGAAGGCGTGCTCGTGGAAGGCCGCGTGGAGCGGCTCGTCAAACAGGTCGAAGTCGGCGACGCCCTCGCCGCCGATGATGACGAGCTCGGGACCGGCCAGGTTGACCAGGCTCGCTATCGCGGTGCCGATGACCGAGGCGGCCTCGGCGAACACGGCCGCGGCGGCACTGTCGCCGCCGTGGGCGAGGCGCGCGGCCTCCTCGATGCCGACGGGGCGGCCGTGGGCGAGCGAGACGGCGTCGGCGATGGCGGCCGAGGCCGCGACGGCCTCGAC
>NZ_QFRW01000032.1 GCF_003265355.1 Glycomyces dulcitolivorans | reverse complement strand
GGGCCCGGCCGCATCAGCGGCCGGGCCCTTTCGCGTTGCAGTGCTTAGACGATGATGCCGGCGCCCACGGTGCGGTTGTCGGACTCGTCGATGATGATGAAGCCGCCGGTGGAGCGGTTGCGGCGGTAGTCGTCGCACAGGAGCGGCTTCGTGGTGCGGAGCGTGACGCGGCCGATCTCGTTGAGGGACAGCTCGGTCGCGGACTCGTCGCGGTGGAGGGTGTTGATGTCGAGCTGGTACTGGACGTCCTTGACGATCGCGCGCGCGTCGGAAGTGGTGTGCTTGATGGCGTACTTGCCGCGCAGGCGCAGCGGGCGGGCCTCGTCCATCCAGCAGACCATGGCCTCGATGTCCTGCGAGACGCGCGCCTGGTTCCCGGGGCGGCACAGCATGTCGCCGCGGGAGACGTCGAGCTCGTCCTCCAGGCGGACCGTCACCGACAGGGGCGGGAACGCCTCGGCGAGGGGCCCGTCGGCGGTCTCGATCGACGCGATGCGGGACGTGAAGCCGCTGGGCAGCACCATGACCTCGTCGCCGGGCTTCATGACGCCGGAGGCGATCTGGCCCGCGTAGCCGCGGTAGTCGTGGTTGTCGCTGGAGTGCGGCCGGATCACGTGCTGGACCGGGAAGCGCACGTCCACGAGGTTGCGGTCCGAAGCGATGTGGACCTTCTCCAGGTGGTGGAGGAGGCTCGGGCCCTGGAACCACGGCATGTTCTGGGACCGGTTGACGACGTTGTCGCCCTTGAGGGCCGAGACCGGGATGACCGTCAGGTCCGGCACTTCGAGCTTCGTCGCGAACGCCTTGAACTCGTTCTCGATCCGCTTGAACACGGCCTCGTCGTAGTCGACCAGGTCCATCTTGTTGACGCACAGGACCATGTGCGGGACGCGCAGCAGCGAGCACAGGAACGCGTGCCGCCGCGACTGCTCCACCAGGCCCTTGCGGGCGTCGACGAGGATCAGGGCCAGGTCGGCGGTCGAGGCGCCGGTGACCATGTTCCGCGTGTACTGGATGTGCCCGGGCGTGTCCGCGATGATGAACTTCCGCTCGGGCGTGGAGAAGTAGCGGTACGCGACGTCGATCGTGATGCCCTGCTCGCGCTCGGAGCGCAGGCCGTCGGTCAGCAGGGCGAGGTCGGTGTACTCGTCGCCGCGGCCGGCGGAGACGGCCTCGACGGCGTCCCACTGGTCGTCGAAGAGCGACTTGGAGTCGAACAGGAGGCGCCCGATGAGCGTGGACTTGCCGTCGTCGACCGAGCCGGCCGTGGCGAAGCGCAGCAGCTCGTGCGTGTCCTCGCGGGAGGCTCTGCTGTCCTCGCGGGGCGGCATGGTGTCGGTCATCAGAAGTAGCCTTCCCTCTTGCG
Organism: Glycomyces dulcitolivorans; assembly: GCF_003265355.1. GTDB lineage: Bacteria > Actinomycetota > Actinomycetes > Mycobacteriales > Micromonosporaceae > Glycomyces > Glycomyces dulcitolivorans. The sequence goes on along the minus strand of NZ_QFRW01000032.1, from coordinate 30,182 downwards.
GTCTTCCATCGCGGCCTCGGAGGTCCGGTCGTCGCCGCGGGTCGCGCCGCGCTCGGTGATGCGCGAGACCTCGACCTCGGCGATGATCTCGTCGATCGTCGTGGCGTCCGACCGCACCCCGGCGGTCAGGTTCGCGTCGCCGACGGTCCGGTAGCGGACGGTCTCCTTGAAGACCTCCTCGCCCTCGCGCGGCTGGATGAACTCGTTGACGGCGTACAGCATCCCGCCGCGGTCGACCACCTCGCGCTCGGAGGCGAAGTACACCTCGGGCAGCGGGATCGACTCGGAGCCGATGTAGCGCCACACGTCGAGCTCGGTCCAGTTCGACAGCGGGAATACCCGGATCTGCTCGCCCGGGTGGACGCGCCCGTTGTACAGGTTCCACAGCTCGGGCCGCTGGTTCTTGGGGTCCCACTGGCCGAAGTCGTCCCGGAAGGAGAACACGCGCTCCTTGGCGCGGGCCTTCTCCTCGTCGCGGCGGGCCCCGCCGAACAGGGCGTCGAACTGGTACTTCTCGGCGGCTTCGAGGAGCACCGGCGTCTGGATGCGGTTGCGGGTGCCGTCCGGCGGCTCGGTGACCATGCCGCGGTCGATCGCGTCCTGGACGGAGGCGACGATGAGCTGCACGCCGGTCTCGGCGACCCGCCGGTCGCGGTAGTCGAGGACCTCCGCGAAGTTCTGCCCGGTGTCGACGTGCATCACCGGGAACGGGATCGGCGCCGGCGCGAAGGCCTTCTGCGCCAGGTGCAGCATGACGATCGAGTCCTTGCCGCCCGAGAAGAGCAGCACGGGGCGCTGACAGGTGGCCGCGACCTCACGGAAGATGAAGATCGCTTCGGCCTCCAGCGCGGCGATATGGCTGATTCGATAGTCGCTCACCGGCGCAGTGCTCCTCTCTGCTCGACCCCGGACGGGGTGTCGGTCGGTTGTGGCGGTCCCCGGTGCGGGGCCGGATGGTCAGCGTGCGGCGACGGCGCCGAGCAGCCGCTCGGCCAGGTCGGGGCGACAGACCAGCAGGTCGGGAAGGTAGGGGTCGGCCTCGTTGTACCGCAGCGGAGCGCCGTCGATCCGCGTGGCGTGCCAGCCGGAGGCCAGGGCCACCGCGACGGGCGCGGCGGAGTCCCACTCGAACTGGCCGCCGGCGTGGACATAGGCGTCAACTGTACCGGCGACGACGGCCATGACCTTGGCTCCGGCCGAGCCCATCGGCACGAGTTCGGCCCCGAGCGCGGCCTCGGCGGCGATCGCCTCGGCGGGCGGTCGGGTGCGGGACACGGCGATCCGCGGCTTGGCGGGCGTCTCGGCCGGGACCGCGTACACGCGGTCGGTGCGCAAGGTCACGCCCTGCGCGGGGAGGGCGACGGCGGCGGCGATGAGGCCGAGGCCCCGCTGCCAGAGGGCGACGTGCACGGCCCAGTCGTCGCGGCCCTCCTCGGAGTACTCGCGGGTGCCGTCGAGCGGGTCGATGATCCAGACCCGGTCGGCGGCGAGGCGCTCGGTGCCGACGCGGCCGGCCTCGCCCTTGCCCTCCTCGGAGAGCACGGCGTCGCCGGGGCGCTCGGCCGCGAGGCGGCCGAGCAGGAAGTCGTTGGCGCGCAGGTCGCCCGCGGACTTGAGCGCGCGCGAGTCGGCGAAGCCGAGTTCGGCCCTGATCTGGAGCAGCAGCTCCCCCGCGCCGGTCGCCAGCGAGGCTGCGAGCGCCGCATCAGCGGGCGCCGCGGCCTCGGGCGTGGCGGTGGGGGCTCCGGTCCGGGACGCGGAGCCTGGGGCGTCGTGCATGCCGGTCAGTCTACGCTGCGGCCCATCAGCGTCCAAATGTTGGGCGATGCCATCCCGCGAAATGGGAGCGACTCGCTGGTTCATCGGGGGTCTCCTTCGCCAGCCGCGGCACTGTCGGACCCCGGCGTCATTGTTGATTCGGGGGCGCCGCCGTCGCGACACTCCCGACCTCGTGGAACGGTCGCTAGTACGCGCCCTGGGGGCGCAGGATCGCGGTGACGGTGCGCAGCAGGATGACGAAGTCGAGCGAGAGCGTCCAGTGCTCGACGTACCGCAGGTCCAGGCGCACGGCCTCCTCCCACGGCAGGTCGGAGCGGCCGGAGACCTGCCACAGGCCGGTCATGCCGGGCTTGACGGCGAGGCGGCGCCTCATGTCGCTTTCGTAGGCGGCGACCTCGACCGCGAGCGGCGGGCGCGGCCCGACCAGGCTCATGTCGCCGCGCAGGACGTTGACCAGCTGCGGGAACTCGTCGATCGAGAAGCGGCGCAAGTACTTTCCGACCGTGGTGATGCGCGGGTCGTCCTTCATCTTGAACAGGACGCCGTCGCTCTCGTTGAGGTGCGCGATCTCGGCGAGGCGCCGCTCGGCGTCGGTGTACATGGTGCGGAACTTCCAGATGGTGAACGGCTGGCCGTCCTTGCCGATGCGCTCCTGCTTGAACAGGGCCGGGCCGGGCGAGGTGCAGCGGATCAGGAACGCGGCGCCGAGCAGCAGCGGCGAGAGCATCAGGAGCATGAGCGCCGCGCCGAGGCGGTCGACGGCGTCCTTGGCGACGCGGCGGACCCCGGTGAGGCGGGCGTGGTCGAGGTGGAGCATCGGGAGGCCGTCGACGGGGCGCACGGTGGTGCGGTCGCCGGCGACGTCGACGAGCGCGGAGGCAACGATGAGGTCGACCTCGCTGCGTTCGAGCTTCCACGCGAGACGGCGCAGCGCCTGGCCGTCGATCTCGGGGCAGGACAGGACGATCACGGTGTCGGCGCGCTCGGCGGCGACGGCCTCGGCGATGCGGTCGAAGCTGCCGCGCACGCGGGTCGTGAACTCCAGCAGGGCACCTCGGGGCCGCTCGGTCGGCAGACAGGCGGCGACGACGTTGAGGCCGTGGTAGTGCTCGCGGCGCAGCTGCACGATGAGCGCGGCGACGGAGGACTCGTGGCCGACCAGGACGACGCGCTTCATGCACCTGCCGGAGCGCCGCATCCGGTGCAGCCACTTGCGCCACACGAAGCGGGCGGTGATGGAGAACGCTGCGGCCGTGGGGATCGCGATGAGCACGAACACGCGCGAGGTGGGCAGTTCGAGTCCATAGGAGACGATCGCGACGACGGCGGTGAGGCCGACGGCGGCGTGCACGACGCGCTGGTACTCCTCGGTGCCCACGAACAGGTACCGCTTCTCGAAGGCCCGCGAGAGCCCGAGGGAGGCGATCCACACCGCGGGCAGGGCGATGAGCGCGAGCGCGTAGACGCGGCTGTGGTGGTCGAAGTGCCCGAAGCGGGCGAAGAACGCCAGGGCCGCACCGAAGATGCCGGCGGCGACGTCGGAGCCGACGATCCCGGCGAAGTACTTCCGCTGCCACGCCGGCTGCCCGCCGTACGGGCGGCTCCCCTGGGGGCTGATGGAGTAGACGCGCCCGCGCGCCTCGATGCCCTGGATGCTCTCGCGTGCCTCGGTAACCGTCACAAGGGATCTAACGATCGAGCGGACGAAGAGTGACGGAATTGTCACGCTCAGGAGTACATGAGACTAGTCCACTGTCAAGGGATCGCTTGAAAGCCTTGCGGTGCAACGAGAACTAAGAAGGCGCGTTACTGAACCTTCGGTTCACTCCGCTTCGCTGCGTTCACGGCGTTCTGCGCCATCACGAAGCCCTTCTCGATGATCGCCTCGACCGCGTCGGCGGCGAGTTCGATGTTGAGCTCCACTTCGGGCCGTTCGGCCTTCGCGAAGTCCTTGAGGACGAAGTCGGCGGCGTCCTGGCGGCCGGGCGGGCGGCCGACGCCGAAGCGGACCCGGGCGTAGTCCTTGGTGCCGAGGGACTTCGAGAGCGAGCGGAGGCCGTTGTGGCCGCCCTCGCCGCCGCCGCGCTTGATGCGGATCTCGCCGAAGGGGATGTCGAGCTCGTCGTGGACGGCGATCACCGATTCGGGTGCGATGCCGTAGTACTGCGCGAGCGGGGCGACCGAGTCGCCCGAGAGGTTCATGAACGTCAGGGGCTTGACGAGGATGAAGCGAGGCCCGCCTACCCCCAGGCGGGCCTCGCAGACTTCGGCGCGGGCCTTGCGGGCCACGGCGAACTTGCCGCCGACACGTCGCGCGAGCGCGTCGGCGACCATGAAACCGACGTTGTGACGGTTCGCGGCGTACTTCGGCCCGGGGTTGCCCAGGCCGGCCACGAGCGTCGGGGTGTCGGTCATGAGTCGAATCTACTCCGCGGCGGCCGGGGCCTCGGCGGTCTCGTCGTCGGAGGCGGCGGCCTCGGAGCGGGGCTCGCTCACGGCGGCGACGGTCTGCGCGGGGTCGTTGAGGATGACGATGCCCTCGGGCACGGTGATCTCGGCGACGGTGCGCTGGGAGCCGATGGCCAGGCCCTCGATGTCCACCTCGATGGACTCGGGGATGTGGGTGGCCTCGGCCTCGACGGACAGGCTGGTCAGCTCGTGGACGACCAGGCCGCCCTTCTCCACCTCGCCGGTGAAGGAGATCGGGATGTCGGTGGTGATGGTCTCGCCGCGGCGGACGATCAGCAGGTCCGCGTGGACGATCTCGTCACGGAGCGGGTCGCGCTGGATGTCCTTGGGGATCACCAGCTCGCGGGTGCCGTCGGTGACCTCGACGCTGATGAGCTGGTTGGAGCCGCCCTTGCGGATGGCGGCGGCGAACTCGAGTCCGGGAAGGGAAATGTGGCGCGGCTTCTCGCCGTGGCCGTAGACCACCGCGGGAACCTTTCCAGCCCTGCGCGTACGGCGGGCACCGCCCTTCCCGAAGTCAGTGCGAGGCTCTGCGCTGATACGAACTTCGGACACGGAAATACTCCCCTGTTTTTCAAGCAACATTTCATGCGGCGCTCGACGCTCACGTCGGCATTCAGAAGGGCACAGCAGCCCTGAAAAGACCTACGCCTTTGCGTCGATTACGGCGCCCTCTGGAGGACACCCTCGCCGTCGGCAACCCCACCAGAGTACTACGCGCATCTGGTCGGGCTTGACACGGGCATCGATATGTGACCGAGGTGTCGACCCCTTCAGTCGGTGTTCGACACGCCACGACTACTTGCAGTGAGATTTCGAGAACTGGATGATTGCATCCTGATCCGCACAGGCAGCACCACACACCTCATCTGGATGCGATTGCATGCTCACCGGCCGGAAGTACCGCTTGGAACTCGACGAACACCAGCGACGGTTCGCCGAGTCGATCGGTGGTGCGACCCGGCATCTGTGGAACATCGCGTTGGAGCAGCGGCGCTACTACCGGGCCCGCGGCGAATGGGTGTCGTTCGCGGAGCAGTGCCGGCAACTCACCGAGGTCCGCGCCGAGTACGAGTGGATGCGCGCGGTCCCGGTTCACTGTCTGCAGCAAGTCCTGCGGGACCTCGACAATGCCTGCAAGAGACACGGTGTTCGACGGCTGAACTGGAAGTCCCGTTCAAAGACCCTGCCCTCGTTCCGATTCCCTGACGGTGCCCGGCTCGCGGTGGAACGGCTGAACCGGAAATGGGGACGGGTGAAGCTTCCGAAGTTCGGTTGGGTGTCGTTTCGGATGTCCCGCCGGCTCGACGGGGTGGTGAGGTCCGCGACCCTCAGCCGGGACGGCAAACACTGGTTCGGCTGCAGCGCCGACTCGCGCGAAGTCAGCGCGGATCGAATCGGCGACAAGTGGTCAAGCATCAGATCTCGGACCTCTACCGTCGCGCAAGGTACCGCCGAGCCGACTTCAATGCGCAGTGTTCGAATCGGCTGACTCGTGATTTTGCACTGATCGGTCTGGAGAAACTGAACACGAAGGCGATGACCGCCTCCGCGGTCGGTACGGTCGAACAACCCGGAACCGGGGTCGCACGGAGACGCGGTTTGAACCGGTCGATCTTGAACAAGGGCTGGTTCGGGCTCGAGACTGCCCTGCGTTCGAAAGCCCGCTACACCGGCACACAGGTCATCCTTGTAGTCGCGGCGGACACCTCACGGACTTGCTCGGCACCGGACTGCGGGAAGGTGGATACGGCATCGCGCAAGAGCCAAGCGCGATTCGTATGCACCGCCTGCGGATTCAGCGAGCATGCCGATGTGAACTCCGCACGCAACATAGAACATCAGGCAATCGCGGCGGCCGGGCGGGCCGTTCCAGGGCGCGGAGACCTCCAGGCACCAGCCGGGTCCGCGAAGCGCCAACTTCTGCGGACCCGACAGGGCGAGTAGGAATCCTCCGCGCGAGCGCGGAGGAGGACGTCAATTAGGAGAGGCCGCCGAACAGGGTGGTGACGGAGCCGTCGTTGAAGACCTCCCAGATGGCCTTGGCGACGAGCGGGGCGATGGAGAGGGTGGTGATCTTGTCGAGGTCCTGCGCTTCCTTGGGGAGCGGGAGCGTGTTGGTCACGATGACCTCGGAGACGGGGGCGGCGGCGAGGCGCTCGACGGCGGGGCCGGACATGATCGCGTGCGTGGAGGCGATGACGATGTCCTCGACGCCGGACTTGGCGAGCATCTCGGCCGCGGAGCAGATGGTGCCGGCGGTGTCGATCATGTCGTCGATGAGCAGGCAGGTGCGGCCCTCGACGTCGCCGACGACCTTGTGCGCGACGACCTGGTTGGGCTTGAGCGGGTCGCGGGTCTTGTGCACGAACGCGATCGGGCAGCCGCCGAGGCGGTCGGACCAGCGCTCGGCGAGGCGCACGCGCCCGGTGTCGGGCGAGACGATGGCCATCTGGCGGTCGGCGTACTTCTCCTCGACGTAGCGCGCGAGCGTGCCCATGGCGAAGAGGTGGTCGACGGGGCCGTCGAAGAAGCCCTGGATCTGCGCGGTGTGCAGGTCGACGGTGAGGATGCGGTCGGCGCCGGCGGTCTTGAACAGGTCGGCGACCAGGCGGGCCGAGATGGGCTCGCGGCCGCGGTGCTTCTTGTCCTGGCGGGCGTACGGGTAGAACGGGAGCACGATGGTGATGCGCTTGGCGGAGCCGCGCTTGAGCGCGTCGATCATGATGAGGGTCTCCATGACCCACTCGTTGATCGGCGCGGGCATGGACTGGACGACGAAGGCGTCGCAGCCGCGCACGGACTCCTGGTACCGGACGAACAGCTCGCCGTTGGCGAAGGAGTAGGCGCTCATCGGGGTCGGCGCGACCCCCAGGTGCTTGCCGATCTCCTCGGCCAGCTCCGGGTACGCGCGCCCGGAGAACAGCATGAGCATCTTGGAGTTGACAGCGGACATGCTCGCCATGACGTGGGCTCCCCCATAGGTCGTCTCACCTGAACCTCGACGGTTCCAGTGTCCCCGACCGGCCCGGTCGGCGGCAGCCGACCGGGGCGTTTAGTGTCGCGTCACGCTTCGGACACTCCCGCCTCACCTTTCGCTCGCCTTGCTGCTTTGTCGGAGACGGTGCCGGGGCGCTTCTTGGCGACCCAGTCGGTGAGCGCGGCCTGGCGGGCGCGGGCGACGGCGAGGTCGCCGGGCTCGACGTCCTTGACGATCGTGGACCCGGCGGCGACGTACGCGCCGTCGCCGACCGACACGGGCGCGACCAGGACGGTGTCGCAGCCGACGAACGCGCCTTCGCCGATCTCGGTGCGGTGCTTGTGGACCCCGTCGTAGTTCGCGGTGATGACGCCGCAGCCGATGTTCGCGTCGGCGCCGACCGTGGCGTCGCCGAGGTAGGCGAGGTGGTTGGCCTTGGCGCCGCGGCCGATCTCGGCGTTCTTGGTCTCCACGAACGCGCCGACCTTGGCCTTCTCGGCGAGCTTGGAGGCCGGGCGCAGGTGCGCGAAGGGGCCGACGTGGGCGCCTTCGCCGATGTGGGCCTGGAGGGCGTGCGAGCGCACGACCTCGGCGCCGGCGCCGACGATGGTGTCGGTGAGCGTCGTGTCGGGGCCGATCTCGGCGCCGGAGTCGACGGCGGTGGCGCCCTTGAGCTGGACGCCCGGGTGCAGGAGCACGTCGGGGGCGACCTTGACGGTGGCATCGATCCACACCGTCTCGGGGTCCTCCATGGTCACGCCGGACTTCATCAGCTCGGTGTTGATGCGGCCCTGGAGGATGCGGCGCAGCGCGGCGAGCTGGGCGCGGTCGTTGCAGCCGAGGACCTCGGTGGGGTCGTCGACGACGACGGCGCCGACGGCGTGCCCTGCCTCGCGGGCGAGTTCGAGGACGTCGGTGAGGTACTCCTCGCCCTGGTCGTTCGCGGTGTCGAGGCGCGCGAGCTGCTCGCGGAGCACGTCGGCGTCGAACGCGTAGGTGCCGGAGTTGATCTCGCGGATGGCGAGCTCGCCCAGGTCGGCGTCGCGGTGCTCGACGTTGCGCAGGACGTTGCCCTCGTTGTCGCGGACGATGCGCCCGAAGCCGGTGGGGTCGTCGACCTCGGCGGTGAGGACGGTGGCGCCGTTGCGGGCCTTCTCGTGGACCTCGACGAGCTCGGCGAGCGTGTCGGGCCGCAGGAGCGGGGCGTCGCCGCAGGCGACGATGACGGTCCCGGTCAGGTCCGGGTTGGCCTCCATGGCGATGCGCACGGCGTGGCCGGTGCCCAGCTGCTTGTCCTGGAAGACGGTGGTCGACTCGGGGGCGTGCTCGGCGAGGTGCTCGCGGACCTGGTCGGCGGCGGCGCCGACGACGACGATCTGGCGCTCGGGCCCGACGGCCTTCACCGCCCGGAGGACGTGGCCCAGCAGCGAGCGGCCGAGCAGCTCGTGGAGGACTTTGGGACGGGCGGACTTCATGCGGGTGCCCAGGCCGGCGGCCAGGATGATCGCAGAACGCTCACTGCTCATGATGGGCCATGGTAGTCGGTGGCGGCGACGTGAACGGCCCGGGCCGCCGGACCGGTGCGTGCCGGTCCCATTACCGAATCGTTACGTAAGGAACATGTTCTCCATCCCTCCGCATCTTGTGCGAACTGTGTCGGTCATCATATGTTGCAGTCAACAACAAACCTTGGAGGTACCTCTCATGCACTCCATCAGCAGCCCGCTCCGACTCACGGCCGCGCTGGGCGCGGCGGCACTGGCCCTCACCCTCACCGCCTGCGGCTCCGGCGACGACTCGGGCGGGGGCGAGGACACCCCCCTCATCGGCGTCATCCTCCCCGACTCGGCCTCCTCCGACCGGTGGGAGACCGCCGACCGCAAGTACCTCGAAGAGGCCTTCGAGGCCGCCGGGGTCGACTACGACATCCAGAACGCCCAGGGCAGCCGCGAGGACTTCCAGACCATCGCCGACCAGATGCTGACCAACGGCGTCGACGTCCTGGTCACGGTCAACCTCGACTCCGGCACCGGCAAGACCGTCATCGAGAAGGCCAAGTCCCAGGGCGTGGCCACCATCGACTACGACCGCCTCACCGAGGACGGCGGCGCCGACTACTACGTCAGCTTCGACAACGAGCAGGTCGGCGTCCTCCAGGGCCAGGGCCTCGTCTCGTGCCTCGAAGGCGCGACCGCCACCCCGCTCATCGCCGAGCTCAACGGCTCGCCGACCGACAACAACGCGACCCTGTTCAAGAACGGCTACGACTCCGTCCTCGACCCGCTGTACGCCGACGGCACCTTCGAGAAGGGCCCCGACGAGTGGGTCCCGGACTGGGACAACGCCCAGGGCGGCACGCTCTTCGAGCAGATGCTCACCGACACCGGCGCCGAGATCGACGGGGTCCTGGCCGCCAACGACGGCCTCGCCCACGCCGTGATCACCGTCCTCCAGCGCAACAACCTGAACGGCACCGTCCCGGTCACCGGCCAGGACGCGACCATCCAGGGCCTCCAGAACATCCTCTCCGGCGACCAGTGCATGACCGTCTACAAGGCGATCAAGCAGGAGGCCGACGCCGCCGCCGAACTCGCGGTCGCGCTCGCCAACGGCGAGACGCCCGAGACCGACGCGAGCGTGGTCGACCCGATCAGCTCCGCCGAGGTCCCCTCGGTCCTCCTGGAGCCGGTCGCCATCACCATCGACAACATCCAGGTCGTCGTCGACGACGGCTTCGCAGACCCGGCGGAGCTGTGCGCCGCCGACTACGCGGCCCTGTGCGACGAGCACGGGATCGGTTAGGGGTAAGAACACGGTGCTGCTCGAACTCACCGGCATCTCGAAGCGCTTCGGACCGGTGGAGGTCCTCTCCGACGTCGATCTCGCGATCGACGCCGGAGAGGTCTGCGCCCTGGTCGGCGACAACGGCGCAGGGAAGTCCACTCTGGTCAAATGCGTGGCCGGCATCCACTCCGTCGACGGCGGCGAGGTCCGCGTCGACGGCGAGGTCCGCGCCATCTCCAGCCCGCGCGACGCCGCCGGCCTCGGGATCGAGGTCGTCTACCAGGACCTCGCCCTGTGCGACAACCTCGACGTCGTCGAGAACCTGTTCCTCGGCCGCGAGAAGCGCCGCGGGATCCTCCTCGACGACGACGCCATGGAGCAGCTCGCCGCCGAGACCCTCTCCTCGCTCGCAGTGCGCACCATCCGCAACCTCCGCCAGCCCGTCGCGAGCCTCTCGGGCGGGCAGCGCCAGACCGTCGCCATCGCCAAGGCGGTCCTGTGGAACTCCCGGCTCGTCATCCTCGACGAGCCCACCGCCGCGCTCGGCGTGGCCCAGACCCGCCAGGTCCTCGAACTCATCCGGCGCCTCGCCGACCAGGGCCTGGCCGTCCTCTACATCTCCCACAACCTCAACGACGTCTTCGCCGTGGCCGACCGGATCGCCGCGCTCTACCTGGGCCGCATGGCCGCCGTCCTCGACGCGGCCGACACGACCCAGTCGCAGGTCGTCGAGCTGATCACCAGCGGCCGCTCCGGCCAGCTGGGCCTCACCGACCAGAACGGAGTCCGGCCGTGACCACACCTGTGCTGCCACAAGACGCCGAAACCCCTCCCGCGGCCCCGGCCGGGCCCGGCGCGACCCGCGCCGTCCTCGACCACGCGAAGAACTACTGGGCCGAGGTCCGCTCCGGCGAGGTCGGGGCCCTCCCGGCCGTCGCCGGGATCATCGCCCTGTGCGTGTTCTTCGGCCTGAGCAAGCCCGTGTTCCTGTCGGTGGGGAACCTCGCGAACCTCTTCGGGCAGGGCGCGGCCGTCGCGTGCATCGCGATGGGCCTCGTGTTCGTCCTCATCCTCGGCGAGATCGACCTCTCCGCCGGGTTCGCGTCCGGCGTGTGCGCCTCCGTGATGGCCGTGATCCTCACCGACTGGGGCCTGCACTGGTCGCTCGCGATCGGCGCGGCCCTCGCCACCGGCGTCGTCATCGGGCTCGTGCTCGGGACGCTCGTCGTCAAGCTCGGCATCCCGTCGTTCGTGGTCACGCTCGCGGCGTTCCTGGCCTTCCAGGGGATCGTCCTGATGATCCTCGACGAGGGCAGCAACATCTCCATCAACGACGAGACCGTCAAGACCATCGCCGGCGGGAACCTCGAACGCTGGCAGGGCTGGGTGCTGTGCGCGCTCACCATCGCCGCGTTCGGCGCGATCCAGGTCCAGCGCTGGCGCCGCCGGGTCGCGCGCTCGCTCGTCCACGAGCCGATCGCGGTCGTGCTCGCGCGCATCGGCGCGCTCGGGGCGCTGCTGGCCGCGGGCGTGTTCCTGCTCAACCTGGAGCGCTCGGCGAACCCGCAGATCATCTCGCTCACCGGCGTGCCCGTGGTCGTGGCGATCATCGGCGGCCTGTTCGCGGTGTGGACGTTCGTCCTGCACCGCACTCGGTTCGGGCGCCACCTGTACGCGGTCGGCGGCAACCCCGAGGCCGCCGTGCGCGCCGGCGTCAACGTCGACCGGGTCCGCATCGCGGCGTTCGTCATCTGCTCGGGCATGGCCGCGGTCGGCGGCGTGGTCGCCGCGTCCCGCGCGGCCTCGGTGGACCCCAACACGGGAGGGTCCAATGTGCTGCTGCTTTCCGTGGGGGCGGCGGTGATCGGCGGTGCTAGCCTCTTCGGAGGCAAGGGCACGGTGCGGGCTGCCCTCCTGGGAGGAGCGGTGGTGGCGATCATCAACAACGGCATGGGGCTCATGGGCCTCAGCGCCGGCGTGCGGTTCGGCGTCACCGGTGCGGTCCTGCTCCTCGCGGCGGGCGTCGACGCCATGTCCCGGGGCCGGGGCAAGCTCTTCGGCAGGCACTGACCGGTGGCCCGGACCGGGACAGAGGAGCTGCGGAGGCGCAATCGCGCGGCGCTCGTCGAGCAGCTCCACCGGCACGGTCCCCAGACCCGCGCCGAACTCACCGAGGCCCTGGGGCTCAACCGGTCGACGATCGGCGCGCTCGCGGCGGACCTCGCCGAGTCGGGGTACGTCCAGGAGACGACGGGGCGGTCGACCGGCTCGGCCGGCCGGCCCTCGACCCTCGCCGAGTGCGTCCCCAAGGCCGCCACGGTCACCGCCGTCGAGGTCCGCGTCGACCGGGTGCGGTTCGCGCTCGTCGGCCTCGGCGGCGAGGTCCTGGAGCGCGCCGAGACCGAACTCGACGGCGCCGACCCCGTCGACGCCATCGAAACGGTCACCGGCGGGACCGCCCGCGACGCCCTGGAGGCGGTCGCGGCGGTGCCCGGCCTGGTCGACGCCGGATCGGTCGCCCACTCGACCGAGCTCGGCTGGACCGGCCGCGACCTCGCCGCCGACCTCGCCGCCGCCACCGGCCGCGCCTGGCAGGTCGTCGACACCGCGACCGCCGCCGCCGTCGGCGAATGGTCCCGCGGCGACGCCCACGAGTCCACGAAACTCCTGTACTTGCACGGCGGCCGCGGCCTCACCGCCGGCCTCGTCGTCGACGGCCGCGCCCAGCGGGGCGGGTCGATCCAGTTGGGCCACATCGTGGTCGAGCCCGGCGGACGCGAATGCGCGTGCGGGCTGCGCGGGTGCCTGGAAGCGGAGATGGAGGTCTTCGGCTACGCCGAGGACATCGAGCACGCCACCCTCGCCGCGGGCATGGGCGACGCCGCCGCCCGCGACGGCCTCCGCCGCTCCGGCGAAGACCTCGGCCGCGCCCTCGGCGCGGTCGTCACCGCCACCGGCCCCGACGAGATCCTCTTCGGCGGCTGGCTCCGCGAGCTCTACCTCGCCACCGCCGCCCCGGTCCGCTCGGCCCTCGCCGAGACGACCCTCCCCCACCTGCGCTCCCGCCTCCGCCTGCGCACACCCGTCCTCGGCGACGAAGGCGCCCTCATCGGAGCAGCGGAAACAGGCTTCGCAACGGTCATCGACCGCATGCGCTGAAGGAAAATGGCTGGCCCGCCAGGACTCGAACCTGAAACGACTGAACCAAAATCAGTAGTGTTGCCGATTACACCACGGGCCAATGGCCGCGCGAAGCGGCCGGAACAAGGATATCGCTACTTCTCCGACCAGACGTGCCTGGGTACGCGGTCGAGGACATCGGCGAGGTGGCCGACATACGGCAGGATCTCGCCCGCCGCGAGAGGCCCGGACCGGAACGTCATCAGCCACGCGCCCTCGAACCGCAGCCGGGTCCCGCGCGCGAACGGGCTGGCGAGCATCCACTCCATCATCCGCGGGTCGATCACGTCGTGCGCGAAGCGCGGGCTCGGCGAGAGCACGCGAAACGCGTTGTTGAACGCCTGGGACTCGAAGTCCATGTCGCCCGAGTCGCGCGCCTCCGGACCGATGTCCAGCAGCGGCCGGAGCGCCGGGAGCTGCACCATGACCACCTGGTACAACTCGGGTTCCCTCAGCTCCGTGTCCTGCGGCCGCGTGCACTCGTAGGCGAGGAACCGGTGCCCGCGGTGCCCTCCGGAGAAGACGTGGCACCCCTTCCACTCGTTGAACGAGCCGAGCGGCACCACGAACGGGTCGAAGGCCGAAGGCGCCCCCACGGCCGGGTCCTCCGCCCGGTACTGGAAGCCGCACTGGGCCGCCCAGTGCGCGTACGCCTGGGCCCGCCGCTGCTCGCTCGACTTCCGGCGGACGTAGTAGACGAGGTAGCCGGAGCCGGAGACCAGCATGGCGCCGAGCACGATGGCGGTGAGCGGTTCCACCGGCCTCCTCCCTGGAATGCGGCGGGGCCGCGCCCTCCGGCGCGGCCCCGTGCTCTCGCTAGTTATTCGACCAGACGTGCCGGGGCACCTGGCCGTAGATGTCGATGAGGAAGTCCGCGTAGAAGAAGACCTCCTCCAGCTTGAGCCCCCCGGAGCGGAAGGTCATCAGCCACGGACCCTCGAAGCGCCACACGTACGAGCGGGCGCGCTGGTCGGCGAGCATCCACTCCATAGTGCGGGCGTGGATGACGTCGTAGGCGAAGCGGCGGTTCGGCGACTTGATCCGGAACGTGTCGTTGAACTGCTGGTTCTCGAAGTCGATGTCCTTGGCGAACCGCTTGGTCAGGAAGTTCTCCTGGCTGATGTCCAGCAGCGGCCGGGTCGTGGGCAGGCCGATCGCGACGACCTGGTTGGTGTGCGTCTGCGACTCCTTGCCCGAGCCGGTCGTGTACTGGTACTGGAAGAACACGATGTGCGAGCCCTTGTACATCCCGCGGAACACGTCGATGCCCTTGCGGGAGTGCCCGAGGTTGAACGGCTCCTCGGTCGACAGGCCGGTCACCGAGTTGTCGGACGGCTCGTAGTGGAAGCCGTACTGGGCCGCCCAGGCCCGGAACATCGCGATCTTCTTCTGGCGGGCGCGCCAGCCGAAGTAGGCGACGGCCAGGACGATCAGGCCGCAGCCGACGTACACGAGCCAGTTGGTGCTGTCCACGGGGTGCATTCCTTCTTACACGTGGCGGACCCGCTCGACTCGCGAGCGCCGCCGGGGCAGGGGGATCGGTTCGGGGCTACCGGCCGTAGGGCTGCTGGCCGTACCCGGGCTGCTGCGGCTGCTGGGGCTGCTGCGGGTAGCCGGGCTGGGGGGCGCCGTAGCCGGGCTGCTGCGGCGGCTGGCCGTAACCGGGCTGCTGGGGCTGGCCGTATCCCGGAGGCTGCTGGCCGTAGCCCGGCTGAGGCGCCGGCTGCTGCTGGTACCCGGGCTGCGGGGCGCCGTAGCCGGGCTGCTGCGGCTGGCCGTAGCCGGGGAGCTGGCCGGGCGCGGGCTGCGGGGGCAGCTGCTGCTGCTGGGGCTGCTGCATGAAAGCGGGCTGGCCCATGTCGCGCAGCTTCGGGGCCGTGCGGGCCTCGGGGGTGTCCAGCTCGAAGTACTCCTCGGGCTTGAAGCCGCCCATCTTCGCGGAGACCGAGCCGGGGAACACCTGGAGCGCGGTGTTGTACTCGCGCACGTTCGCGTTGTAGAACCGGCGCGGGGCCGCGATCCGGTTCTCCGTCTCGGCCATCTCCGTCTGGAGCTGGAGGAAGTTCTGGTTGGTCTGGAGCGCCGGGTACGCCTCCTGCATGTGGATGACGCCGCGGATCGCGTTCCCGAGCTGGCCCTCGACCGCGCCCTGGGCGGCATGGCCGGCGTTCGGGTCCTGACGGGCCTGCATCGCCATCGCGCGGGCCTCGGCCACCTGGCGGAGGGTCGCGTTCTCGGCGCCGGCCGCCTGCTGCACGACGTACATCAGGTTGTCGAGCAGGTCGTAGCGGCGCTGAAGCTCGACGTCGATCTGCGCCCACGACTCCTGGGCGATGTTCCGCAACCGAACGAGCTTGTTGCGGCCGCCGATGACGGCGAACAGCACGATCAGGCCGATGAGCAGAACGAGGATCAGGATCCAGACGATTGGGTTGTCCATAATCCGTGAGCCTAGTCCATCTATGCCAGCGGGAGGGCACCCCAATGGCACCCTCCCGCGTGCAGAGACGGAGGTCAATCGTCAGGAATGGGCATGCTCCACGACGGCGGCGAGCTCGGCGGCGACCGACTGCGCCACGGGCTCCTCGGAGGCCTCGACCATGACGCGCACCAGCGGCTCGGTGCCGGAGGGCCGCAGCAGGACCCGGCCGTCGGCGCCGAGCTTGGCCTGCCACAGGGCCACGGCGTTCTTGACGTCCTCGTGGTCGATGACGGACTTGTCGGCGACGCGCACGTTCAGCAGGACCTGCGGCGCGGGGGTGAACACCGACGCGAGGTCCTTGAGGCTGCGGCCGGTGGCGGCCATGCGCGCGAGCAGCATGATCGCGGTCAGGGAGCCGTCGCCGGTCGTGGCGTGCTCGGACAGGATGATGTGCCCGGACTGCTCGCCGCCGAGGGAGTACCCGCCTTCGGCGAGGCGCTCCAGGACGTACCGGTCGCCGACCTTGGTGGTCTCCAGTTCGATCCCGGCCGCGCCCATGGCCTGGTGGAGGCCGAGGTTGCTCATGACGGTGGTCACGAGGACCCCGCCGGTGAGGGTCCCGGCCTCGCGCATGGCGAGCGCGAGGATCGCCATGATGGCGTCCCCGTCGACCATGTTCCCTTCGGCGTCGACGGCGAGGCAGCGGTCGGCGTCGCCGTCGAGGGCGATGCCGGCGTCGGCGCCGTGCTCCAGGACGGCCGCGCGCAGGCCCTCCATGTGGGTGGAGCCGCAGTTCTCGTTGATGTTGAGGCCGTCGGGCTGGTCGTTGATGGTGACCACCTCGGCGCCGGCGCGGCGCAGGGCCTCGGGGGCGGCGCCGGTGGCGGCCCCGTTCGCCGGGTCGACGACGACCTTGATCCCGTCGAGCGGGTTCGGGCAGACGGCCACGAGGTGCTCGATGTAGGAGTCGACGGGGTCGACGGAGCGGACGATGCGGCCGACGCCCTCGCCCTGCGGGAGCGGCGCGGGGTCGTCGAGGGCCGCTTCGATGGCGTCCTCGACGTCGTCGGGGAGCTTGCGGCCGCCGGCGGCGAAGAACTTGATGCCGTTGTCGGGCATGGGGTTGTGCGAGGCGGAGACCATGACGCCGAAGTCGGCGCCGGTCAGGGCCGTCAGGTGCGCGACCGCGGGAGTGGGAAGGATGCCGAGGTCGATGACCTTGACGCCGGCGGCGGCGAGGCCCGCGGCGCTGGCGGCGGCGAGCATCTCGCCGGAGGCGCGGGGGTCGCGTCCGATCACGGCGACGGTGCGCCTGCCGGCGGCGCCGAGGACGCGGGCGGCGGCGATGTTGAGGCGCAGTGCCAGTTCGGGCGTGAGGTCGGCGTTCGCCCGCCCCCGTACGCCGTCGGTGCCGAACAGTCGTGACACGGTGTGGCTTCCCATCTTGGCGGTGCCGGTGCGGCGCTCGCGCCCCTGGTCGTGCGGACTGCGGGCCGGGACCGGACCGATCGGTCGGCGGCAGTGCCGGTCGGCCTGCCGGGTGGCATGGAAAAAGGGGCCGCCGAGGATGTCCTCCTCGGCAGCCCCGTCGCTTGTGCAGACTAGCGCGTCCCCCTGGAAAGAGGGAAGGCGTGCTAGCGCTTCGAGTACTGCGGCGCCTTGCGGGCCTTCTTGAGGCCGTACTTCTTCGATTCCTTCTCGCGGGCGTCGCGGGTCAGGAAGCCGGCGGCCTTGAGGGCCGGGCGGGTGTTCGGGTCGATCTCCACGAGGGCGCGGGCGATGCCGAGGCGGAGCGCGCCGGCCTGGCCGGTGGCGCCGCCGCCGTGGATGTTGACCAGGACGTCGAAGTTGTCGCCGGCCTCGACGGTCACGAAGGGCTCCGCGACGGTCTGCTGGTGGACCTTGGACGGGAAGTAGTCCTCAAGGCTCTTGCCGTTGACGACGTACTTGCCGGTGCCGGCGACCAGGCGGACGCGGGCGATGGCGCGCTTGCGGCGGCCCACGGTCTGGATCGGGCGGTCCGCCGGGATGGCGGGGATGCTGGGCACGGACGGCGCGGCGGCGACGTCGGCGGGGACCTCCACCGGCACCTCGACGGCGACGGGGGTCTCTTCGACCTCGGCGACCTCGACGGTCTCGGCGGCGGGGGCCTCGGGGGCCTCGGTCTCGACGGCCTCGGTGGCCTGGATCTCGTCACTCATGTGTCTGCTCCTGCCCGCGCCTACTGCGCGACCTTGGTGATCTCGTACGGCTTCGGCTGCTGGGCGGCGTGCGGGTGTCCGGGGCCCGCGTAGACCTTCAGCTTCTTGTACACGCTGCGACCGAGCTTGGTCTTGGGCAGCATGCCGAGGACGGCCTTCTCGACCACCTTGTGCGGGGCCTTCTCCATCAGCTCGGCGTAGGACTTCTCCTTGAGACCGCCCGGGAAGCCGGAGTGGCGGTAGGCCTTCTTGGTCTGGAGCTTGTTGCGGGTCAGCACGACCTTGTCGGCGTTGACCACGATGACGTAGTCGCCGGTGTCGGCGTTCGGCGTGAACGTGGGCTTGTGCTTGCCGCGGAGCAGTTCGGCTGCGTGCGTCGCGAGACGACCCAACACCACGTCGGTCGCGTCGATCACGAGCCACTGCGGGTCGAGGTCACCCGCTTTGGGAGTGTACGTCGGCACAGTGTTACCTAGCTTTCGTTGTCGGTGTGGAACGAATCCCGCAGATGAGGGCGGGACCGCCTGAATCCCCGCGGCCGCGTGCGGCGCGCGCCGGCCGCATCGCGGCCGTCCGGGATTCGTTGGACAGAGCCGCCGCGGTGGAGCTTGCGGGCCGTGTGCACGGCCCGGTGCGGAGGCACTCGAACAACAGCTGCCAAGTCTACGCGGTGGTGGCGGCCGCCCTGACGGCGGCCGCCGTGACCTCGGATACAGCTCTCACGCGACCCGGAATCACAGATCCTATAGGATCTACGATTCGGCGGCGTCGACCACGGGGAGGTACACGCGGCCCCCGGACGCGGCGAACTCTTCGCTCTTGCCGGCCATCCCCTTCGCCGCGTACTCCTTCAACTCCTGGCTGATCTTCATCGAACAGAACTTCGGCCCGCACATGGAGCAGAAGTGCGCGGTCTTCGCGGGCTCGGCCGGGAGGGTCTCGTCGTGGTACTCGCGGGCCCGGTCGGGGTCGAGCGCGAGGTTGAACTGGTCCTGCCAGCGGAACTCGAAGCGGGCCTTGGACAGGGCGTCGTCCCAGGCCTGGGCCTGCGGGTGGTCTTTGGCGAGGTCGGCGGCGTGGGCGGCGATCTTGTAGGCGATGACGCCCTCCTTGACGTCGTCGCGGTTGGGGAGCCCGAGGTGCTCCTTCGGGGTGACGTAGCAGAGCATCGCGGTGCCGAACCAGCCGATCATGGCGGCGCCGATCGCGGAGGTGATGTGGTCGTACGCGGGCGCGACGTCGGTGGTGAGCGGGCCGAGCGTGTAGAAGGGGGCCTCGCCGCAGATCTCCTGCTGGAGGTCGACGTTCTCCTTGATCTTGTGCATGGGGACGTGCCCGGGGCCTTCGACCATGACCTGGACGTCGTACTCCCACGCGATGTGGGTGAGCTCGCCGAGGGTGCGCAGCTCGGCGAACTGGGCCTCGTCGTTGGCGTCGGCGATGGAGCCGGGGCGCAGGCCGTCGCCGAGGGAGAAGGCGATGTCGTACTCCGCGAAGATCTCGCACAGCTCGCGGAAGTGCGTGTACAGGAAGTTCTCCTGGTGGTGTGCGAGGCACCACGCGGCCATGATCGACCCGCCGCGCGAGACGATCCCGGTGACGCGGTCGGCGGCGAGGGGGACGTACCGCAGGAGGACCCCGGCGTGGACGGTCATGTAGTCGACGCCCTGCTCGGCCTGCTCGATGATGGTGTCGCGGTAGACCTCCCAGGTGAGCTTGACCGGGTCGCCGTTGACCTTCTCCAGGGCCTGGTAGAGCGGGACGGTGCCGATGGGGACCGGGGAGTTCCGCATGATGTGCTCGCGGGTCTCGTGGATGTGCTTGCCGGTGGAGAGGTCCATCACGGTGTCGGCGCCCCACTTGACGGCCCAGGTGAGCTTCTCGACCTCGGCGGCGATGGAGTCGGAGACGGCGGAGGTGCCGATGTTCGCGTTGATCTTGGTGAGGAAGTTCTTCCCGATGATCATCGGTTCGGTCTCGGGGTGGTTGACGTTCGCGGGCAGGATGGCCCGCCCGGCGGCGATCTCGGAGCGAACGAACTCGGGCGCGAGCCCTTCGCGAACGGCAACGAACTCCATCTCGGCCGTCACGACGCCCTGCTTGGCGTAGTGCAACTGGGTACGGCACGGAAGCACGGTCCCGCTGTGCTCGATCGTGTCGACCTCACCTTCGCGCTCGGCGATCCAATGCGCCCGCAACTGCGGCAACCCGACCTCGGGCTCCGACCCGGGCCCGGAAGTGTCGTACAACCGCACCGCAGGCTCCCCGCCGCTCAACGCGACCTCAACGAACGGAACCCGGACATCCGCCCGCGATCCCTCGACATAGACCTTGCTTCTGCCGTTCATGCTGTCTCCTCAGTGATCTCGATCAATCGATCGCGCAGGGGCGGCGCGAACTGTCGTACCCATGCCGCAGGGTTGGAACCGGGGGCCCGCAACTCCCGATTGCGGCGGTGTTTGCGATGCCCGCGATTCATATGGCCGCGCTCTTGCGGCCGTGATGGTGGTGGAGGGGTCCGCGGCCGGTGCCGAGGCGCCAGTCGGCGGCGGCCTTCAAAGCTTCAGTGACGTAGACCTTCGCTCCCGCGACCGCCTGCGGCAGCGGGTGTCCGAGCGCCAGCCGGGCGGCGATGGCCGAGGCGAGGGTGCAGCCGGTGCCGTGGTCGTTGCGGGTGGGAACCCGCGGGGCGGCGAGGTCGAGCATCTGGCCGTCGCACCACAGCACATCGACCGCAGAGTCACCGTCGCGATCGAGGTGTCCGCCTTTGACCAGGACCGCCCGCGGTCCATAAGTCGCCAGCGCGCGGGCGGCCTCGCGCATCTCCTCGACCGAGTCGATCTCGCGGCCGAGCAGCTGCCGGGCCTCGATCAGGTTCGGCGTCAGGACGGTCGCGAGCGGCCCGAGCCCGCCCAGGTACGCGGCCGGGTCGCCCGCGTACAGCGAGTCGCCGGTCGTGGTGACCATGACCGGGTCGACCACGAGGTTCGGCAGCCGGTCGGCCTGGCCGTATTCGGCCACGAGTTCCAGTAGTTCGGCCCCGCCGAGCATCCCGGTCTTCACTGCCGCGACGGGGAAGTCGGCCAGCACCGCGTCGAGCTGCGCGCGCACCAGATCGGCCGCGACCGGCTCGGCGGCGGTCACGCCGCGCGTGTTCTGCGCGGTGATCGCGGTGAGCACGCTGGTGCCGTGGACCCCGTGCGCGGCGAAGGTGTGCAGGTCGGCCTGGATCCCTGCGCCGCCGCCGGAGTCGGAGCCGGCGATCGTCAGTGCGATCGGCGGCTGGGGGTGGATACGGTTCACAGTTCGGCCATCCCTTCGAACGCTGACGATGCTTTCGCCAAGTGCCGCTTGGGAATGCGCCCGGCGAGCCGGGCGGCGCGGCCCGCGCTCACGGCGTCGCGCATCGCGGCGGCCATGAGGGCCGGGTCGGCGGCGCGCGTGACGGCGGTCGCGAGCAGGACCGCGGAGCACCCGAGTTCCATCGCCAGCGCGGCGTCGGAGGCGGTGCCGATCCCGGCGTCGCAGATGACGGGGACGTTCGCGTGTTCGCAGATGAGCGCCAGGTTGTGCGGGTTGCGCACGCCGAGGCCGGTGCCGATCGGCGCGGCGAGCGGCATCACCGCGGCGCAGCCGGCGTCTTCGAGGCGGCGGGCCAGGACGGGGTCGTCGCTGGTGTACGGCAGGACCGTGAAGCCGTCGCGCACCAGGGTCTCGGCGGCGTCGAGGAGTTCGACGGGGTCGGGAAGGAGGGTGTCCTCGTCGCCGATGACTTCGAGTTTGATCCAGTCGGTGTCGAACGCCTCGCGGGCGAGCCGGGCGGTGCGCACGGCCTGCTCGGCGGTGAAGCACCCGGCGGTGTTGGGGAGGACGCCGACGCCGCACTGCTCGATGACGTCCAGAATGGACCCAGATGCGCCCGGGTCGACGCGTCGGAGCGCGACGGTGACCAGTTCGGTCCCCGACGCCTTGATCGCCTCGGCGAGCTGGGCGTGGTTGGCGGCACCGCCGGTGCCGAGGATGAGGCGGGACCCGAAGGTCCGGTCGGCGATGGTGAGCGCGGCGTCGGCGGTGAGGTGCGGTTCCATGGTCAGCCTCCTTGCGTGGCGGTGAGGACTTCGACGGCGTCGCCGTCGGCGAGCGGCCGGTCCCATTCGGACCGCGGCACGACCTCGCCGTTGACGGCCGCGGCGATCCCTCGCCGCGCCTCGGTGACGGCGGCGATGGCGTCGAGGACGGTCGTGATCCCTTCCCGCGGTTGGCCGTTGAGCTGGATCTTCACGTTTCCTCCTCGATTTCAGAACCGTCGGGGCCGCCGGACTCGCCGGGCTCGGAAATGTCGGACCCGCCGGGCACCCTTGTGTCCGGGGCGGCTGAAAACGGCGTCACCTGACGCCTCGTGCTGCCCACCGAATCGGAGCGGTCGGAACTGTCGGACCCGCCGGGCACGATTGATTCGGGGGTGCCTGCGAACGGGGCAGCGCGGCGCTTCGCCCTGCCCTCGAAACCCTCGCCGTCGACCGGCCCGAACCTCGCCGGGTCGAATGCCGCGATCGGGCCGGGGTCGCCCCCGGCGAGCAGAGCGGCGACCGCGGTCGCCGTGGCGGGGATGAGGGCGATGCCGTTGCGGTAGTGGCCGGTCGCGGCGACCGTCCGGTGGTCGATGCGGCCGATGATCGGCAGGTTGTCAGGAGTGCCGGGCCGGAAGCCGACGCTCACTTCGTCGAGGTGGTACTCGGCGGTCTCGGGCACGAGTTCGATCGCCCACCGCAGCAGGTCGTGGACGGCCCCGGCGGTGCCGGTGGTGCGGTCGAAGCCGCGTTCGTCGCTGGTCGCGCCGACCACGACCTCGCCGTTCTCGCGCGTGACGATGTACACCGAGTGCCCTTTGACGTAGCCGCGCACCGTGGTCCGCGGGACCGCCTGTTCCCTTGCGGCCCTGAGCCGCAGCACGACGCCGCGCACTGGCCGCACCGGGAGTCCGAACCGGGCCGAGCCGCAGCCGGCCGCGATGACGACCTGGTCGGCGTCGACATCCGCAAGGTCCTCGACCTCACTCGTCTCGAACCGCACGCCCGCGCGTTCGGCGGCGACCAGCAGCGCCGCGTGCACGGCGCGCGGGTCAACTGCGCGGTCCTCTGCCGCGAGGACCCCGGCGCGGACGCGGTGGCTCAGCAGCGGTTCGGCCCGGCGCAGGACCCGGCCGGACAGGGTCTCGACTTCCCTTGCGGTGAGCCGGTACAGCGCGGTCTGGCGTTCGACTTCCGCGCGGTCGCCGTCCTCGACGCCGACGACCACGGTCGGCACGTCGCGGAAGCCGACCGCCAGCCCGGAGGCGGCTTCGAGTTCACGGGCGAAGACGGGCCAGGCGTCGGCGGAGGCGGCCATGAACGGTGTCAAAGCCGCTTCGCCGTAATGGGATTCGGTGACGGGCGCGATCATGCCGGCGGCCACGCGCGAGGCGCCCGAACCGGGTTCGGGGTCGTGTACGACGACTTCGTTCCCCGCTTGGGCGGCCCGCCACGCGACGGCGAGCCCGATCGAGCCGGCGCCGACGACGGCGGCGGCGCGCATCAGGCCGCGCCCGTCCCTCGCAGGAGGCCGGGCGTTCGCCCCGGCCCTCCGTTGGAGTCCGTTGGGTTGACTCTCGGCTCGCGGTTCGGACCCGCAGCGCCGTAGAAGCGGCCGAGTCCGGTTCGCAGCTCGTCCACCCCCGCAGCAGCCGACCGAGAGTCCGGACCGGGCTCCTCACCCACGGCCGCAAGGAGTTCCGCAGTGGCCGCGGCGGGATCGGCAGCGGCCGCGATCGCGCCGACGACCGCGACGCCGTGCGCCCCGGCCTCCCGGCACCGGGCCGCGCGTTCGGCGGTGATGCCGCCGATGGCGATCACCGGCAGATCGACGGCCTCGCAGACGGCGGCGAGGCCGTCGAGTCCGATCGGTTGCGGCAGACCGGTCTTGGTGGTGGTCCCCCAGACGGGCCCGACCCCGAGATACGTGGCCCCGGCCCGGCGCGCAGCGCGCGCCGATTCGGGGTCGCGGCACGTGCCGCCGATGATCGCGGTGGGCAGCAGCCGCCGCGCCGCGTCGAGCGGAAGGTCTTCGGCACCGAGGTGCACCCCGTCCGCCCCGACGGCCTGGGCGATGTGGACGCGGTCGTTGACCAGGCACACCGCCCCGTACCCGTCGCACAGCTCCGCGACGGCGGCGGCGAGGTCGAAGGCGGCCCGGTCGGTGTAGTGGTCCTCGGGCCGGACCTGGACGAGGCGGGCCCCGGCGGCCAGCGCGGCCGCGACCGCAGGCAGCGGATCGCGCTGTCGCGCAACCGCTTCGAAAGTGTCGGAGGCGCCCGCTTCCCGGCCACAGGCAGGAGTCGGCGCAACCGCAATGCGCGTGTCGGTGATGACGTGCAGACGGGGTAGGCGAACGGCTCGCATAGGCTCCTTCTCCCTGCGCCAGCATGACCTGGATCAGGTTCGACGGTCGGGACTACCCAGTCCCCTCTCAGCCCGATGCATCGGACTCCCGCGGGTTTGTTGTTCGGCCGTCACGCTACGCCATCGCGAGCGGGTTTCGCAACCGGTGTGTCGGCATGCGGACACGTCGCTTCGCGGGTCCGCCGGGCTGTCGCCATTGCCCTCCGCGGCCCGTTTGCGTCCGGTTTTACACCTGTGACCTGGGGCTTGACCTCCAGCCCATTCAAGTCTTACGATGACCCGCACCCATACTACAACGTTGTAAAGAACGGGAGTCCCTCATGCGACAAGCTCAACTCCTCGACCTCCGGCGAGGGGGCGCGCTCCTCCTCGCGGCGGTCCTCGCCCTCGCGGCCGCCATGGCCGCGTCCATCGCGTGGGCTCCCGCTCCAGCCGCGGCGGTCACCACCGGCAACGGCGCGCTCGTCTACTCGCCCGCGGCCGGCAGCTCGTTCAACCCCGAGGGCGGCACCCCCGCCGGGACCACCTACGCGAAGATCATCGTGCTCAAGAACTCCGGCAGCTCCAACGGCACCCAGATCGTCACCTACGACCAGCTCGTCCTCCAGAACGGCGACCAGGTCTACCCGATCTACCGCAGCACCAACGACGGCGCGAGCTGGACCCACGTCACCGACGTCAACCCCAGCGACACCTTCCCCGCGCTCACCCGCACCGCGCAGCCGTTCCTGTTCGAGGTCACCGAGACCACCGGGAACCTGACGGCGGGCACGATCCTCCTGGCGGGCATGGTCATGCCCGAGGACCGCTCCACCAGCCGCCTGGTCGTCTACAAGAGCACGAACCAGGGCACCAGCTGGAGCTATCTGTCCACGATCGACTCCGGCGGCCCGGCCGTCTACGACCCGTCCCCGTCCTCGACGACCACCACCGTGTGGGAGCCGTCGCTGGCGATCGACGCGAACGGCGGCCTGGTCGCGTACTTCTCCGACGAGCGCCAGAAGGCGAACGGCGTCCTCCAGGCCGTCTCCTACCGCCGCTCCACCGACGGCGGCCAGACCTGGGGCTCCCTGGTGAACGTCTCGGCCCCGACCAACCAGAGCGACCGGCCCGGGATGATCACGGTGACCACCCTGCCGAACGGCCGCTACCTCGCGACCTTCGAGGTCGTCAACCGCCCCAGCCAGTCCAACAACACCGCGCCGGTCTACTACAAGACCTCCGACGACGGCCTGAACTGGGGCACGACCACCAGCATCGGCACCCCGATCCAGCTCGCGAACGGCCGCGGCATCGGCTCCTCCCCGTACGTGACGTGGGTGCCGTCGGGCGGCCCGCAGGGCATGGTCGTGGTGGCATCGAAGTGGTCGCTCGACGCGAGCGGCAACATCGACGGCGGCCAGAACTTCTACGTCAACTACAACCTCGGCGAGGGCCCGTGGGAGCGCCTGCCGATGGCGGTCACCTACGACGCCACCGACTCCCAGGGCGGGAACTTCTCCGGTTTCGCGCAGGGCATCGACTACAGCGCCGACGGCCGCACCCTCTACCAGGCCGTGAACGTCGAGAACACGACCACCGACCTGAACGACGTCCGCGTCGGCTCGATCCCGCTCGACGCCCAGCAGTACGAGGCCGAGAACGCCGCCCTGAACAGCGTCTCCACGGTCACGCACGTGCAGGCCTCGAACGGCTCGAAGATCGGCAACATCAACGACACCGGCGACTACGTCGAGTTCACCGTGAACGTCCCGGCCGCCGGGACCTACACGATGAACGTCCGCTACGACAACGGGTACGGCTCCGCCGCGACCCATTCGGTCAGCGTCAACGGCGGGACCGCCTCCTCCATCAGCTACCCGGCCACTGTGGACTGGGGCCGGTTCGGGTGGGCCCAGAAGTCGGTGACGCTCAACGCCGGCGCCAACACGATCCGGTTCACCAAGGCGACCAACTTCGCCGAGCTCGACGTGATCCACCTGTACCGCAGCACCGCGCTCGACCCGGTCTTCCAGGTGCAGAACCGCAACAGCGGCAAGTACCTCGAAGTCGTCAGCGCCCTGACGACCGACGGCGCGGCCGTGGGCCAGTGGGGCGACACGAACCACGCGACCCAGCGGTGGACCGTCACCGGCGGGGCCACGGTCAAGTTCACCAACCGCAACAGCGGGAAGCTCCTGGAGATCCCCTCGGCGCAGACCGCCGACGGCGTCGACGCGGCCCAGTGGGCCTCGACCGGCCACGCGACCCAGTCGTGGACGGCCGCGACCAGCGGCGGCTACTGGACGTTCGCGAACGCCAACAGCGGCAAGCTCCTTGAGATCGACGGCTGCTCTACAGCGGACGGCGCCGTGGCGCAGCAGTACACCGCCAACGGCCTGACGTGCCAGCAGTGGCGGCTCGTGAAGGAAGGCATTCAGTAGCGGTACGACCGGGCCGCGGGGCGCATCGCGCCCGGCGGCACGGCGAGGCGGTGGGGTGCTTTGCGCCCCACCGCCTCTTGACGTTCGCAGGACCGCCCGCCGCTCGACGGCGCCCGCCTCCGGGTGCCCGGTTCGGGCAGCCGGGGCCGAGCAGGCGGACGACCGGCGGCTAGGCCGCGGCGCGGTCGACGCGCAGGACCCGGTAGCCCTTCGCGCTCGCGTGCTTGTCCACGGCCCAGCCGCGCTCGGCGAGCCAGCGCGCGAGCGAGTCGGCGCCGAGGTGCTTGGAGACCACGAGCCAGGCGACGCCGCCGTCCTTGAGGCGCGGCAGCCAGGTGTCGAGCAGCTCGTGGAGGGCGTCCTTGCCGACCTTGATCGGCGGGTTCGACCAGATCTCGTCGAAGCGCAGGTCCGCGGGGACCTCCTCGGGGACAGCGGCGTGGACCGTGCCGGGGACGCCCTCGGTGTTGCGGCGGGTCAGGTCGAGGGCGCGGCGGTTGACGTCGACGGCCCACACCTCGGCGTCCTCGCGCTGGGCGAGGACCTTGGTGATCGGCCCGTAGCCGCAGCCGAGGTCGAGGAAGACGCCGGGCGCCTCGGGCAGGACGACCTTGTGCAGGAGCACGCTCGTCCCGGGGTCGAGGCGGCCGCCGGAGAAGACGCCGGTCGAAGTCGTCAGCTCGTACTCGACGCCGTCGAGTTCGAACCCGATGGTGCGCTCGCGGTCGTCGACCGCGGGCTGCTCGCTGAAGTAGTGCTCAGGCTGCTCGGACACATCGAACATTGTCACCCGTCCCGCCGGGCGGGGGCGGCGGGACCGGGCGGGAGAGAGGCGTGCGTCCCGAACCCTGCTCCGGGGCGGTGGAATATCACATGTCACATGGCATCCGCGGCGTGTCACCCGTGGAGATGAACGGCGCTCGGGCCGTCCATCTCCAGGGGGAACGATTCACCGTTTCGCCCGCATCCGGGTCTAAGCTGCCCTCATGGCACATGGCCCGTCCCCGTTCGGGGTCCCGCAGCAGGCGGGGCACCGGAACCAGCACGAACCGGGATTCGACTGGGCTGAGTACGACGAGCGCGCGCAGATGAACGCGCCGACCGTCCGGCTCAGTCAGGAGGAGCGCGATCGGCTCGCGCTCGACTCGACCCGTTCTCCCGAGGAGGAGATGGAGGCGCACCTGGATCACATCCAGGCGTCCCGTCCCCTGCGCCGCGCCGCCCAGCGCGCCCGGCGCCGCACCAAGTGGTGGCTCGTCGCGCTCGCGATCGTCAGCGGGCTCGCGGTCGCGGCCGCCTGCGCGGCGGGCGCGTTCATCGTCCTGCGCGAGGGCGAGCCGGACCCGGCCGCGCCGAGCGACGGCGCCCAACAGGAGTCCACAGGGGACGAATCCGCGGGTGCGCCCGAGGTCGTCGACCCGATCGCGAGCCGCGAGACCGACGCCGCGCCGCTCACCGTCGCGGAGCTGTTCGGCACCGAGTCGATCACGCCCGCCGGCGCCGCCGGGGCGTACGAGGTCCTCCAGACCGAGGAGCTGGCCGACTGCGCCGAGGCCGCCCTCGACGAACTCGCCGACCTGCTGGCGGATGCCGACTGCACGCAGGCCGTGCGCGCGACGATCGTCGACCCCGGGGGCGAGTACGCCGCGACCGCGGGGGTCCTGAACCTGTCCACCGCAGCGGAGGCCGAGGAGCTGCGGGCGGCCATCGCCGGGGACCTCGACGGCGGGTTCGCGGTGCTGCGCACCGACGGCGGCGCCGAGGAGCTCGGCCGCGCCGACACCCAGCTGGGCTACAACACCTACGGGCACTACCTGATGTACGTGGTCATCGGCCGCACCGACGGCGAGCCGCTGGAGGAGGCGAACGACCCGGTCGTCGCGATCGTCGCCGACGTCCTCGACATCTGGTTCGTGGACCAGTTGAACCCGCGCAGAGAGGTCCAGTAGCCGACGCGCGCTAAGGGCTTAAGGCCGTAGACCATCCCTAGCCCCCACCCACCCAAAAGGGGACCGTAGCCGCCAGCGTTGCCGAGGGGTACGACAAAAACCGGGCCCGCCGCGGCCCGTGTCACCCGAAAGGGGACAGACAGACGCCCGGAGGGCGTCCGGACTCAATCGGCGCGGCGCCGCCGGACCGCACTCGGCCTCAGCGCTCGTCCGTCCCAGACCAAAACGACGCCGCCGCCCGGCCTTCGGCCGGGCGGCAGCGTCGTGTCCGGCTCGTGAACATTCGTCCGGAGGTCTTGCCTTAACCGATGATCCCATGTTTACATCGAATGAGGCCGATGCCCCATCCCCCGTCAGCCGCTCCCCCGCAACCGGATCCGCCGGTTCCCCATCACCCTGCTCAGGAGCTGCACATGTCCTCCCTCACCCTCCTCCCCCGCCGCGCCCTGGCCGCGCTGGCCGCGGTCGCGCTCGCGCTGCTGGCCGTCCTCGCGGTCGACGCGTCCCCCGCCGAAGCGGTCCGCCCGCCCGGCATCCCCTCGACCGCGACCGCGCAGTCCGAACTGAACGCGCTCACCGTCGCCGCCGAGTCCCACGGCTCGACCTACGACCGGGACCTGTTCCCGCACTGGCGTTCCGTGAGCGGCTCGGGCGGCTGCACCGCCCGCCAGTACGTCCTCAAGCGGGACGGCCAGAACGTCGTCACCAGCGACGGCTGCCAGCCCACCTCCGGCAACTGGCAGTCCGACTTCGACAACACCTGGACCACCACCGTCTCCAACGCCACCATCGACCACGTCGTGGCCCTCTCCGAGGCCTGGGCCTCCGGCGCCTGGGCGTGGACCACCGCCGAGCGCCAGGCCTTCGCCAACGACATCAACTCGCCGCAGCTGTGGATCGCCACGACCTCCGCGAACTCCTCCAAGAGCGACTACGACCCCGCTGAGTGGATGCCCGTCAACACCACCGGCCTGCGCTGCGACTACGTCAAGGCCTGGACCCACGTCAAATACCTGTACGACCTCACCGTCGACTCCGCCGAGAAGTCCGCGATCCAGTCGCACCTGACGACCTACTGCGGCTCCGGCGGCGGCACCCCGACCGGGTGCTCCGGGTCGAACACCACCGCCGGGACGATCACCGAGGGCGGCACCATCACCCGCGCGGTCACCTTGAGCTGCACCGGTTCCGCCTCGTCCACCAGCTCGGTGACGGTGAACGTCACCCACCCGTACTACGGCGACATCCAGGTCCAGCTCCAGGCCCCCGACGGGACCGTGCGCACGATCCAGGCGTCGAGCTCGGCCACCGGGAACTTCGGCAGCCGCACCTACAGCGTCAACCTGTCGAGTGAGGCGAGGTCCGGCACCTGGACGCTGCTGGTGACCGACACCTACAGCGGCGGCTCGACCGGCACGTTCAACAGCTGGTCCCTGAGCATCTAACCGAAAGCCGGTCCCCCAGGACTCGCGCAGAGGGCCGGGCGCATTCGCGCCCGGCCCTCCACTGTATCCACCGCGGAACCAAGTATGTCCTCTGTGGTCAACCCCTGAGGCGG
>NZ_QFRW01000031.1 GCF_003265355.1 Glycomyces dulcitolivorans | reverse complement strand
GAGGCGGCGCGCCCGGGCGCGGAAGCCCGCGGCGGGTTCGGTCCGGCGAGGGCTGAGGTGCTGGTGCATCGGTGTCACTCCGTCGTGGTCGGTTGCAGCGGGTTCGTTCCCGACGCTAGGGCTTCGAGCGCGCTCGAAGTCAAGCGTCGCGGAGCGCCGGGCCGTGTGGGCGGCCCGGCACTCCGCCGGCGGTCACGGGGTCGCGGTGCCGCCCCATCTGAGGTAGGCGCTGCCGATGGACATGCCGCCGCCGAAGGCCGACAGCAGCACGCCGTCCCCGGGCCGGAGGTGCCCGGCGCGGTTGGCGTAGTCGAGCGTGATCGGGACGGAGGCCGCGCCGGTGTTGCCGAACTCGTCCACGAGCAGGTGGTGGCGGGCCCGGCTCAGGCCGAGGCTCGGCTCGATGTCGCGGAGCATCCGGCCGTTCGCCTGGTGCGGGATGAAGTGCTGGACCTCGTCCTCGGTGGCGTCGGCCTTGCGCAGGATCTCCTTGACGGCCAAGGGAAGCTGCTCGGTCACGAACTCGCGCACCGCCCGGCCGTCCATGGTGAAGTACTGGCCGGGGTCGTCCTGCGGACGCGTGCGGTTCGGCGTCCGGCTGCCGCCGTTGGGGACCTCGATCATGCGGTGGTGCATGCCGTGCGTGCGCAGGCTGGTCGCGACCAGGCCGTGCGGCGCGGCGACCGGCCCGAGGATGACCGCCCCGGCGCCGTCGCCGAAGAGGACGGCGGTGCGGCGGTCGGCCGGGTCGATGATCCGCGAGTAGACGTCGGCGCCGACCACGAGCGCGTAGCCGCCCCCGCGGATACGCGCGGCGGCCGCGTCGAGGGCGAACATGAAGCCCGAGCAGACCGAGTTGACGTCGTACGCGGGGACGCCGTCGGCGCCGATGCGGTGCTGGACGATCGCGGCGGTCGCGGGCTGCGGGTGGTCCGGAGTGGACGTGGCGACGATGATCTGCTCCAGCTGCTGGGGCAGGATTCCGGCGTCGTCCAGGGCCGCGATCGCCGCGGCGGACGCGAGGTCGGAGGTCGCCTCGTCGGCGGCGGCGTAGCGGCGGGTGCGGACGCCGGTCTTGCGGACGATCCATTCGTCCTCGACGCCGGCGCGGGCGCCGACTTCGGCGTTGCCCACGACGTTCGCGGGCAGGTGGGAGCCGGTCCCGATGACGCCGATGCTCATCGGCGGGCTCTCGTAAGCGGTGGGGGTCAGCATGTGCGGTCACCTCGGTGCTGGTCTGCGCTCCCTTGTGGAGAGCGGCGGATTCGGTCTGGTGAGCGGCGGTCAGGCCGCCGCGGCGGCGGGGTCGAGGACGCGCCAGCCGCGGGTCTCGGCCCGCCGCAGCAGGACGGGGTCGTCGCCGACGACGACGGCGGAGCCGACTGCGTCGAGCATCGGCAGGTCGCTCGCGTGGTCGCCGTAAGCGACGCAGCGTGCCGGGTCGAGGCCGCGCAGCCGGGTCACGGCCTCCACCACGTGCGCTTTGCCCTCGCCGATCACCGGGTGGTCGATCTCGCCGGTGAGCCGGCCGTGGCGCACCCGCACGGGCGCGCCGTGGGACTCGGTGGCCCCCAGCAGGTTCACGATCGGGTCGAGGCAGGCGAAGAACGAGCCGGAGACGAGGACGGTGGGAACGCCCGCGTCCCGCAGCGCGGAGAGCTCCGCGACGGTGCGTTCGACGAGGAAGCCCGGTTCGGCGAGCTCGGCGCGCAGCCAGGCCTGGCCCGCGGTGGCGAGCCGTTCGGCGCTCTCGCCTGCGTAGCAGCGGTAGTAGGCCCGGTTGACCTCTTCGCGGGGGACGCCGGAAGCGGCCAGTTCGGCGAGCGTCGCCCGCAGCACCCGGTAGGCGCCGGGCGGTTCGCCCTTGGACTCCAGGTAGAACTCCAGGAACCGGAACATGCTCTTGACGGAGATGAGGGTCTCGTCGACGTCGAAGAAGGCCGCGTCGACGCCCTCGTGCTCAGACACCGGCGGCGACGCCTGCGGCCAGGCGCGACTCGTGGGTGACGGCGTGGGCCGCGCGGCGGTGCTCCTTGCCCTCGATGAGCTCGGACTCGAACGCGGAGAACGACACCTCGGTGAGCGCGCAGCGGCGCTCGGCCTGGTGGACGGCGATCTCGGCGGTGAACGCGAGCCGGGTCGGGTCGCCGACGGCGGCGTCGAGGACCTTGTACTCGATCTCCGCGGCGAGCGGGAACAGGAAGTTCTCGAACGACGTGCGCATCGACTCGATGACGAAGTAGTAGCCGCCGCGCAGTTCGGGTTCGACGTAGTAGCGCTCGGTGACCGCCAGGAACATCTGCCGGGCCGCCTCGACCACGACCATGCCCTGGACGTGCTGCCCGGTCTGGTGGTCCAGGAGCAGTTCGTTGTCGTTGTGAATGCGCAGCGCGGCCCGGTAGACGCCGGGTCCGGTCGAGCGCAGCGCGGCGATGAGCGCGTTGTCGGGATGTCTCTTGTGGACCTCGTCGGTGCCGAGGGTCTCGGCGGCGACGGGCTCCAGGAGCATCCGGTCGGCGACGCCGACGCGGTTGACCACGGCCTGGAGGCGGTCCCATTCGGCGGGCGAGACGCCCTGCCCGGGACGGAGGGTGAGCAGCTCGCCGGCCTGGCCGTAGAGGCCGGACTGGAGGTCTTCGAGGAGCTGGCCGATGGTGAGGACGTCGGGGTGCTCAGAGCTGAAGCCCTGGAATCTGATGCCCACGACGATGAGAGTTCTGCTGGAATTCGGCATTCGCTTGTCCATCCGCTAGGGACTGGCATGGAACGGGGATTCCGCGCGACACTGCGACGGCGATGCGGACTCCGGATCGGTCCACATGGGGATTGGAAGGTCCGATTGATCTGGCGCCATTGGGGAAAGCGGTGTACTGATTCAGCATAGGCAGCACACCCAGCGTAAGCAACCATCCAGTTAGTGTTGTGAATCAACTCACACAAAGCAACGCAATTTGTAACAAATACATTGCCGCGCTGTGTGCACGACTTGAACCGACCATTGCGAATGCACTGCGTGTCAATGAAATCGAAAAGCAGCCCCGTTGTTTGCCGCATTTGAACGCAATTGCACGGCACGCATTCCCCTTCATGCACAGCGTCCACTGTCGAAGTTCCAATGCGATCTCGCCCCACCCGAACAAGCGACCACTGCGGCCTGGATCGACCCTCCCGTCGCGCACTGCGCGCGGGCCCCTCCGGCCACAGGCGGCCCGTCGCGGCGGCCCGGAGACGGAACGGGCGCGGCCCCGCCGTGAAGCGGGGCCGCGCCCTTCTCGGTCATGTCGCGCCGCGCCGTCAGCCGGCGCTCTCCGGCTCGGCGCCGTCCAGCAGGCCGCGGGCCTCGAAGACCTCCCGTGCGGCGTTCATCGCGTTCAGCGCCGCGGGGAACCCGGCGTAGACGGCCATCTGGATGATCGTCTCTACCACCTCCTCGCGGGTGCCGCCCACATTGAGCAGTCCGTGGATGTGGACCTTCAACTGCGGCAGGGCACTGCCGAGGGCGGTGCAGGCCGCCACGGTCACGATCTCGCGCGAGCGCAGGTCGAGTCCCTTGCGCACGTAGACGTCGCCGAAGGCGAACTCGATGATGTAGCGGCCCAGGTCCGGCGCGATCGGCTCCAGACTCGCGATCACCGCCTCCCCCGCGTGGCCGTCGATCTCGGCCAGGGCCTTCCAGCCCCGGTCGTAGCGCGTGCCCTCGGGTTCGGCCTCGGCGTCGGCGAAGCCCGGCTCGTCGTCGTCGCGGGCCTCGAAGACCTCCCGCGCCGCGCCGATCGCGTTCAGCACCGCCGGGAACCCGGTGTAGGACACCAGGTGCATGATCGCCTCGACGATCTCGCGGCGCCCGATGCCGATGTTCAGCGCCCCGTTGACGTGGAACTTCAGCTGCGGCAGCGCGTGACCGAGCGCCGTCAGCGCCCCGATCGTCGCCAGCTGCCGCTCGCGCAGGTCCAGGTCCGAGCGGTGGTACACGTCCCCGTACGGGAACTCCACCGTGAGGCGGCCCAGGCCCGGGGCGATGTCGTCGTAGCCGTGGACCACCGCCGGCTCCTCGGTCCCGGCCAGCGCCCGCAGGATCCCGATGCCGCGGTCGAAACGGTTCTCCATGTCCCCCATGTTATTCGGCCACCGAACGCCGCCGGCTGAGTTCGGGGAAATCAGGGTTGGTGGCCATGACCCCGGCCTCCCCCCAGCGAGCCTGCGGAATCTCGTGGACCACCACGGTGATCTTGTCCAGCGGCGCGCCGGTGACCTCGTGCGTGGTCGCGGTCAGGGCCTCGATGAGCTTCTGGCGCTGCTCGTCGGTCTGGTTGGGCCAGGTCGTGACGGTGATGAACGGCATTGCGATCTCCTTGGGATCATTCGGGAACGGGACGGGTGCGGGCGCCGGTCGCGAGCAGCGCCGCCGCCGCGACGGCCGCCGCTCCCGCGACGGTCACGCCCGCCCAGCCCCAGGCGGTCCACACCGGGCCGAGGGCG
>NZ_QFRW01000030.1 GCF_003265355.1 Glycomyces dulcitolivorans | reverse complement strand
ATACGGCCGCGTCCCCTCGGCGCGCCGGTCGCGGCAGGCCGACCGCCGGAAGCGGCGAGGCCGGGGCCGCCTCGGCGGGCGGGGTGTCGGTAAGGGCGGCGCCGCAGTGGTGGCAGAACCGGGCGCCCTCGCGGACGCCGGTGTGGCCGCAGGCCTCGGCGGCGTCGGGGGTGAGGTCAGTCGGCATCGGCGGGAACCTTCTTGAGCTGCGGGAGCGGGGTAAGGGGGACGCCGTGCCGGCGCTTTTGGTCTACCTCGGTTGCGAGGTCGGCGGCAAGGTCCCGGCGGGGTACGCCGTGGCGCTCCAGTGCGTCAATGCGCGCCTCGGCCGGTGGCGTGGTGTCGAACGCGGTCCGCCAGGTCACGACCCCCGGGCCCGGGGGCGCGGGGGTGGTGGCGAGGGCGTCGGCGAGGTGCGGGCCCCACCCGCAGACGGCGGCGACGGCGTCGGCCTCGACCGTGGCGCGCCTCCACCACTGGGCTTGGAGCGGGACGAGGAGGCGCTGCACGGTGAAGATGACCGGCCACAGCAGCAGGTACAGCGCCAGGGTCAGCGGACGGGCGCGGGTGTTGGTCGACGGGGCGAGGAGCCGGGCGGCGACCTCGTAGACGATCGTGAGCGGGAGTGCGACGCCTTGGACCCACAGCTGTGTCACGGGGTGGCCTGCACGCCAATGGATCAGCTCCCGGCCCACCAGGGCCGTCAGCCGCGCGCTGTTGCCGACGCACGCGGCGAGCAGGGCGCGGGAGACCACGATGTGACGGGCGTGCGCGACCACGGCGGGCCCGCCGTGGTCGGTGACGAGGATGTGGGGGACGGAGGCGACGCCGAGCCTGCGGGCCGCCTCGGCGACGGCGGGGGCGAGCATGTCGGCCTCGCGGGCACTCGCGGCCCGTGCCCCGGCGAAGCGGGTCAGGCGCCACCGTTCGGCGGCGACCATGACCGCCGTGTAGGCGGCGGCGAGGACGAGGGCGGCGGCGATGTTCCCGGCCGCCATGGACAGCGGCCAGGTCGGGTCGCCCTCCCACAGGGCCCGCCATGACCCGGTGAGGCCGAGCCAGGCGAGGGAGACGCCGCCGTAGACGGCGCCGATGAGCAGGCCGAGCATGGCGCCGAGCTGCCAGGCGATATCGGGGATGAGGTCGGGGACCGATACGGGTAGCGGCAAGACGAGGTCGAACAGGACCCACAGCCGATCCTGAACGCCCGCACCGAGAGGCGTACCGGAGAAGAATCCGAGGATGGCACCGGCGACGGTGCCGACCGCGCCGAGGAGCACCGCCAGGGGGACGCCGAACCAGGCGCAGGCGAGGGCGGCGATGGTCCCGGCTGAATGGGCGGCGACGGCCGACCACAGCCAGCGTCCCGCCGACGACGACACCGCCGGGCGACCCGTCCACCTTGGCGCCTCGACTGGCACCGGGCCGACGAGCGACTTGCCGCAGCTGGGGCAGACGGCCGTGGCACCGGGCGGGAGCTTTGCGCCGCATTGATCACAGAACGTCATGCCGCAGTATTGCGCACAACTGCCACAATCGCGACGCACGACTACTCGCGCCAGGAACGCCCCAGGTAACACGGGACTACTCGGCAGGCTCGTCCGCATCGTTCAGAGTCGAGTCCCCGGCGCCATCGGTCGCCGCTACGAAGGTGCCGCGACCAAGAGCAGTGAAGAGAACCCTTACCCCGCCAAGGGACAGGTCCTGGTAGAGGCTCAGCGGCCGTCTCAGAGGGCCGAGTTTTCCCAGCTAGACAGCATACTGCCTCAAGATCACCAGAGGTTGGAGTCATGCTCGTCGACGAAGCCGCTGGCTCTGCCAGTCGGGTCGCCGACGATGTCGGCTACCGCTTCGCGCGTTGCCACGCAACGGGGTCGGCCTTGAGGATAGCCTCGGCGATTCCCTTCGCGGACTCGGTCTTCAAGGAGGCCATGCTGGTCTCGATCCAGGGGCCGACCGAGTCGGCGCCGCCGTGCTGGTACTCGACGGCCTGGATCAGGCACTCAAGCTTGTCAGCGTCCTTGGCGCACTTCGCCTCTGGTGACTCGTTCGCTTCGAACTCGCCGACGGCGCCGGTGATGATGGCGGCGATGGCGTCGGGCATGTCCTCGACCTGGTCGGCCACGATGTCCTCGGCAGGGACAACGGTGAGGTACTTCCGGCCGATGTGCGCGATGTCGCCGATGCGCGTCTCGGGGGTGTCGTGCAGGAGCGCGAGCAGCGCCGTTCGGTTCGGGTCGGCCCCTTCGAGACCGGCGAGGATCATGCCGACGACCGCGGTCCGCCACGAGTGTTCGGCGATGCTCTCGGGGTCCTTGACCTGGGTGAACCACCACCCTGTCCGCTTGATCCGCTTGAGATTCCCGGTTTCGAGCAGGTAGGACGCGATGCCGTCCAGGTCGGTCATGGTCGCTCCTTCGTGATGCGGGTGAGCACGGTCAGCGCGTAGTGGACCGAGCGTAGCTCAGCCTCGGCGCGAGCCGAGAGGTCGCCAGAATCGAGGAGCGGCTCGGCGCCGGCAAGGACGCGCGCGGCCGCGTCGGGGTCGGCACCGGCGAGGGACGGGCGTGCGAGGACGAGGGAGTGCAGTGACCGCACGTTCAGTTCAGTCCGTGAGGAGCCCGGGTTGAGGCGGCGACTCAGGTGCGCGAACAGCCGGGTTCCTCCCCAGCGTCGGCCCTCGGGAGCGGCCATGAACGCGTCGTTCGGTTGCGTGGCGAGATCCCCGCACCAGTACGCCCAGTAGGCCAGGTTCGCGTGCTCCCATGCCGCGTCCGCGTGCTTGATGAAGTCGAGGAGCGGCTCGGGGTCCCCGGCGCGGGCGCGCGCGACCGCGAAGGAGCGCGCCGCCGGCCAGTGCGGCGTCCAACCCATCGGCTTGCGGAAGTGGTCGGTGACGGCCGGGTCGGGCCGTGTCCATGTGGAGGCGTCCGCGTTCGGATCGGCGCTGGAGAGGAACACGGCTTGGCGGTGAAGGAGACTGTGCCGGCCGCGGGCGCGATCGGCGATGACGTGGAGGGCGTCGAAGAACTGGCGCGGTTCGCCTGGGTCCATCTCGGGGCGGTCGGACTGAGGGCCTCGGCGCTCGGGAGCTGCGAGACCGGCGCACGCGGGAGGGGTCTGCCCGGATGCGGCCCACACGACGAGCTCGGCCACGGTCTGGCGAAGCACGGTCCACCCGAGCGGGTGGCGGTCGATGTCGACAGAGGCCGCGGGCAGGTCGAGGATCGCGGCCAGGAGGAAATCGGCTTCGGCGGCAGGCGCGAACAGGTCGAGGATCGCAGCGTCGGCACCAAGGGTGAGCAGCCGTTGTCGGAGTCGAAGCGCGTCCCCTTGGGACATCGCCGAAAGGGGGCGGCGGCCGCTCTCCCAGGATTGCACCGCGGTGCGGCTGACGAGGAGATCCTCGGCGAGACCCTCCTGTGTGACACCTGCGGAAGCGCGCGCGAGCTGAAGCAGGTGCCCGCTGATGATGGCTCGCCGCGGGCGCGTGTGGCTGGTCCTCGGCACCGCATCCTCCCAACGCGTACCCCGGGTGAGCGTCCCTGATCTTGCGAGGCAGGAACGCCGAGTGTCCGGCCGACGCTTCACGTACCGCCAGTCAGTGGCCCCGGTCACTCAACGATCGTAGCCTTTTGATTACCAGGGCAAGCAGTCGCGGGCCGCCGGAAACGGCGGCCCGCCAATCCACACGGGAGACCCGATGCCGACCGAACCGCCACCGCACACACGCGGGGCTCGCCGAGAGACCCCCGTCCCGACAGTGCCGGGCGACCCGTTCGTCTGGCGCGGCGAGGACATGGTTGTCGTGTCGGCCGTCGGATCGCTTTCACGCGGGCAAAGGTGGGTGTTTCAAGTGAAGGCCGACGGCAGGGTTCCGGTCGCAACGATCCGCGATGGCGAAATCACCCCGACCGGATACGAGCCCCTGGACAGTGAAGACCTCGCCGACCTCCAAGCCGCGGTGAAGAAGACGTTGGACGCGAAACCTCGGTGGGTGGATCAGCTGGCGGCCCGATGACCGTCGCAGACCTTCTCGACCGTGACCGCGGAGGTGCTCGTCCTGCGTGGGACGCAACGCCGCCGCCGGAGTACCAGCGGCAGTCGTTCGAGTGGTACGTGGCGCGCGCCAAGGGGCGGCTCGACGAGTTCGAGCGTGCTCAAAGCGCCACGGTGGTGGTCATCGACGTCGCCCCGGAGTACTGACCCGCTCCCTTCTGGGGCCGCCGTCCTCCCACGGCGGCCCCTCCCTAAGCCGGGGACATCGAGATCCCCGAAGGGGGCTACGGCCCCGCCCGCGGCAGGAGCGATTGAACCTCGGGACTGTCGCGGGCCCCGACTTCCGGTCACGCTGAGGCGGACCGGCCCAGGGTTCCGGCCTCCGGTGGGGGAGGCCGGAACCCGTTTTCTTTGGCACTGAGGCCTCGCAACGGAGACCGCAGGTTGGCTTGCAGGGAAGCCAGCCCCTGGACAGAATTGACAGAATGGACAGAACTCGGTAAAGGAGCTGTCTACCTGGGGTTATGTGCCGCTCATGGACATGGACAGAACTGTGACAGAACCCCTCTGGACATGGACAGAACTCGTCGGCTGGTTCCAGCCGACGAGTTCTGTCACAGTTCTGTCCGAGTTCTGTCCATGTCCGCGATGCCTGCGTATCCGCAGCTCAGGGCATGCTTTACCGAGTTCTGTCCATTCTGTCAATTCTGTCCAGGCCTGAAATTGCCCTACGTGGATCGCTCGGAACCAGTCGCGGGCGCCTGCGCATCGCTCCTCCGAAGCGCGGCAGCAAGCAAGACCACGGCCATACCGGCAAGGACTTGGAACTCAAGCTGTTCGCCAAGGACGAGCGCTCCAAGGATCACCGAGACGACAGGCAGCAGATAGACGACGACGGAGGCTGCGGTTGGCCCGTCGTCGGTGATGATCCTGTAGTTCAACAAGTAGGCGAGTCCGGTACCGAGGACGCCGAGCACGAGCACTGCGAGGACGGGTCCGGCCTCGAATTGAGGTGTCGGCCAACCGAGGAACGGGACCAGGGCGATGCTAAGTGCCGTGGCGCAGACGAGCTGCCCAGCGGCCATCCGGATCACACCGAGTTCGCGCTTGGCAAGAAAGTGTCCAATGTACACATAGCTGACGCCGTAGGACGCTGCCGCGGCAAGACACGCAACCCCGCCCCAGCTTGCGATGTCAGCCCCAAGATTCCACGGGGAGAAGATGAGCAGGACGCCGACGAACCCGAGAGTAAGGCTCCACGCGTTCCGTCGTGCCGCCCGACCGCTGCGATACGCCAGCACCATGAACAACACCGTCCACAAGGGCGTCGAGGCGTTGATGACTCCCGCGGCTGCCGACGAGACGGTCTGTTCCCCGATACCGAACAGCAGGTAGGGGATGGTGTTGCCGAAGAGTGCGGCTACCAAGAGATGTCCCCACGTGCTCCGTTCCGAGGGCAAGCGAAGGCGTTGCAGCCGCAGGATGATCAGTAGGGCCGCGGCTCCGAGCGCCATGCGTAGCACCGTGATTTGAATCGGAGAGAACCCGCCGAGGCCGATCTTGATCCAGAGGAAGCCGGAGCCCCACAGAGCCGCGAGTGCGGCTACCCGTAGGGCTCCGGCATAACGGTTCGCCACTAGTCCTCGATCCGGATTCGGTAGTCCAGTCCGTTGAGGTCGGCTCTCATCGTGAAGCAGGTGACCTCGAACGGCTGGTCATCCTGGTCAATGCCGGTGTGGATGACGTCGATGACCGGGACGCCGGCAGGGACCTTCAGGCCTTTGGTCTCCTCCGGCGTAGGCATCCGGGAGGAGATCTCCTCCCGAATCGCGGCGATGCGGTGGCCGCGGTCCTCGAAGCGACCGTAGAGACTCCCCTTGCCCATGTTCGCCGAGGTAGCGAGCACGGTCCCCTCGGCGATCTCCCATGGGATGTACGTGATGCCCAGTTGGACGGGCTCCTCATCGGCGAAGTACCAGTTTTCCCGGCGGACGACGAAGTCTCGTTCCGCAGAGAGCCCGAGTCGTGCCGCGATGTCGGCGGGCGGTCGGATCTTCGTGATGGAAGGGCAGTCGACCCTTGGCGTCTTCCCCTGCTTCTCGACCTCGGCTCGGAACGGCGACACCCCGGTCTCCTCTCGAAGGCGATTCGAATACCGCTCCGCTCCCAGCCTCAGCAGGCGCCGCGGGCCTCGAACTGTGGGACGTGCTCTGTCCCGGTTGTCAATCAGGCCCTCCGCGATGAGGATCTTGACCGCTTCGGCTGCGGTGTTGCGGGCGACGTTGTACCGCTCCGCGAGATCCCTCTGTGAGGGCAACTTCTGGCCTGGTTCGTAGATGCCGTTGTTGATGTCGTCCCGGAGCTCGTTCGCCATCCGATGGCGTGGCACGAGCTTCTCGGGTTCCTCGGGTCCGGTCTCCCCCTCGGCGGGGCTCTGGTCGGTCATGCGTTTCACCTCGGCTTTCAGCATATCGCATCTGGCTTGAGCCAGATACTTGCGCGAGTCGAATCCCCCATGATATAACTGGCCTAAGCCAGATCTGGCTTAGGCCAGATTCCATTACGGTCACCAACCGCTGAAGATGCAAATCCATTCCCGTCCGCCAAGACGTCAAGGAGCACCACATGTACAACGTCACCAGCCAGAACGGTCCCGACGAGACCGACCCTCAGCGCATCGACTGGGGCCTGCACCGCCGCCGCGCGGTCATCGGGTTCGAGTTCGACGTCAACGGCCTGCCGGTCAACCCCATCGAGCCCGACCTTCCCGAGGGTCGCGGCGAGCTGTGGCACTGGGGCGAGGCCGTCGCCACCGACGCCATCGTGACCAACACCGACGCCGAGGGCCTGCGTGAGCTGCTCATGATCGAGCGCGACGACGACCACGGCTACGCCGTCCCCGGCGGCGGCCTCGACCCCGACGAGGACGGCCTCGCCGCCATCGTCCGCGAACTCGCCGAGGAGACCCGACTCCGCCTCTCTCCCACCGCCTTCCGCGTCCAGCGGGCCCGCTACGTCCCCGACCCCCGGGCCGGACGACACGCCTGGATGGTCACCATCCCCGGCCGCGCCGACCTCCACATGGCGACCCCGCCCGCCGTCGTCGGCACCGACGACGCCCGCCGCGCCGTCTGGCTCCGCGCCTCCTCCTACGCCGAGCTGGAGGCCGCCGTGATCGCCCGAGGGGGCCGGATCTTCAAAGCCCATGAGGCCATGCTCCGCGACCTGCTCTAACCGGCGAAACGCGTTCCCCCGCAACGGGGTTCGCGTCCGGGCCCGGGTGGCTCCCGACCCGCTGA
The DNA here is from genome assembly GCF_003265355.1 of Glycomyces dulcitolivorans. Lineage (GTDB taxonomy): Bacteria > Actinomycetota > Actinomycetes > Mycobacteriales > Micromonosporaceae > Glycomyces > Glycomyces dulcitolivorans. Next base: position 12,509 of record NZ_QFRW01000030.1, on the reverse strand, counting down.
AGATGCCAAGCCAATCCCGTCCGCCAAGACATGAGGAGACCGCCACCATGACCCTTGAGCAGCTTCAAACCGCCATCGCCTTCGGCGCCGTCGCGCCGACGCTGTACGCCGCTCACGCGGTCGGTGACCACTGGGTCCAGTCCCACACCTCCGCGTGTGCCAAGGGCGACACCGGGGCCGCCGGTCACCGCGCCTGCCTCACACACGTCCTCACCTACCTCGCGACCTGCCTGGTCGCCGTCCTCGCCGTCACTGCTTCCCTGGGCATCCTCGGAGCCCTCTCGGTCGCCGGTGTCGTGGTCGGCCTCGCCGTCAACGGCCTCACCCACTACGTGGTCGACCGCCGCAAGCCGCTCGTGTTCCTCGCCCGCCTGACCGGTCACGGCGGGTGGATCGACTCCGGCGACCCCGAAGCCGCCTACAAGCTCGACCAGTCCTGGCACCTCGGCTGGCTGCTCGTCTCGGCAGTCCTCACCGTCACTCTCTGACCTGGCGAAACCCGGGCCCTCGGGCCCGTGGTCTGTCGGTAGGTGGCTCCTCCGGCACTGACGATGCCAAGCCAATCCCGTCCGCCAAGACACCAAGGGAGACAACCAATGACGACCGCACTCGCGACCCCGGACCGGCCCGAATGGTTCGACGCCGAACCGACCTTCGCCGACCTCGACGCCATCGAAATCGAGTGGCCCCGGATTGAGGCCGACCTCGCCGAACTGGAGCGCGCCCTGTCCGGCCCGACCCCGGAGCGGTTCGTGGCCTTCGACATTGACCGCGCCCTCGGCGACACCACCGCGCCCGGCTTCCCGACCTTCTCGCTGTCCTAGGGGTGAGCACCGATGACCATGACGCACACCCGAAGCGCGTACCCGGCCCCGGTCGCGGACCTGGTTCCGGCCGCCCGGGACCTGGCGGACGAACTGGGTTCGATCCCCTCGCGCAACCAGCTCAAGACCCGCCTGCGCATCGGCGCCCCCAAGGCCAACCAGATCCTCGCCGAACTCGCCGACTACGTCCCGAACCCGGCCACCGGCACCGAGACCGCCGAGGCGGACCGGACCGAACCCGTCGCCGACCTGGCCGCCGCCGGACCCGCCGAAGCTGAGACCCGCGAGCTGGCGCCCGTGGTCGATGCGGCCCCGGCCGACGAGGAGCCGCAGGAAACCACCCTCGAAGACCCGGGCACGCCCGACCCCGCCGCCGTGGCGGACACCGTTGCGGCCCCGCCGGAGTCGGTCGCCGAGGCCACCGAGGCGAACCCGATGCGGGCCCGCCGCCGTCTGGCGACCTGGCCCGTCCTCCTCCTCATGCTCCCGGCCACCGTCGCGATTTGGTCCGGCTGGGTGGGCCTGGGTCAGCTCGCCGGGTTCGGTCCCGTCCACCCGCTCCCGGGCATCGCGGACTCTTTCGTGATCGACACGTCCATCACGCTCCCCATCGGCATGGAGACCTACAGCGCCTACGCCCTCTACGTCTGGCTGTCGGGCCGGGCCGGTGCCAAGGCCATCGCGTTCGCCCGCGTCTCGGCGCTGCTGGCGCTGTCCATCGGGGCGGCAGGGCAGATCGCCTACCACCTCATGTCGGCCGCGAACGTCCCTGCGGCCCACCCGCTCATCACCGCCGCCGTCGCCTGCATTCCCGTCGCCGTCCTCGGCCTCGGCGCCGCCCTGGCGCACCTGGTCAAGGAAGACGCCTAGACCTCGCCCCCGGCGGGGCCGGTCAGCTGCTCGACCGACCCCGCCTCTACCTCTCCAAATCGGAAGGGAGCCAACAGCAATGACTATCGAAAACTTTGACTGGCAGGCCCGCGAGGCCGAACTGAACGCCCGCGCCGAGATTGAGACCATCGCCCCCGACGACGACTACGTCGACGCCGCCGCGATCCCCGTGGACGACGCCGAGGCGCACCGCGCGTGGAACGCCCCGACCTCGGACCGCCGGGCCCCGATCCTTCCGGCCTGGGCTCTGTCCCGTACCGCTCTGGCGGCGGAGCTGGGTCGGTTCGGCAAGCTCATGGCCTACCGGTGCGGCTACCACGGTGCGCGCCTTCCGGTCTACGGTGCGCGCCTGCTGGTGTGGTCACCGGTCGGGGCCGCCCGCGTGGTCGGGTCGGTGTGGCGGTGGGCCTCGGACGCCGAGGGCCGCCCGATCCGATCCGACGCGGTCACCGCGCACGACTACGCCGCCTACCAAGGCCTTGTCCGCCTGCGGGACCGCCACGTCCGGTTCCGGGGCGCACTGACCATCACCGGCGCCCTGGGACTCGCCGGGGCCGGTCTCTACATCGGCCTGGGGACCCCTGACCACGTCGCGTGGTCGACCCTCGCCGGGACCATCGCCGCCCTGGGGCTCGCCGGGAAGCCCGCCGACAAGCCGCTGGTGACCCGCGCCGTGGTCAAGGCCAAGCTGCGCCCGCTGACCGCGCCCTTGGTAGAGAAGGCCTTGGGCTCCATCGGCATCGCCGCTCTGAACCAAGCCGTCAAGGGCGGCGGCGACAAGATCGGATTCCCCGACGAGATCGCCCGCGACGGCGCGGGCTGGCGAGCCGTGGTCGACCTCCCTGCCGGCACGACCGCCGTGGAGGTCATCGACCGACGCGACAAGCTCGCCGCTGCCCTCGCCCGCCCCCTCGGGTGCGTGTGGCCCGAGGGCCAGTCCGAGGTGCACCCGGGCCGCCTGGTCCTGTGGGTAGGGGACACCGACCTCGCCGAGGCCAAGGCCGTGGCGTGGCCGCTCGCCAAGTCCGGCACCGTCGACCTGTTCCAGCCCTTCCCCCTCGGCGTCGACCCGAGAGGCCAGGTCGTCACCGGCGAACTCATGTTCACGAACTGGCTGGTCGGCTCCATCCCGGGCATGGGCAAGACGTTCCTGGTCAAGCTGCCCGTGCTCGCGGCCGGACTCGACGCGCGCGCCGAGGTCCAGGTGTTCGAGCTCAAGGGGACCGGTGACCTCGCGTTCGCCGAGCAGTTCGCCACCCGCTACGCCTCCGGCGCTGACGACGACGAGATAGAGGCCGCCCTGGTCGCCCTGCGGGACTTGCGGAATGAGTGCAAGAAGCGGGCCCGGATCATCAAGGACCTGCCCCGGGACCTGTGCCCGGAGAACAAGGTCACCCCGGAGCTGGCCTCGCGCAAGGGTCTCGGCCTCCACCCGCTCGTCGTCGCCATCGATGAGTGCCAGGAGCTGTTCTCCCATCCCGAGTTCGGGAAGGAGGCCGCCGAGCTGGCGGAGAAGATCGTCAAGCTCGGCCGCGCCCTCGGCGTCATCCTCATCCTCGCCACCCAGCGGCCCGACAAGGATTCGCTGCCCACGGGCGTCTCGGCGAACGTGGGGACGCGCGCGTGTCTGCGGGTCATGGGGCAGGTCGAGAACGACATGATCCTGGGGACCTCGGCCTACAAGAACGGCATCCGGGCGACCATGTTCACCAAGCGGGACCGGGGCGTGTTCTACCTCGTCGGTGCCGCCGACGAGCCCTTGATTGTCAAGGGCGCGTTCGTCGACGGCCCCAAGGGCGAGGCCATCGCCGCCCGAGCCCGCGCCCTGCGCATCGCCCGAGGCACCCTGTCCGGCCACGCCGCAGGGGAAGTCGCCGAGGCCGAGGGGCCTCGGTTCGATCTGCTCGCCGACCTCGCCGCCGTCTGGCCCGAGGGTGAGGCGAACGTGTGGAACACGGTCCTGGTCGACCGGCTCGCGCAGCTGCGACCCGAGGCCTACGGGCACTGGGCCAACCTCGCCGACGAGGAGAAGACCGAGGCGCTTACCGGTGCCGTCAAGCCCTTCGGGCTCGCCACCAAGGGCGTTTCACGCCGCTCCGGCGCCCGGCAGATCAACCGCCGAGGCCTCAACCGTGGCGACCTTGACAAGGCCCGCGAGGGCCGCCAGGGAGGCCGCTAAGAGCCGCTAGCGCTAGCGGGCCCTCCGCTACCGGTAGTAGGCCCGCTAGCGCACCAATCGATCACTGACCAGGGTGTTAGCCGCTAGCACCCTCACCCGACCTCACCCAAAAACCGACCGGAAGGACCACCCGTGACCCTCTCCCTCGCCGCTATCGCATTCAGCCTCGCCGTCGCCTACGTGCTGCGCTGCTGGGCCTTCCCCTACGGCCGCTGCTGGTGGTGCCGGGCCGACGGCCGCAACGCCGCCGGTTACTGCAACGCCTGCAACGGCTCCGGCCGCCGCGTCCGCCTCGGACGCCGCCTCTACAAAGCCGCCCGGCGCGAATACCGCGACGGCACCAAGTAACCCGACCCGCCCACCATCGAGAGGACACCGAATGTCATGAAAGCCAAGAACCCGAACCACGAAGCCGAGCGCGCCGTCCTCGGCGCGGCGATGCTCAGCAAGAGCGTCGTCCCCGCCATCGCCACCCTGGTCGACGCCGGATCGTTCGACGTGCCGCGCCACGGCCTCATCTGGGAGGCCATCGCCGCCCAGCACGCCGAGGGCAAGCCGACCGAAGCCCTCGCCGTCGCGCAGCGACTCAACGATGAGGGCAACCTCGCCAAAGCTGGGGGCGGCCCGTACCTGCACGACTGCCTCGCGTCCGTCAGCTCGCCTGCCTCGGGTGCGTACTACGCCGGCACGGTCGCCGAGGCTGCCAAGCGGCGCGAACTCGCCGCCGCCGGGGCCCGGATCGGCGAGTTCGCCAAGGGGCAGCACCGCGACAGCGCCGAGCTGCTCGCCCTCTCCCGCGCCGCGCTCGACACCCTCGCCGGAACCGGCGAGACATGGCCCGCGCCGGTGCCGCTGACCGAGGCGCGCACCCTGCCCGCGTTCCCGGCCGCGTGCCTGCCCGACTGGGTCGGCGACATGGTCGACGCCGTCGCCGAGGCCACCCAGACGCCCGCCGACCTCGCCGGATCGATCGCCCTCGCCGCCTTGTCGACGGCCGTGCAAGGGCGCCTCGCCGTCCAGGCCGGGCCCGACTGGGTCGAACCGGCGAACCTGTTCACATGCACGGCACTGCCGCCGGGCAACCGCAAGTCGTCGGTGTTCGCGGCGATGGTCCGCCCGATCCTCGACGCCGAGGCCGAACTCGCCGAGGCCGCCCGGCCCCGGATCATCGAAGCCGCCACCGAAGCGGAGATTGCCCGCCGCGCCGCCGAGCAGGCTCTCGCCGCCGCCTCAAAGAACCCGGGCGACCCGGACCTGGCGAACGGCGCGAAGTCGGCCGCCCGCGAGGCCGACGAGGTCGCGATCCCCGTGTCGCCGAAGCTGGTCGCCGACGACATCACGCCCGAGGCCGCTAAGAGCCTGCTCGCCGAGCAGGCCGGGCGCCTCGCCATCCTCAGCGCCGAGGGTGGGATCTTCGCGACCATCGCCGGACGCTACTCCGGTGTGCCCGACCTGGATGCGTTCCTCAAGGGCCACGCCGGGGACATGCTCCGCGTCGTCCGTAAGTCCGCTCCGGCCGAGTACGTCGCCGCCCCAGCGCTGACCCTCGGCCTCGCCGTCCAGCCCGAAGTCCTCCGCGACGCCGCCAGGATGCCGGGGTTCGAAGACCGGGGCCTATTGGCGCGGTTCCTGTTCACCCTGCCCGCCTCCAAGGTCGGGTTCCGCAACCCGTCACCCGCGCCCGTCCCGGCCCCGGTCAAGGCCGCCTATGCGCGCAAGCTCGCCGGGCTCGTCCACTCCATGCACCCGCGCACCGACACGGTCGTCTTGGAGCTGACCCCCGAGGCGCGCGACAAGGTCGTCGCCCTGGAGCGCGACAGGGAGCCGCGCCTGGGCCCCGGCGGGGAGTGGGAGCCGATCCTGTCGTGGGCGAACAAGTGGACCGGCGCCGTGGTCCGCCTCGCCGGGCTCTTGCACCTGGCGAAGTACCCGAGCACCGGGGCGGCGACGCCGGTTGAGGGCGACACCCTCGACGCCGCGACCATGCTCGGCTACTACTTCGCCGACCACGCCCTCGGCGCCTGGTCCTACATGGGAGCCGGAGCCGAGACCGGCCCCGCCCTCGCCCTGCTCGACTGGCTCGCCCGCCACGGGCAGTCGGGCATGAGCGTCCGCGACATGCACCGCGCCCTCCGAGGACGCCGGGGCCTCGCGACCGCTGACGCCATCCGAGGCGCCGTCGTCCGCCTGGTCGAACACGGCTACCTCCGCGAGCGACCCGCCGCCCGCCGCCGGGGCGGTCGCCCGCCCTCGCCCCGCTACGACCTCCATCCAGACATGGCAAAAGCCGGTGAACCCGCCTAGCAGCAAGACACCGGCCTTCGTCTTCCCGTCCGCCAAGAAAGGAAGAACACCCAGCATGACACCCGCAGCCAGCACCGTCAACGCACACCCTGTGCACTTCGAAACGCTCGATGTCGACCCGTTCTACACCGTCCCCGAGGCCGGGGGAATCCTCCGCCTCGGGCGCTCCAAGCTCTACGAAGAAATTGCCGCCGGGCGACTCCGCTTCATCAAGGTCGGCCGCGCCACCCGAATCCCCGCCGAATGGCTCCAGGAGTACCGCCAGCTGCTCATCGCCGAGGGACAGGGGGTCGGACTGTGAACGACGCTCAGGAGCCCCAGGAGGACCGCAAGCGCGCCGAGAAAGGCGAAGGCACGGTCTACTTCGATGCGACCAAGAACACCTTCGTCGCCGAGCTGTCGGTCGGCCGCACCCGCACCGGTCGCCGCAAGCGGCTCAAGGGCTATGGCAAGACCGAAACCCTCGCAAGGAAGTCCCTGGCGCGCAAGCTCAAGGACCACGAGGCCGGGCTGGACACGTCGACCTCGTACACGGTCGCCAACGCCGTGAACGACTGGCACAAGCGCGGCCAAAAGGCCGGGGAGGAGACCCGCAAGCGAGACCGCTACGTCATCGACGGGCAGATCATTCCCGCCATCGGCGGGATCAAGCTCAAGGAGCTGACTGCCGACGACGTGGACGACATGCTCATCTTCTACTCGAAGACGCACGCCACCAGCACGCTGAAGAAGATCTACAGCGTCCTGAACCGTGCGATCAAACACGCGCAGCGGCGCGACAAGGTCGGCCGCAACGTCGCGGCCCTCATCGAAGAGATTCCCGAGGGGCAACCCGGCCGTCCGAGCAAGTCGATGCACTACAACCAAATCCACGCAGTCCACGACGCCGCCGAGGCCGAAGAAGACTGGACGTATCCGTACGTCGTCGTGTCGAACACGAGCGGCATCCGAACTGAAGAAGTCCGCCCGCTCGAATGGGAACGGACGCACGCCAATCCGGTGGCAGGCGAGATGTGTACATGCGATCGGGTGCACAAAGAAACCCTGCCTCCGCATATCGAGGTTTGGCGGTCCGTCCGCAAGGGCGGTGACACTAAGACGTTGAAGAGCCGCCGGACCTTCGCCATAACGAAGATCGCCGCTAAGGCCCTCATCGTCTGGAAGGCAGCACAGGCCGCCTGGCGCAAACAGCACGGGTACAAGCACGTCGGCATCCGATACGTCTTCGGAACTCGCAATGACACAGTCATGTTGGCGCGCAACGTCCGGCGACGGTACCGGACCATCGTCGAAAAGGCGGGCCTCGATCCGGACGAGTGGGTGCCGCGCGAGACGCGACACAACTTCGTTTCCATGCTCTCGGATCTCGGCGCATCCGACGATCAGATTGCCGACGAGGTAGGCCACAAGGACACCCGCACCACGCGGCAGGTCTATCGGCACCAACTCAAGCCGGTCATCACCCGTGGTGCCGAGCTGATGGACACCGTCTTCGAAGTCGACGACAACTAGCCAGCCGCAAACGGGAAGGGGGTCCATGCGTTTTCGCATGGACCCCCTTCCCCTAGGGCCATTTACCCCGCTCAGCAAGGTGAGCAACAGCCATTTCAGGAAATTCACCTCGACGAGTTCCCCTTCTTCTACGGCGCTGTTCAAAGCGGAGACGTTTCGGCTTTCCGAGCTTGTCCAGGTACCACCATCGGCGATTGATATCCCTAAACACCACCTCGATGTAATAACCGGTTTGGCCCTCGTGAGTCATGGCCCTTATTGCAGATGCATCCCTATCTATGATTCGCACGCGCTGAGTCTCGCCCGGACCGATTCGAACCGAAGCCCCCCACCGGCCAAGGATTTCAATCTTCCGGTTCCGCAAAGTCACTGACCAAAGACGGATTCTGACCTGCTCTATCTGGCCTTCACCATCATTGTGAACATCAACGTCCAGGCAGTCCTTGTCCGGGCAGGTGTGACTCTCCTGAGTTACCGCACGTGGCGGCTTGAGTATTCGATCGCGTTGGGTAACAACGAAGGTTGCCGCAGCCAGACCAACGGTTCCGACGGCCAACCACGCCGGAACGGACCCATAATCGAGCCCGCTGAGAAAGTTGATCATGTTGACAGGCTAGATCCCGGAGGGCCCCGTCTTGCCAAAACACGCGGCATCACACGGGCAAGGATGGTCAGCCAAGATAGTGGTTCAACCGTCATGAACAGGGGGCACCAGCGTAGGCAGGCCCCCCTTTTGGCTCCATGACCGCCCTTAGGCAGGGGAGATCCCTTCGGAATTTGGAAGGGAATGTGCCCTCTAGCTGGGCTGACGTAGAGTGCCCCCGGCAGGATTCGAACCTGCGACACCTGGTCCCGGAAACCAGTGCTCTATCCACTGAGCTACGGAGGCGCGTCCGGCTGTGCGGACTGCACGATGCTATCAGCACCCGGGCCGGGGGTCGAACGCGGTTTGGCCGGTGAGGATCACACCTGTGTTACGTCCTGCGATTCCGTCCGCAGAGTGTCGGAGGACGGGCATAGTCTGACTCGGCGGAAACCTCCGAGCCTAGCGGACACGCTGCGGTTTCGTGGACGGAATCACCGAGGAAACACATCATCTTGGGGAGCCCCCGCAGCCCGACCACTACATGTATGATTCCCCTCTGTCAGGTCGGTGCTGTCGCAACCCACTCCCACCGTGTGGGGAGGGCGGCGCCGCCGTGCCGCCGCAGCGCTGATCAGAGCAGTGCGATCCGCAGCAGATCGCACGTCACACGAGGGGACGCAGAGATGACCGGGCTCGCCACCACGCCATCCGCCACCACCACCGCACCGCAGCAGCGGGGCCCCGAGCAGGGACCCGTCGCCCGGATCGCCGAGCGCATCCGCGCCTACGCGACGGGACTCCCCGACGTGGACGCCGAGAAGGTCATCGCCCAGATCGAGGCGGGCCTGTGGCCCGGCGCGACCGAGGCCGGCCTGCGCGAGCGCGCCGTCGAGATCACCTCGTCGAGCGTCGCCTCCGAGCCGACCTACTCCAAGCTCGCCGCCCGGCTCCTGGCCGAGCACATCGCCGAGGAGACCGCCGGCGAAGGCGTCACCTCGTTCACGACCTCGATCGCGGCCAGCCGCGACAACGGGCTCCTCGCCGACGACCTCGTCGCGTTCGTGGAGGCCAACGCCGCCGCCCTCGACGCCGTCATCGACGACGCCGCCGACGACCGCTTCGAGTACTTCGGACTCCGCACTGTCTACGACCGCTACCTGCTGCGCCACCCCGAGCACCGCACCGTGCTGGAGCGCCCCCAGTACTTCATGCTCCGCGTCGCGTGCGGGCTGAGCCAGTCCGTGGAGGAGGCCGCCGAACTCTACCGGCTCATGTCCGCGCTCGCGTACCTGCCGTCCTCGCCGACGCTGTTCAACTCCGGCACCCGCCGCGCCCAGCTGTCCTCGTGCTTCCTGCTCGACTCGCCCAAGGACGAGCTCGACTCGATCTACGAGCGCTACAGCCAGGTCGCGCGCCTGTCGAAGTACGCCGGCGGCATCGGCATCGCCTGGTCGCGCGTCCGCTCGCGCGGCTCGCTCATCCGCGGCACCAACGGCCACTCGAACGGGATCGTGCCGTGGCTGCGGACCCTCGACTCGTCCGTGGCGGCGGTGAACCAGGGCGGGCGCCGTAAGGGCGCCGCGTGCGTGTACCTCGCGAGCTGGCACGCCGACATCGAGGAGTTCCTGGAGCTGCGCGACAACACCGGCGACACCGAGCGCCGCACGCACAACCTGAACCTCGCCAACTGGATCCCCGACGAGTTCATGCGCCGCGTCGAGAACGACCAGCAGTGGTCCCTGTTCGACCCCAAGGAGACTCCTGAGCTGGTCGACCTGTGGGGCGACGACTTCGACGAGGCGTACCGCGCCGCCGAGGCCGCCGGGAAGGCCCGCAAGACGATCGCGGCCCGCGAGCTGTACGGCCGCATGATGCGGACCCTCGCGCAGACCGGCAACGGCTGGATCACCTTCTCCGACACCGCGAACCGGACGTCGAACCAGACGGCCCGCAAGGAGAACGTGATCCACCTGTCGAACCTGTGCACCGAGATCCTGGAGGTCACCAACGACTCCGAGACCGCCGTGTGCAACCTCGGGTCCGTGAACCTCTCCGAGCACTGCTCCACCGAGGGCTTCGACTTCGAGCGCCTGGAGACCACGGTCCGCTCCGCGGTCAAGTTCCTCGACCGGACCATCGACCTCGGCTTCTACCCGACCGCCGAGGCCGAGAAGGCCAACCGCAAGTGGCGCCCGATCGGCCTGGGCTGCATGGGCCTCGCCGACGTGTTCTTCAAGCTGAAGCTCGCGTTCGACTCCGAGGAGGCCCTCGCGCTCTCGACCGCGATCGCCGAGCGGATCGCCCTGGTCGCGTACGAGACGTCCGCCTCGCTCGCCGAGCAGCTCGGGGCGCACCCGAACTACACCAAGACCCGCGCCGCCGACGGGGTGCTCCACCTCGACCACTACCCGAACGCGCGCGTCACGCTGGGCGACCGCTGGGACGCCGTGCGGGGCCGCATCGGCGAGCACGGCCTGCGCAACTCGCTCATGATCGCGATCGCGCCGACCGCCACGATCGCGTCGATCGCCGGCTGCGCCGAGTGCATCGAGCCGGTGGTGTCCAACGTGTTCAAGCGCGAGACCCTGTCGGGCGAGTTCCTCCAGGTCAACCGCCACCTGATCGCCGAGCTCAAGGAGCGCGGCATCTGGAGCGAGCAGGTCCGCCAGGCGATCGTCGTCGCCGAGGGCTCCGTCCAGGGCATCGCCGCGATCCCGGCCGACCTCCAGGAGCGGTACCGCACCGCCTGGGAGCTGCCGCAGCGCGCCCTGATCGACCTCGCCGCGGCCCGCACGCCGTTCATCGACCAGGCCCAGTCGCTCAACCTGTTCCAGGCCAGCCCGACCATCGGCAAGCTCTCGTCGATGTACCGGTACGCGTGGCAGCAGGGCCTCAAGACCACCTACTACCTGCGCAGCCGTCCCGCGACGCGCATCAACCAGACCACGGTCAGCGCCGCCGCCGCCGAGCCGGTGCAGGCGACCGAGCTTGAGGTCATCCCGGCCGACATCGCGTGCTCCCTGGAGAACCCGGAGAGCTGCGAGGCCTGCCAGTAGGACCCGCCGCGGCCGGGGCCCAAGGGCCCCGGCCGCGCCCATGACATCGAACTGCCCTCCACCCCAAGCACACCGACAAGCGAGAGGACCCGCGCATGCTGCTCGACCCAGGCATGGACCTGACACTGCGACCGATGAAGTACCCGGACTTCTACGAGCAGTACAAGGACGCCATCAAGAACACGTGGCACGTCGAGGAGGTCGACCTCGCCTCCGACCTGACCGACCTGGCGAAGTTCACGCCGCAGGAGCAGCACCTCATCCACCGCCTCGTGGCGTTCTTCGCCACCGGCGACACGATCGTCGCGAACAACCTGGTGCTCAACCTGTACCAGCACGTCAACTCCCCCGAAGGGCGCCTCTACCTCTCGCGCCAGCTCTTCGAGGAGGCCGTGCACGTGCAGTTCTACCTGACGCTGCTCGACACGTACCTGCCCGACCCGGACGAGCGCACCAAGGCGTTCGACGCGGTCAACAACATCCCCTCGATCAAGCGCAAGGCCGACTTCTGCTTCAAGTGGATCGACTCGGTCTTCGACATGCAGGAGCTCAAGACCGCCGAGGACCGCCGGACGTTCCTGCTCAACCTCATCTGCTTCGCCGCGTGCATCGAGGGCCTGTTCTTCTACGGCGCCTTCGCGTACGTGTACTGGCTGCGCAGCCGGGGCCTGCTCGACGGCCTCGCCACCGGCACCAACTGGGTGTTCCGCGACGAGTCCTGCCACATGAACTTCGCGTTCAGCGTGGTCGACATCGTGCGCCAGGAGGAGCCCGAGCTGTTCGACGAGCGGATGCGCCAGCAGGTCACCGACATGCTGGAGGAGGCCGTGGAGGCCGAGCTCCAGTTCGCCGAGGACCTCATCGGCGACGGCATGCCCGGCATGACCGTCAAGGACATGAAGTCGTACCTGGAGTACGCCGCCGACCAGCGCCTCGCGCGCCTCGGCATGCCGAAGAAGTGGGGCTCGGAGAACCCGTTCCCCTTCATGGCGCTCCAGGACGTGCAGGAGCTGACGAACTTCTTCGAGCGCAGGCCGACCGCCTACCAAGTGGCCGTGGAGGGCAAGGTCGACCTCGACGAGGAGTTCTGATCCCGGGCCGCGCAGTGTCTCCCGTGCGCGGCACAAAGAGGGGCCCGGCGCTTGCGCGCCGGGCCC
>NZ_QFRW01000003.1:351-571 GCF_003265355.1 Glycomyces dulcitolivorans | reverse complement strand
GCGGTGCAATGATCGGAAGCAGCATTAATCCAACTGTACTTGCGACATGATAGGAATAGATGAGCAGTTCATCTAACGTTTCATATCGATGTTGCTCTAAATCCATCTCCTGTCCTCGCAGCAGGTCACGGAATGGGGATTCATCCATACGAAACTGTTGAAATGTATACTCCAGCGCCACCCACATTGGATCATCACGATCTACTTCTCCTTGCAAGAA
>NZ_QFRW01000003.1:0-311 GCF_003265355.1 Glycomyces dulcitolivorans | reverse complement strand
TGGTGAAGGAGACTCATCTACAATGTCATCCGCTCTCCTACAAAAAGAATATACGGCCCAAACAGCCTGTCTTTTCTTTTTAGGTAGCATGGAAAAGGCACGATAAAACGTTTTTGAATGTGTTTGAATGGTCTCTTCACATATTTTCAATGCTGTTTGCACATCAACCACTTAGCTTCACTTCCTTTCTGTTGTTCAGCTCTTTAAGCAGTACAGAAGCCATGAGCTTTGCACTTTGCATCACGATCGGTACCCCGCCGCCGGGATGGATGGAAGCACCTACCGCATATAGATTGTCTATATCTGCAACC
>NZ_QFRW01000029.1:1164-11149 GCF_003265355.1 Glycomyces dulcitolivorans | reverse complement strand
GGCCGGAGCGCGAGCCGGCGCGCGGCCGAGACGCTGACCGCGGCGGCCGCCGAGGGCCTGGCGGGGCGGCGGCTGCGCGAGGAGGCCGTGGAGGCGCTCACGAGCCTGGCGGCGAGCACCGTCGGCAGGTTGTGGTGACCGCGAGGAGGGTCCTGCTGCCGGCGCCGCGGTCGTTCTGCGCGGGCGTGGAGCGGGCGATCGAGATCGTCGAGCGGCTGCTGGAGCGGTACGGCCCGCCGGTGTACGTGCGCAACCAGATCGTCCACAACGCGCACGTGGTCGCGGACCTGGAGTCGCGGGGCGCGGTGTTCGTCTCCGAGTTGGACGAGGTGCCCGAGCACGCGCTGGTGGTGTTCAGCGCGCACGGGGTGGCCCCGGCGGTGGAGGCGGAGGCGGCGCGGCGGGGGCTGGACGCGGTCGACGCGACGTGCCCGCTGGTCGCGAAGGTGCACGCGGAGGCGAAGCGCGCGGCCGACTCGGGAGACACGGTGGTCCTCATCGGACACGAGGGGCACGAGGAGGTCGTCGGGACGCTCGGCGTGGCCCCGGAGCGGACGGTGCTGGTGTCCAGCGCCGCGGAGGCGGCGGCGCTGCGGGTCGAGCGCGAGGACCGGGTCACCTACCTGAGCCAGACCACGCTCTCGGTGTCCGAAGTGGAGGACATCGCGGCGGCGCTGAAGGACCGCTTCCCGGCGATCAGGGGCCAAGGGGCCGATGACATCTGCTACGCCACCAGCAACCGCCAGGCCGCGGTCGCGGCGGTGGTCGGCGAGGCGGACCTGGTGCTGGTGGTCGGGTCGGCGAACTCGTCGAACTCGAATCGCCTGGTGGAGCTGGCGGCGGCGAACGGCGTCGCAGCATATCTGGTCGAGGACGCGGGCGCGGTGGACCCGTCCTGGCTGGAGGGCGCGGCGACCGTGGCGGTGACGGCCGGGGCGTCGGCCCCGCCGCGGCTGGTCGACGACGTGGTCGCGGTGATCGCCGCGCTCGGCCCGATCGAGGTGGTCGAGCGGCCGGTGGCGCACGAGACGCAGGAGTTCCTGCTCCCCCAGCGGCTCCGAGGGGCGTGAGGGCGCCCGGCCGCGCGAGGCGCGGCCGGGCTTTTCTGGTTTCCCTTGCGGGTCTTAGGGGTTGTGGAAGACGGCCTCGGGCCATTCGGCGCTCGGGCCGTCGAGGAGCGGCTCGTCCGCACCGCGGAGCTCCTGGTCGGCGAAGGCGAGGACGTAGGCGCGGGTGAGCGCGACCGCGTAGGCGCCGTCCATCTCCTGCATGGGGATGTCGAGGTCGGCGGCGAACAGGGTCAGGTCGGTGAAGGTGCTGTGGGTGGTCTGCTCGACCTGGATCCAGCGCTTCCAACCGGTCATCTGGTCCCAAGCGGCGGGCCAGTTGTTGGCGGCGGCGCCGGGGAGTCCGTTCCGCTCGTTGCCGACGAGGAGGAACGGATCGTCGATCGTGGCGTCGTCGACATCGTGGATCTTGCCGTCGAGGTTGAAGCCGGCGGCGAAGCGGTCGTCGGTCTGCATGACCGCGTGCGCGGCGGAGCCGCCCATCGAATGGCCGCCTGCGATCACGTCATCGCGGTCGAGGTGGCGGCGCCATTCGGAGCCGCGGGCGGTGAGCTCGTCGAGGACGAACGAGAGGTCGGCGGCGCGGTTCTCGGTGACGGCGAGGCCGTCCGGGGCGCTCGGGCAGGCCAGGCACGGGTTCGTCTCGCCATCGGGAAGGCTCGTGGGCGCCTCGTAGTTGTGGCCGACCGCGGCCACCGCGTAGCCGTGGCTGGCGAGGTCCTCGGCGAAGCTCGTCAGGGTCGCGCGGGGGAAGCTCCAGCCGGGCGAGAGCAGGATCAGCGGCAGCTTCCCGCGGACCGGTTCGGCGTCCGCGACCGAATTCGTCTCCACAGTGGAGAAGTAGTCGGCGGGGGCATCAATTCTGAGCTGGTCGACGAACACCGCCGACTCCTCGGCGGTCATGTACGGCGCGGTCTCGCCCTGGTCCTCGGTCGGGAACCACATGGTGGCCATGAGCTGGCGGTCCTCGTCGGGGAACCACGGGTCGGCGCGGTCCTCGTCGACGAGATACAGGACCTCGGTCCCGACACCGTATTCGCCGGTGGGTTCGGGGAGGGAGTACGACGCGGCGGGCGCGGGCTCCTCGGCGGAGGCCGCGGTGATGCCCGCGGCCCCGATTCCGGCGGCCGCGAGGGCCGCGGTGGCGCCGATGAGCGTCCGTCTCGTGCTGCGTTGCAAGATGCGTCCAATCGGTGGGAGGTGCGCGGCCCGGTTCCGGGCCGCTTCTCAACCGTATGGACGCGAAAGTCCCGCCACCTCTGTCTTTCGACCGGTTCGGGTCGGTCTTTCGACCGATCTTTTACTTGGGGGCGGGGGCGATCTTGACGGCGCAGACCTTGAACTCGGGCATGCGGCTGATCGGGTCGAGGACGTCGGAGACCGCGGCGTTGGCGTTCTCGGCCCCGGGGAAGTGGAAGGGGCTGAACACGGTGTCGGGCCGGATGTCGACGCTGAGGCGCGCGGGCGCGGTGTAGGAGCCGCGGCGGGAGGTGACGCGCACGAGATCGCCGTCGCCGATGCCGTGGCGCACTGCGGTGTCGGGGTGGATCTGGAGGAACTGGCCGCCATCGAGGGACCCGATCCGGCGGGTCTGGGCACCGGACTGGTACTGGGTGAGGATGCGGCCGGTCGTCAGGTACAGCGGGTAGACGGAGTCGCGGCGCTCGGCGGGGTGGCGGTGGTCGACGGCGATGAACTTCGCGCGCCCGTCGGGGGTGGCGAAGACGAAGTCGGCGAACATGCGAGGCGTGCCTTCATGGTCGGCGGCGGGGACGGGCCACTGGTAGGTCCGCTCCTCAAGGCGCGCATAGGAAAGGCCCGAGTAGTCGGCCTTGCCGCCCGCGGAGGCGCGGCCGAGCTCCTCGAAGATCGCCTCGGGGTCGGTCGAGTAGGTCCCGGGGGCGTCGAGGCGGGCGGCGAGCTCCTTCATGATCCACAGGTCGGAGCGGACGCCGTCGGGGCCGGGGCGCAGCGACCGGCGGCGGATGACGCGGCCTTCGAGGTTCGTCATGGTGCCGTCCTCCTCGGCCCACTGGGTCACCGGGAGGACGACCTCGGCGAGGCGCGCGGTCTCGGACATGACGAAGTCGAAGGAGACGAGGCAGTCGAGGTCCTTGAGCCGGTCGGCGATGCGGGTCGCGCGCGGCGCGGACACGACCGGGTTGGAGCCGAGGACGAACAGCATCTTCACCTCCTCGCCGCACTTGCGCAGCAGCTCGACCGCGGACACGCCCGGGCCGGGGAGGGTCTCGGGGTCGACGCCCCACACGCCCGCGACGTGCTCGCGCGCGGCCGGGTCGGTGATCATCCGGTACCCGGGGAGCTGGTCGGCCTTCTGGCCGTGCTCGCGCCCGCCCTGGCCGTTCCCTTGGCCGGTCAGGCATCCGTACCCGGAGGAGGGCCGGCCGGGGAGCCCGAGCGCGAGCGCGAGGTTGATCCACGCGGTCACGGTGTCGACGCCCTTGGCGTGCTGCTCGGAGCCGCGCGCGGTGAGGATCGCGGTCCGCTTCCCGGCCATGAGCCGGGCCGCGGCGTACAGGTCCGGGATGGACACGCCGGTGATCCGCTCGACGAACGCGGGCCAGTACCCGGCGACGGTCTGGCGGACCTCGTCGAAGCCGTTCGTGTGCGCCTTGATGTATTCGCGGTCGAGGTAGCCCTGCTCGACCGCGATGTGCAGCAGGCCGTTCGCCAGCGCGAGGTCGGTGCCGGGGACGGGCTGGAGGTGCAGCTGGGCGGCCTCGGCCGTGGCGGTGCGCCGCGGGTCGACGACGATGAGCTCGGCGTTCGTGAGGAACCGCATGAACGGCGGCATGGTCTCGGCGGGGTTCGCGCCGACGAGGACGACGACTTCGGCTTCCTTGAGGTCCTCGGAGGGGAAGGGGAGGCCGCGGTCGATGCCGAAGGAGCGGTTGAGGGCCGCGGCGGCCGAGGACATGCAGAAGCGGCCGTTGTAGTCGATGTGCTTGGTGCCCAAGGCGAGTCGGGTCCACTTGCCGAGCTGGTAGACCTTCTCGTTGGTGAGGCCGCCGCCGCCGAAGACGCCGACGGCATCCTTCCCGTGCTCGTCCTGGACGCGGCGGACCTGGGCCGCGACGTGGTCGAGGGCGGTCTCCCAGGAGACGGGCTCGCCGTGGAGGAGCGGTTCGGTGATCCGCTCGGGGTGGTCGAGGAGTTCGGGCGAGGTCCAGCCCTTCTTGCACATGCCGCCGCCGCGGGGGGCCGCGGTGACGGTCCCGTCGGCGTCCTCTTCGAGCCGCATCCCGCACTGGAGAGCGCAGTAGGGGCAGTGCGTGTCGGCACTGCGGAGCACGGGGAGCCTGGTGCGAGCGGTCATCTCGCGAGTGTGCCCAGGGAGCGTTTCGGTGTCACGTGGCTGATGTTTCGAGAATGCTAAGTGGCCCGCAATCACCGAAAGACGGTGATTGCGGGCCTCCGCGAGCAGCGGGGTCTAGACCTTGGCGTAGGCGAGGCTGGGGGCCTTCCCGACCAGGACGGTGCGCTGGTAGCACCACCAGTTGAGGATCAGGAAGAACGCGTAGGCGCCGACGAACGCCCACATGGCGGGGACGACGGACCCGGTCGTCTCGTTGGCGATGCGGAATCCCTGGTTGATGAGGAACCCGCCGAACGCGCCGATCGCGGAGATCCAGCCGAGGGCGGCCGCGGTGATCTTCTTGGCCTTGAGGACGTCCTCGGGGCTGGCCTTGCCGCCGGCCTTGGCGGCGGCCTCGGCCTGGAAGATCGCCGGGATGGACCGGTAGGTGGAGCCGTTCGCGACGCCGCTCATGATGAACAGGACCATGAAGGACCCGAAGAACAGGGCGAACGACCCGGCGTTGATGCCCCAGATGGCGCCCATCGCGCCGACGCCCATCATGATGAACGCGCCGGAGGTGATCGGGGCGCCGGCGAGCCGGTCGGCGAACCAGCCGCCGATCGGGCGGACCAGGGAGCCGACGAGCGGCCCGAGCGCGGCGATCCAGATCGCGTTGAACTCGGGGAACGCGAGCTTGATGACCAGCGGGAACGCGAACGAGTAGCCGATGAACGACCCGAACGTGCCGATGTAGAGCACGCTCATGATCCAGGTGTGGGACTTCGCGAGCGCGGGCAGCTGCTCGCGCAGCGGGGTGCGCGCCACCGCGAGGTTGTCCATGGCCCGCCAGGCCATGAACGCGGCGAACACGGCCAGCACCAGCCACAGCAGCGGCACGTTGTGCAGGTAGAACGCCTTCCCGGTGGTGGCGTTCGTGCCCTGCGAGGCGCCGAGGATGCCGACGCCGATGACCAGGGGCCCGAAGAACTGGACGGCCGCGACGCCGATGTTGCCGCCCGCGGCGTTGACGCCGAGCGCGGAGCCGCGGTGGCGCTCCGGGTAGAAGTAGGAGATGTTCGCCATCGACGAGGCGAAGTTCCCGCCGCCGAACCCGGCCGTGACGCCGGCCAGGACGAACATCCAATAGGGCGTCCCCGGGTTCGTCACGCAGTAGGCGAGCAGACCCGTCGGGATCACCAGGAGCACCGCGGAGATGATGGTCCAGTTGCGGCCGCCGAACAGGGCCACGGCCGCGGTGTAGGGGATGCGCAGGAACGCGCCGACCAGGTTGGGGACCGCGGTGAGCCAGAACAGCTGGCTGACCGAGAAGTCGAAGCCCGACGCGGCCAGGAACGGGGTGATGATGCTGAACATCGTCCACACCGAGAAGCCGAGGTGCTCGGCGAGCACGGACCAGATCAGGTTGCGCTTGGCGGTCTTGCGGCCGGTGGACTGCCAGAACGACTCGTCGTCGGGGTGCCAGTCGGTGATCCAGCCTTTGCGGGGGGCGGCCGTGCCGGCCTCGGGCGTCAGTGTCGCTGTCATGACCGCCACACTCCGTGAGCGGCGTTGCCTGGACGTGCGGCCTCCGTACCGGGCCCGTGAAGTTCACCTCACGAGCCTGTTACGGACGGTGTGAACCCGGCGGCGACCGGCGGAACCGTCGCACCCGCCGGGCACTGTTGAGCCGGGGGACCCTGCGGATGCCCGATTTGCCGGGAACCTCCGTTCACATTCGCTCCCACCGAGGCCGAGAACCCGGTCACATCGCCCGATCCTCTAGGTTTGCCTGTATGGACGCCGCCATCGAGGTCGCCGACCTCCGCAAGACCTACCGCGGCCGCCGGACCGGCGAGGTCCGCGCGGTCGACGGCGTGAGCTTCCGCGTCGAACGCGGCGAGTTCTTCGGCATCCTCGGCCCCAACGGCGCCGGGAAGACCACGACCCTGGAGATCGTCGAGGGCCTGCGCCGCCCCGACTCCGGCGAGGTGCGCCTCCTCGGGCGGTCGCCGTGGCCCCACTCCCCCGACCTCACCCGCCGCCTCGGCGTGCAGCTCCAGGCGTCGGCGTTCTTCGAGTTCCTCACCGCCCGCGAGCAGATCGAGACGTTCGCGGAACTCTACGGCGCCAGCAAGACCCGCGCCGCCGAGATGCTGGAGACCGTCGGCCTCGCCGAGCACGCCAACGTGCGCTGCGAGAAGCTCTCCGGCGGCCAGCAGCAGCGCCTGTCGATCGCGTGCGCCCTCGTCGGCGACCCCGAGCTGGTGTTCCTCGACGAGCCGACCGCCGCGCTCGACCCGCAGGCGCGGCGCAACCTCTGGGACCTCATGCGCGGCATCAACGCCGACGGCCGCACCGTGGTGCTGACGACGCACTACATGGAGGAGGCCGAGGCGCTGTGCGACCGGGTCGCCATCATGGACGCCGGGAAGATCAAGGCCGTCGACTCCCCCGCCGGGTTCATCCGGACCCTCGACGCCCCCACCCGCGTCACCGTCGCCTCCGGGCAGCTCACCGACGCGCGGGTCAAGGAGCTCGCCGCGGGCGAGACCGTGACCGGCGACGACGGGACGGTCGTGTTCGAGACCCGCGACCCGCGCCGGCTCCTGACCGCGCTCGCGTCCGAGGGGGCCCTGGAGGGCCTGGCGGTGCGCACGGCGAACCTCGAAGACGTGTTCCTGCACGTGACCGGACGGGAGTGGCGCGGATGACCGCGACGGCGGAACTCAAGGCGCGCACCGGAACGCGCGGCCGGGCCTACCTGAGCCTGTTCAAGGCCCTCGGCCGCGGGTGGATCCGCGACCGCAGCCAGATCTTCTTCACGATCCTGCTCCCGCTCATGTTCATGGTGCTGCTCGCGAGCGTGTTCGGCTCCGGCGACACCGCGGCCTCGCGGGTCGTCGCGGTCGGCGACGCGGCGGTGCTCGACGGGGCCGACCCCGACGAGCTCACGGTCACCCGGGTCGCCGATCTCGACGCGGCGCTGGCGATGCTGCGCGAAGGCGACGCGGACGCCGCGGTCCTCCAGGACGGCGACACCGTGCGGATCTACCCGTCGGCGACGAACTCGACCGGAGGCGCGATCGCCGAAGGCCGGCTCACCTCGCTGGTCGACGACGTGAACGTCGAGGTCCTCTCCGCGGCGGCCCCCGGCGAGCCGGTGCTCGCCACCGAGGTCGAGGAGGCCGACGGCGGGACGCTCCAGCCGATCCAGTACCTGGCGCCGGGCATCCTCGCCTGGGGCGTGGCGATCTCGGGCGTGTTCGGCGCGGCCGGCACGATCGTGGACTGGAAGCGCGACAAGCTCCTGCGGCGCCTGCGGCTGACGCCGGCGTCGGTGAAGACGTTCCTGGGCGCGAAGGTCTCGGTGAACCTCGTGGTCGCGATCGGGCAGACCGCGGTGTTCCTCGCGGTCGCGGCCCTCGGCTTCGGGCTGCGGCTGTCGGCGTGGACGTGGTTCGCGGTGCCGCTGGTGCTGCTCGGCACGTTCGCGTTCCTGGCGATCGGCGTGGTCATCGGCGGCATCGCCCAGACCAGCCCGGCCGCCGCGGGCCTGAGCAACCTGGTGACGATGCCGATGGCGTTCGTCTCGGGCGCGTTCTACCCGCTCGCGCTCTCCCCGCAGTGGGTCCAGTGGATCTCGTACGCCTCCCCGATGCGCTACCTCAACGAGGCGCTCCAATCGGTCGTCGTCTACGGCGAACCCCCGACCGCGGTCCTCCCCCAGATCGGCTTCCTCGCGGCCTTCGCGGCCCTGGTCGCCCTCGTCTCATGGAAGACCTTCAAGTTCGACGAGCTGTGAGTCCCGCTCGCCTTCGTCGGCGGGCGCGGAATGTCGTACCCTGCGGGTATTTTTGACTCCAGGGGTCCCTTAAGGGGACATATCCGTCATTCCGGATTTGCGGCTTTCAGGACCGCGTCGTAGACGTCTCTGCGGCTGACGCCGTAGCGGAGGGCGACCTCTTTCATCGCGGCCTTGCGGTCGGTGCCGGCGGCCTCCAGGTGGGCGACGGCCGCGGCCATCGCCTCCGGGGTGGCGTCGCCGGCGTCGGGGCCGGTCCAGCCGGAGACGACCAGGGTGATCTCGCCGCGGGGCGGGTCGGATTCGGCGCCGTCGGCGAGGGCGCCGAGGCCGCCGCGGCGGATCTCCTCGTGGGTCTTGGTCAGCTCGCGGCACAGGGCCGCGGGCCGGTCGGGGCCGAGTGCCTCGGCCATGGCGCGCAGGGTCTCCGCGACCCGGCGCGGGGACTCGAAGAACACCATCGTGCGCCGCTCCTCGGCGAGCTCGCCGAAGAGGCGGCGCCGCTCGCCGTCCTTGCGCGGCGCGAAGCCCTCGAAGCAGAAGCGGTCGCACGGCATCCCCGACAGCGCCAGCGCCGTCGTCACCGCGCTCGCGCCGGGCGCGCACGTGACCGCGATCCCGGCGTCGATCGCGGCGCGCACCAGCCGGAAGCCGGGGTCCGAGACCGAGGGCATGCCGCCGTCGGTGATGACGGCGACCCGCTTTCCGTCGTGCAGTTGTTCGAGGAGCCTCGGCGTTCGCCCCGATTCGTTCGCCTCGAAATACGACGTGATCTCTGCCCCTGGAACCACATCCAGCTCACTGAGCAACCGCCGCAGCCGCCGGGTATCCTCTGCGGCGATGACGTCCGCCAGACCGAGCTCGGTCCGGAGGCGAGACGAGGCGTCCTCTGGATTTCCCAGCGGCGCACCGAGAAGCACCAAAACGCCCGAAGTTGAAGTCGACACCCGGCCAGTATCCCCCACCGCCCGCGGCGGGGACCCGGTCCGGTGAACGCGCCGCGACGGGCCGCACATGCAGACTGCCGATCCATGCTGTCGGGTACCGGACATTGCCCTTACGCGTGAGCGAACGGTAACGGATACTCGTAGTCACAACACAGGCGACATAACGCTATCTGCAAGCCCTCTGGAACCCAATGGAGGCCGCCTTGTCCGTGATCCTCAGAGTCGGAGCGGGTCTCGCCGCTCTCATCATCGGTTACTACGTTCTGGGATTCATAGCGGACCATTGGGCATGGTTCGCATCGGTGGCGATCCTGTTGGGGGGCACCGCGCTCGCGGGCTGGTTCCTCTTCCGCAGCCGCGGCCACGAGCACCGGGACCGCGCGCTCACCGCCGAGCGCCACGAGCTCATGCGCAACGTCGACCGGATGAACATGCCCTCGTTCGACGCCATGGTCGGGCAGCTCCTGGTGGGGCTGGACGCCAAGCGCGTCAAGAAGTTCGGCCACCGCAAGAACGACCTCGGGTGCAACTTCGTCGTCACCTTCACCAACGGCCAGCGCATCATCGTGCGCGCCAAGAAGGACGACAAGCAGCTGCGCCGCCGCAACGGCAACCGCCACGTCCAGATCCTCGGCGGGGAGATCAAGGCCCGCTGGGACTGCGACGCCGGCGTCATCATCACCAACGCGAACCTGCACTGGATGCACCACGCCGCGCGCAACGAGGCCGTCGCGCGCCAGCTGGGCGTCCTGATCGTGGACCGCGACCGCCTCGCGGAGTGGATCGACACGGGCCTGCCGCCCGCCGAGCTGCGCCCGGTGCGGGCCGCCATCCAGGCCGGCTCCAGCGC
>NZ_QFRW01000029.1:0-1099 GCF_003265355.1 Glycomyces dulcitolivorans | reverse complement strand
CAGTAGGTTCCCCGACACGACGAGACGCGGCCCCGGGCGAAAGCCCGGGGCCGCGTCTCGCGTTGCGCTGCTTAGGAAGCGGCGAGGGTCGCGGTGGTGCTCTCCTCGGCGCCGTCCCTCGTGTAGGTGATGGCGACCTCGGTGCCCGAGGCCGTGCCCTGGACCGCGGCGACCACTTCGGACGCGCTGGTGACGGGGTTGCCGTCGACCGCGGTGATGACGTCGCCCTCCTGGAGGCCGGCGGTCTCGGCGGGCGAGCCGGACTCGACGCTGAGGACCATCGCCCCGTTGCCGTCGGTGTCGGCCACCGAGACGCCGAGGTAGCCCTGCTCGACCGAGCCGCCCTCGATGAGCTGCTCGACGACGCTCTGGACGGTGTTCGACGGGATCGCGAAGCCGAGGCCGATGGAGCCGGAGTCGGTGGTGGCGATCGCGGTGTTGATGCCGATGAGCTCGCCGTTGCCGTTGACGAGCGCGCCGCCGGAATTGCCGGAGTTGATGGCCGCGTCGGTCTGGATGAGGCCGGTGAGCGTCGAGCTGGACTGCTGCTGGAAGCCCTGCTGCTCCTCGCCCGCGACGGTCATGGACCGGTCGAGGGCCGAGACGATGCCGGTGGTGACGGTGCCTTCGAGGCCCAGCGGCGAGCCGATGGCCACGGCGGCGTCGCCGACCTGGATCGAGTCGGAGTCGCCGAAGGCGATCGGCGTCAGGTCGTCGACGCCGGAGACCTGGATGACCGCGAGGTCCTGCGTGGAGTCGGTGGCGATGATCTGGGCGTCGGCGGTCGTGCCGTCGGAGAAGCGGACCTCGACGGTCTGCGCGCCGTCGACCACGTGGTTGTTGGTGACGATGTAGCCGTCCTTGGAGTACACGACGCCCGAGCCCTCGGCGGAGTCGGTGACGATCGTGACGACCGAGGGGCTGACCTTGTTGACGATGTCGGTGTAGGTGAGGCCCTGGCCGGCGTCCATCGACACGGACTCGACGACGGTGGTGCCGCCGTCGCGGTCGGCGAGGAACCAGCCGCCCACGCCGCCGGCGCCGCCGGCGATCAGCGCGAGGGCGAGCGCCCCGGCGACGAGCCTGCCGCGGCCGCGGG
>NZ_QFRW01000028.1:1073-4026 GCF_003265355.1 Glycomyces dulcitolivorans | reverse complement strand
GTGAAACCCGGGGCGCCGCCCGTGACGGTCGCAGTGCCGCCGGCCACCATCGCGCCCCCGCCGCCGGAGACGCCGCCGAGCGGGCCGAACCCGCCTCCGCCGCTCGCCAGGCCGCCCGAGACCGCACCGCCCGAAGCCTCCTCGGCAGGCGTCGACTCGGCCGGGGCCTCGGCGTTCACCGTCCCGTCGCCGCCCGGCGGGACCGGGGTCGGGTCCTGTGTCGCCTGCGGGTTGACCGGCGGGGCGGGCTGCTCCATCGACGGCGACTCCAAGTCCATATAGGAGGAATCTGCGCTGTCGGGGTACGGCCGGTCCTCGCCCGGGGTCTGCATCGCCGCGAGCTGCTCGCTCTGGCCGCCGAGCTTCTCCCCGATCGACTCGTCGATCGCGGCCTGCCGCTCCGCATACTCGGCCAACTCAGTCGAAATCCGCGAAGCGAACGTCGTCTTCGCCTCCTCGCCGGCCTGAGCCCGCACGTCGGCGACTACCGCGTCCACCGCCGCCGTCCCCGCGCGCTCCTCGATGAACGACCGCACCTCCGCCGCGATCGCCGGGTCCGCCCCGCCGAGTTCGAGCGCCGCCTCGGCCTCCTCGCAACCCATCTGGATGCAGTCCCCGTGCCACCACGCCGGCCGCACGTGGATCGCGACCAGGCTCGTCCACTCCCCGTCCGCGCCGACCAGCGGTGCGGGATAAGGGATCTCGCCGGAGTCCCCGCCCTGGAGCGTGTAGATCGCCTCCTCGCGGTGCTTGAGCTCCGCGGCCGCGTCCTCGATGTCGTCGAGGACGCCCTGCACGAGGGCCTTCGCCTGGTCGGCCTGCTCGCCGAACGCGTCGAAGTCCGTTCCCGCCCAACCGTTCGCCAGTTCCGCGAGCCGCGCCTTCAGCAGCCCCGGCCAGTCGGCCAGCGCCGCCGCGACCTCCTCGGTCCAGCCGGTCCGCAACCGCTGCAATGAGAACGAGTCCGGCTCCAGCGGCCGCACCGCCGCGACCGCCGACCGGAAGTCGTCCTCGGTCGGGTAGGACATCCCCTCGCAGCGCGGCTTGAACCGCCCCAGCTGCCCCTCGACCGGGACGGCCGAGACGAGCTGCTCCCAGTCGGCCTCCGCCGGATGCGCCACCGGGTGCGGGCAGGCCCCCGACGAGCACCCGGCCCGCTCGCCGCCCGAAGAAGTCGTGTCGCCGAAGGCGATCTCCGAGCTCGCGGCCGGCTCGGTGTAAACCGCTGTGTCGTAAGCGGTCTCGTCGTAGGCCGTCGTCTCGTAGGCCGCCGCGTCGTCGTACACGAGCGCCGTGCCGCCGCCCGCGTCGACCGAATCGGCGCCGAGCACGGTCACGTACTCCGAGCCCGCGTTCCCGCTGGGGGCCGAGCCCTCGATCAACCCGCCGTCCGTCATGCCGGTGCACCTCCCTGGTCCTTGGCGTGCGTCCCAATGGAAGACCGGAGCGTCATGGAAACGTCACGACTTCGCACCGCCCGGTTCGGGACCGGACCGTGACGGCGGCGGGCACAGTGCAGTGGAGGCCGCCGGGCGAGTCCGCCCCCGGCGCGGCCGCGAGGAGGACCAGTGAACGTGTACATGGAAGTCGAGAAGGTCCGCGGCGGCGGCGCGGACCTCAAGACCATCGCCCCCGGAGCGCGCAAGGCCTCCGACCGGGTCGAGGCCCCCGCCGAGACCGCCGCCACGGGGAACGCCGGGTTCCTCACCGGGGACGCCGGCGTGCGCTGGCGGACCGCACTCGGCGAGGTCACCGCGAGCGTCGAGCGCCGCGTCTCCTGGCAGGGCGAGCAGGTCGCCGGCAGCGCCGACGACATGGAGGGCACCGACGGCGGCGTCGGCGCCGACTTCCGCCGGATCGAGAACCGCACGCCCGTCAAGCGGCCGAGCTAGGAGGACCCGATGCCCACGTACGAGGAGGCGCTGGCCGCGAACCCGGCCGCGTTCGTCGACTACGCCGCCGAGATGTCCGCGGCCGGAACGGATCTGACCGAGCACCGCGCCGAGTACGACGCGACGGTCGTCGAGATCAACGCCGGCTGGGAGGACACGGCCAACACCGCGTTCAACGCCGACGCGGTGGTCGTCGACGACCACGTCGAGGAGGTCGTCTCGCAGGTCGGCGACGCCGCCGAGCTGCTCAACGCGGGCGGCACCGCGATGGAGTCCATGGTGGAGCAGCTGAAGGCGACCGATGCGTCGTACCGCGGCGCCGGGTTCAACGTGCAGCCCGCGC
The DNA here is from genome assembly GCF_003265355.1 of Glycomyces dulcitolivorans. GTDB lineage: Bacteria > Actinomycetota > Actinomycetes > Mycobacteriales > Micromonosporaceae > Glycomyces > Glycomyces dulcitolivorans. Next base: position 1,791 of record NZ_QFRW01000028.1, on the reverse strand, counting down.
CGAAGGTCGAGCTCGGCGCCGTCCACTGGGCCGCGATCGCCGCCGCCGGGCCTTTTGGCCCCATGCTCCAGGCGCTGTTCCAGGCGCGTGCCGATGAAGGCACCGTGCAGCTCCAGCTCGGCCTCGCGGTGCTCACCGCGACCGACGCGGCTACCGGCGCCGGCCTCACGGGCGCCGCCGAGCAGCTCGAACCGCTGCCGGACAAGGCGAGTTCGCTGGAGAAGACCGACCGCCGGACCGACATCACCGCCGACGAGGACGACCAGGACACCACTGGGATGGACACCGGCGGCAAGGACACCACTGGCAAAGACGACGAGGACCGCAAGGACGACAAAGACGACAAGGACTCCGAGAAGGACGAGGACGACAAGGACAAGGAATCCGAGGACGCCGACAAGGAGAAGGACCCCGAGGGCCCGAAGGCCGAGGACGACCAGGATCAGCAACTGGACCCGCAGCAGGACCCCGACCAGCCCGGCGAGGTCGACCCCGGGCAGCCCGAGGTCCCCGACTACGAGTCCCCTGACCCCGTCGACTACGACGCGCCCGAGATCCCCGGGTACGAGAGCGACTGGGACCCTGCCGAACTCGGTGAGGGAGCCGAGCTCCCCTCGGGCGGTCTCGCCGGAGGCGGAGGACTCGGAAGCGGAGGAGGCGGCGGTCTCGGCTCGGCCGATCTCGGTGCTTCCAGCGGGAATCCCGTTGGGCCCCAGGC
>NZ_QFRW01000028.1:0-1048 GCF_003265355.1 Glycomyces dulcitolivorans | reverse complement strand
GTCGGTGCCCCCGTTGGTGCGGCGGGCGGCCCCGCCACCGGGACGACCGGCGCCCGCGGCGGCGTCGGCGGCATGGTCGGCGCGCCTGGTGCACGCGGCGCGGGCGTGCCCGACGACGAGTACGAGCGCGACTCGCTCCTGACCGAGGACCCCGACGAGGACGTCTGGGGGATCGGCACCGCCGAGAACAACCCCTACGTCGACTACCAGGAGGAGCAGGACCCGGAGGCCGCCGAGTCGCCCGGACTCCTGCCCGCGCCCGACGAGCTGCCGCCGTTCACCCTCCCCGGGTTCGACATCCCCGAACCCAAGGGCCCCTAGCCAAACCCCACCACCACAAGGAGGCACGGCCCGCCGTCCACAGGAGATCCTCGCTGTGGACGGCGGGCCGTCCCGCGCCCCGGTTCCGTACCCACTACTCCCCGGGGGCGTCTCAGGGGCCGCCTACGGGGTGCCGGAGGCGAGCACCGCCGAGAGGCGGTCGGCGGCCCGGCGCTGCGCCAGGCCGATCGCGGCCGACACCTCCGCGCCGAGCTGCTCGTACTCGATGTCGATGGTGGCGTTGGGGACCAGGAACCGGAACGCCGTCAGACGGCCGCCCAGGGCCGTCTCCGCCTCGCACAGGTCGTCGTCGCCCACCGCGCTGGAGAACCGCTCGGGCGAGCGCGCGATCCACTCCCGCAGCTCCGCCGAACGCGGATCGGGCGCGCACCGCGCGAGCAGGTCCGCGCCGGCCCGCTCGGCGCGCATCACGTGCTCGGACCGAGCCGCCTCCGCACTGCCCCAAGCGGACTCGATCGCCTTCGCGACCACCCGGTTGCTCATCCGGTCCACCGTGGGGCTCAACGCGAGCGAGCCGAGCCGGCCCGTGTAGTCCAGGCGCAGCCACACCACGCGGCCCGCGTCGGTGCCGTCGAACCCGGCGCTCATCAGCTGCGCCGCAAGGGCGGAGGCCCGGTCGGCCGCGTCCGCCGCCTCGCCGAACGCGTCGCGCGACGGCGCGGAGGCGAGGACCCGCTCGGCGCTCTCGCGCAGCGGCCCCGCGGGC
>NZ_QFRW01000027.1:1024-3731 GCF_003265355.1 Glycomyces dulcitolivorans | reverse complement strand
GTCGGCGACGGCTCGTCCTCGGCGGGCGTCGTGGCCGGGTCGGGGTCGGGCGACTCCGGTGCGGGGGAAGGGGTCTCGGCGGGCGGGGTCGGCGCCGTCGGCTCCGGCGGCGTCGGCGGCGGGCTCGACGGCGGGGGCACGGACGGCTCCGGGGTCGGCGACGGGCACTCCAGCAGCGGCGGCAGGTCCGGGAGATCGATGATCGGCAGCTCGATGCAGATCGTCAGCAGCGGTTGCACCTCCGTCCCGTCCTCGGTCTCGGACGCCTCGGCCTCGGGTCCGGTGCCCGAGGCCAGCGCGAGTCCGGACGAGACGGTCAGGGCGCCCGCGGCGATGACCAAAGCCACTAGGCGCCGCACGTATCCCACCGCAATCTTCTGCGTTGTTCATCACGATTCATACCTCATATTCTGCTTTACGAAGTCTGGTGAGATCAATGCCTATCTGGCTCCAGGGACTCTTGTTCACCCTTTCGGTCGTCGCAGGGGCGTGCGTGGTCATCGCGCTGCTCCAGCGGTTCGCCCCGCCGACGAACCGCGCCCACAACAACGAGCTCGGCACGACCATCTTCGAGCTGCTGACGGTCCTGTACGCGATCGTGCTCGCGTTCGTCCTCATCACCGCCTGGGAGAACAAGTCCGAGGCCGGGGAGGTGACGTTCCGCGAGGCGAACGAGCTGGTCGACGTGTACTGGGCGGCGGCCGCGCTTGAACCCGAGCAGCGCGACGAGGTGCGCGACGCCGTGCGGGCCTACACGGACGAGGTCATCGAGGAGGAGTGGCCGGCGATGCGCGACCAGGAGCCGGTCACCTCTGAGGGCCTGCTGCTGCTGGACGCGATGCGCGCGCCGGTCGCGGGGGCGCAGACCGACGACGACGTGGTCCAGGCGCGGCTCGACGCGGCGCAGTCGGGGGTCCTGGCGGTCACGGAGTACCGGACGGACCGGCTGCTCCAGGCGCAGCGGGGCCTGAGCGCGGCGATGTGGACGGTGCTGGTGCCGGGCGCGGTCCTGGTGTTCGCGGTGATGCTGACGCTGGGGACGCCCACCCGGAAGTACCAGTACGTGCTGGTCGGGCTGATCTCGGGGATGGTGGCGCTGATGCTGTTCGCGACCTACCAGCTGGAGTACCCGTTCAGCCGGAGCGGGGCGACCGAGCCGGTCGCGTACGAGACCGCGATCGAGCGCTTCGACTACATCGACGCGAACTATACACAGGAACAACTCTTTTGAGTGATTTATTTAGGTTACGACAATAAACGACGAATAAAATGCCTACTGAGCATTGATCGCCCCGAAGTGAGGAAGTGTTCGCATGACCGATTCCGTCCGCGACGTCAGCACCGCCATTCCCCGGCAATCCCCGAACGGTCAGCACCAGGAGCAGACCAGCCTCAGCACCGCCGCCGCCCGCAACCTCGCCACCACCACCAAGTCCGTCCCGCAGATGCAGGAGATCACCTCCCGGTGGCTCCTCAAGGTGCTCCCGTGGGTGCAGACCCAGGGCGGGGCGTACCGGGTCAACCGGCGCCTGACCCACACCGTCGGGGACGGCCGCGTCGAGTTCACCAGCGAGGGCGACGCGGTGCGCGTCATCCCCACCGAGCTCGGCGAGATCGCGCACCTGCGCGGCATCGACGACGAGGAGGTCCTGGCGGCGCTCGCCGCCCGCTTCGAGCAGCGCGAGATCCGCGCGGGCGAGCACCTGGCGCAGCAGGGCGCGCCGGTCGACGGCCTGCACCTGATCGCCCACGGGCGCGTCGAGCAGTTCGGGGAGGGCAAGTTCGGCGACCGGTTCTCCGTGGGCGTCCTGGTCGACGGCGACCACTTCGGCGACGAGGTGCTCACCGAGTCCGAACCGGTGTGGGACAACGACGTCATCGCCGCGACACCGGTCACCGTGCTGACGCTCCAAGCGGCCGCGGTGGCCGAGCTCATCGAGCGCATCCCGTCGCTCGGGGAGCACCTGTCGCGCTTCCGGGCCTCGCGCTCGGCGAAGACGAACAAGCACGGCGAGTCCGCGATCGCGATCGCCGCGGGCCACACCGGGGAGCCGGACCTGCCGACGACGTTCGTGGACTACGAGCTGGCGCCGCGCGAGTACGAGCTCGCGGTGGCCCAGACGGTCCTGCGCGTCCACACCCGCGTCGCCGACCTCTACAACCAGCCGATGAACCAGATGGAGCAGCAGCTCCGCCTCACCGTCGAGGCCCTCCGCGAGCAGCAGGAGGACCAGATGATCAACAACCGGGAGTTCGGGCTCCTCCACAACGCCGCGCTCAACCAGCGCATCCCGACCCGGTCCGGCCCGCCGACGCCCGACGACCTCGACGAGCTCATCTCCCGGCGCCGCGACACCCGCGTGATCCTGGCGCACCCCAAGGCGATCGCGGCGATCGGCCGCGAGCTGAACAAGCGGGGCCTGTACCCGCCGCTGGCGAGCTTCCAGGGCGGCGAGGCCGTGGCGTGGCGGGGCGTGCCGGTGCTGCCGTGCAACAAGATCCCGATCACCTCCGCGGGCACGACGTCGATCCTGGCGATGCGCCTGGGCGAGGACAACCAGGGCGTGGTGGGCCTGCACCAGACGGGCCTGCCGGACGAGTACGAGCCGGGACTGTCGGTGCGCTTCATGGGCATCGACGAGAAGGCCGTCATGTCGTACCTGGTGAGCGCCTACTTCTCGGTGGCGGTGCTGGTGCCCGACGCGCT
>NZ_QFRW01000027.1:0-1002 GCF_003265355.1 Glycomyces dulcitolivorans | reverse complement strand
CGGACTGTCTTGAACAGCCCGGGCGGCCGCGGACCGCACCGCCGCGGCCGCCCGGGCCCGTCACTCCTGCGAGAGAGAGGCCCCCGCATGACCGTCCTGACCGACCAGTACACCGCCGAGCGCGAGGCGATCGACGCCGGGCTCCGCGCGGCCGCGAGCAGGCTCCCCGCCCCGGCCGCGCGGATCGCGGCCTACCACTTCGGATGGACCGACGAGACCGGGAACCCGGTCGACGCGAACTCCGGCAAGGCGCTGCGGCCGCTCCTGACGCTCCTGGCCGCCACCACGGTCGCCGGCGACTGGCGGGCCGCCGTCCCGGCCGCGGTCGCGGTGGAGATGGTCCACAACTTCTCCCTCATCCACGACGACATCATCGACCGCGACGGGCTGCGACGGCACCGGCCGACCGCGTGGAAGGTCTACGGCGTCAACGACGCGATCCTCGTCGGCGACGCGCTGCACGCGCTCGCGTTCGAGGTCATCGCCGAGGCCGGGGGCGAGCGCGCCTCGGCGGGGGCGGGGCTGCTGGCGCAGACCGTGCGGGCCTTGATCGAGGGCCAGCTCGCCGACACCCGGTTCGAGGACCGCGACCACGTCGACCTCGCCGAGTGCGTGGCGATGAGTGAGGCGAAGACCGCGTCGCTCATGGGCTGCGCCACCGCGCTCGGTGCGCTGTTCGGCGGCGGCACCCCGGACCAGGTGGAGGCGCTGCGGGACTTCGGGTTCCGCCTCGGGCTGGCGTTCCAGCACGTGGACGACCTGCTGGGGATCTGGGGCGACCCGGCCGTGACCGGCAAGGCCGTCTACTCGGACCTGCGCAACCGCAAGAAGTCCCTGCCGGTGACCGCGGCGCTCGGCTCGGGGCACGCCGACGCGCCCGAGCTGGCGCGCCTGTACCGGGCCGAGGGCCCGCTCGACGAGCGGAGTCTGCGCCGCGCCGCCGACCTGGTGGAGTCCTGCGGGGGCCGGAGCGCGAGCCGGCGCGCGGCCGAGACGCTGACC
>NZ_QFRW01000026.1:988-34106 GCF_003265355.1 Glycomyces dulcitolivorans | reverse complement strand
CCGGACCCCCGCCCGCCGCGCGCGGCAGCGCCGGCGTCGGGCGCGCCTCCGTCGTCGGCGCGGCCAGGCCGAAGACGGCCCCCGGCACGCCGCTCCCCGGGAAGAAGAAGCGGAAGAAGGCGTCCGTGCGCCGCCGCCGCGTCTACGCGGCGCTCATCATGGTGTGCCTGATGATGCTCGGCGCGATCACCGTGGCCGGCTCCTGGTTCTTCCAGAACGTGCCCGCCCCCAAGGACCTCAAGTTCGGCGAGTCCACCTCGATCGCCTACTCGGACGGCACGGTCATCGCCGGGTACGGCGAGTACACCCGCAAGCTCGTCGACACCTACGAGGAGCTCCCCCCGCAGGTCGTCTGGTCGCTGCTCGCCCTGGAGGACAAGGACTTCTTCGAGCACGACGGCGTCGACTACAAGGGCACCATGCGCGCCCTCGTCAACAACGTCACCGGCGGCGACACGCAGGGCGCGTCCACGATCAGCCAGCAGTACGCGGGCATGGTCATGGACATCCGCGACGACGTCTCGTACGGCCGCAAGGCCAAAGAGGCCGTCATGGCGATGAAGCTGGAGCAGCAGTACTCCAAGGAGACGATCCTCCTCCACTACCTGAACCTCAACTTCTACGGCCGCGGCACCTACGGCATCGCCGCCGCCTCCCAGATCTGGTTCGGCGTACCGCTCGCGGACCTCACCTGGGGCCAGGCGATGACGCTCGTCATGCAGGTCAAGGCCGGCGACGGCTCCTTCGACCCGCGCCTGGTCGAGGAGGGCGACACGGCCCCCGTCGACCGGTGGACCCACGGCATGGAGTCCCTCCTGACCCTCACCGAGGACCTCGACGAGGAGCAGCTCGCCGCCGTCCAGACCGAGCTCGACGCAGGGATGCCCGCCACCCTGGAGGCACTCTCGAACCCGGGCACCTGGGGCCACGACACCCCGACGGGCTTCATCACCAACCCGAACGACGGCTACATCTGGGACGAGCTGGAGAGCCGCTACGGCCTCACGCAGAACGACTTCTACGGCAAGGACGCGGACACCGGCGGCTACACCGTCGAGCTCACCCTCGACCCGACGATCCAGTCCCTGGCCTACGAGACCGCCAGCCGCGGCGACCTCGAACGCGTGAAGAACGAGGAGGGCGAGTACGTCGACGCCGAAGGCACTCCGGTCGAACTGATCGCCGACGCCGACGAGTACGTGAACGACGACGGCTTCTTCGAGTTCACGAACACGAACGACAAGGCCGCACTCGCCGACCAGAACCTGTCGATGGCCGACGCGGTCGTCGCGGTCGAGCCCGGCACCGGCCGGGTCCTCGGCTACTACGGCGGCGAGAACGGCCTCGGCGTCGACAAGGCCGGCATCGAGAACCCGCACCCGCCGTCCTCGACGTTCAAGATGATCACCGCCGCGACCGCGATCGAGAACGGCGCCTCGATCGACTCGTGGTGGACCTCGGACTCGCCGCGCGAGTTCGACACCCTGGAGGGCATCGGCGACGGCACCATCTCCAACGCCGGCCGCAACGAGAACACCGACCGGACCCTGACCCAGGCCGTCCGCGACTCGCGCAACACGCCGATGTACCAGATCGCGGAGAAGTACGGCGCCACCGCGATCCTGGAGAACGCCATCCAGATGGGTCTGCGGACCATGAGCCAGAACGAGGACGGCGTCGCCGTCACCTACAAGTTCTACATCGAGGACGACGGCACCATCACCTACTCGCGGCACGGCATCCGCGAGAACGAGGACGGCTCGTTCGCGGTCGACTCCAACGGCAACGTCGACCCGCTGGCCCCGCTCGACGAGGTCAACGAGGACGGCTCGCCCGTGCACACCCCGCTCGACCTCGACTCGCCGAACTCGCCGTTCTACTACCACATCTCGTTCGGCCAGTACCCGACCTCGGTGAAGGACATGGCGACCGTGTACGCGACCATCGCGAACGACGGCACCTACAACGAAACGCACTTCGTCGAGCGCGTCCTCGACCGCAACGGCAACGAGGTCCCGACGATCCGCGACCTGGAGGAGACCCAGGCCCTGGACGCGAGCATCGCCCGCAACCTCCAGTGGGTCGGCTCCGAGATCGAGGGCGACGGCGGCGCCGTCGACAACCCCTACACCGGCAAGACCGGTACGTGGGAGGCGAACTGGGAGGGCTACGACAGCGCCAACGCCCACACCTGGTACGTCGGCGCGATCAAGCAGCTGAGCATCGCCACCTGGGTCGGCAACGCGACCGCCGAGTCGGCCCCGCTCCTGAACCCGAGCGGCGGCACCGACAACCTCTTCGGTGGCACCCTGAGCTATCCGGTGTGGAAGCAGTTCATGGACGGCGCGATCGAGGCCAAGGACTACGACAAGGTCGAATGGCAGGACGCCGAGCACATAGGCAGCGCGATCGTCGAGGGCATCATCAACGCCGACGGCACGATCGACGCCGACAGTCCTTACTGCGCCACCGCGACCGGGCAGGCCGACACGCGCTGCGGCACCGCACAGCAGCCCGGCGGTGACGAGGAGTGCGACCCGATCTCCGAGTGGATGGGCCTGTGCGAGCCGACCGACGGCGGAGGCGGCGGCGGGAACGGCGGAGGCAATGGCGGCGGCGGAGGCGGCAACGACTAGCGGCCACTGAGACGGGCCCGGCGGGATCACTCCCGCCGGGCCCGTTCGCGTTGCGGCTCAGACGAAGGCGTGGCCCTCGCCGCGGTAGGTCGGGACCTCGTCGACGACCTCGCCGCGCTGGACGAGGTGGATCGTGTTGACCCGCTCGGCGAGTTCGCCGGCCTTGGCGTGGCGCATCCAGACGCGGTCGCCGATGGCGAGCGCGTCGGCGGCGCGGCCGCGCAGCGGGGTCTGGACCTCGCCGGCGCCCTCGGTCTTGACGTAGCGGAGCCCGCCGGGGAAGGTCGGCCTCGGGAGCCGGTCGGGGCCGGGCACGCCCGAGGCGATCCAGCCGCCGCCGAGCGCGGTCACCATGCCGCGCTTGGGCCTGCGGACCACCGGCAGGGCGAAGAACGCGGCCGGGAGCGGCCGGATCGAGCGGTAGCCGTCGAACAGCGCCGGCGAGTAGAGGCCCGAGCCGGCGGCGATCTCGGTGACCGAGGGGTCGGCGGCGGTCGAGATGACCGAGCCGGTGCCGCCGCCGTTGACGAACTCCAGGTCGGTGACGCGGCGGACGGCGGCGACGGCCTCGGCGCGGCGCTCGGCGAGCTCGGCCTTGGAGACGGTCTGCATGAGCCGCACGATCGGGGCCTTCAGGGACGCGGCGCTGAAGGCGTCCTGGACGCCCGCGATCTGGCCCTCGTAGCCCATGATCCCGACCAGGCTCACGCCCGGGCGCTTGTCGATCTCGTGGGCCATGTCCAGGGCCTGGTCGGGCGTGCGGACCGGGGACCTGAAGGAGCCCAGGTGGAGTCGGCCGCCGAGGAGCTCCAGGGAGACGTCCAGTTCGAGGCACAGCCGCAGCGGGCGCGACGGGTTCGGCTGGACGTGCCGGCTGAGGAAGTCCAGGTGCTCGACCGAGTCGACCATGAGGGTGACGCGGCGGGCGAGCTCGTCGTCGCCGGCCAGCGCGCGCAGCGCGTCGGTGTCGGCGGTCGGGTAGGCGACCACGATGTCGTCGAACTCCTCTGCGAGCCAGAGCGCTTCGGGGAGCGTGAATCCGAGGATGCCCTTGAATCCGGGCTGCGCGAGGGCGCGGCGCATGAGGGCGCGGCAGCGCAGGGACTTGCTGGCGAGGCGGAGCGGTTTGCCGATCGCGTTGCGGCGCAATATGGCCGCGTTGGTGTCGAAGGCGTCCAGGTCGACGGCGGCGAACGGCGGCTGCAAGCCGGCCGTGGCGCGGTCGAGGACGCCGAACCGCTGGTCGGCGCCGGTATGCGCGGCGGCCCCTGGCGAGCCCGTTACTCCCTGATAACCCATGCGACTTCCCTTCCGCAGGTCAAGTGGGGTTAGATGAAAGCTACCGTGAAGTACGCCTCATGTTCAACAGAGCCGTTGGAAGGACCGCCGCTATGGGGAGCCCCGTCGTCGAGAACCCGCATTGGCAGAACTGGTCGGGCACCGAGGCCGCAGTGCCGGTGCGGACCGTGCGCCCGCAGGCCGTCGCGGACCTGTCCGCGGCGGTGACCGCGGCCGGGGAGGACGGGCTGCGGGTGAAGGCCGTGGGCGCGGGGCATTCGTTCAGCGGGATCGCGGTCCCCGACGGGGTGCGCGTGGACATGTCCGGTCTCGACCAGGTCGTGTCGGTGGACCCGAAGTCGGGGCTCGTCACCGTGGAGGCGGGGATGCCGCTGTGGCGGCTGAACGAGGTCCTCGACGCGCACGGGCTGGCGCTGGAGAACATGGGCGACATCGACCAGCAGACGATCTCGGGGGCGATCTCGACGGGGACGCACGGGACGGGCGACCGGTACCGGGGGTTCGCCTGGCAGGTCAAGGGTTTGAAGCTGGTGCTGGCGAGCGGCGAGGCCGTGCAGTGTACGGAGTTCGAGCGCCCGGACCTGTTCGCGGCGGCGCGCCTGGGGCTGGGGGCGCTGGGGGTGATCGCGGAGGTGACGCTCCAGTGCGTGCCGGCGTTCCGGCTGCACGCGGTCGAGCGGCCCGAGCGGCTCGAAGCGGTCCTGGAGGGCCTGGACGAGGCGGTGGCCGAGAACGACCACTTCGAGTTCTACTGGTTCCCGCACACGGACCGGACGCTGACGAAGCGGAACAACCGGCACGCGATGTCGGAGCCGAGCCGGGCGCCGAGCCGCCTGTCGTACTGGTGGAACGAGGGGTTCACGGAGAACACGCTGTTCTCGGCGAGCAACCGGGTGGGGGTGCGGTTCCCGGGGATGGTGCCGCGGCTGAACCGGATGGCGGGACGGGTGTGGAGCGCGCGGGAGTACACGGACGTGTCGCACCGGATCTTCACGTCGCCGCGGTCGGTGGTGTTCCGGGAGATGGAGTACGCGCTGCCGCGGGAGGCGCTGCCGGCGGTGCTGCGGGAGCTGCACGCGATGGTGGCGCGGGAGGGGCACACGGTGTCGTTCCCGGTGGAGGTGCGGTTCGCGGCGGCGGACGACGTCTGGCTGTCGACGGCGCAGGGGCGGCGGACGGCGTACGTGGCGGTGCACCAGTTCCACCGGCACGACCACGAGCCTTATTTCCGGGACTGCGAGGCGGTCTTCGACGCGGCGGAGGGGCGCCCGCACTGGGGGAAGATGCACACGCTGGGTGCGGAGCAGCTGTCGCGGCGGTACAAGCACTTCGAGGACTACCGGCGGGTGCGGGACGAGGTCGATCCGGACCGGCGGTTCGCGAACCCGTACCTGGAGCGGGTGCTGGGGGGCTAGGCGGTCCGGCCGGTTGTCGGTCGGGTGGGCTAGGTTTCAGCGGTGGCAGAGGTGCTGTACCGAAAACTCGATGAACTGACCGATGACGAGGTCTACGAGGCGTATGCGCCTCCCGAACCCGACTGGCTGCGGGTGAACTTCGTGTCCAGTGCCGACGGGGCGGCGACGCTGGGGGGCCTGTCAGGCTCACTTTCGGGTGACGCGGACAAGCGGGTGTTCAAGGTGCTGCGCGCGCGGTGCGACGTGCTCCTGGCCGGGGCGGAGACGGTCCGGCTGGAGCAGTACGGGCCGCTGGTGCTCTCGGAGGACCGGATGGCGTGGCGGCGGGCGCAGGGACTGCCGGAGGTGCCGGTCATGGCGATCGTGACGCGCACCGCGCGGCTCGACCCGGAGGCGGGGATCTTCACGAAGGCGCCGCGGCGGCCGATCCTGGTGTGTCCGGCGGATCTGCCGGAGGAGCGGGTCGCGCCGTTCCGGGAGGTCGCCGACGTCATCGCCGTCGGCACGAGCACAGTGGACTTCACGGCGGCCGTCGCGGCGCTGCGCGAGCGGGGCCTGCGGCAGGTCCTGTGCGAGGGCGGGCCGCACGTGTTCGGCAGCCTGATCGCCGCCGACCTGGCCCAGGAGCTGGACCTGACGATCTCGCCGCTGCTGGTCGGCGGCGGTCCGCACCGGATCGCCGAGGGGTACGAGTCCGCCGGGGCGAGGCGCCTCCGCCTGCGACACGTCCTCCAAGCCGGGGACGACCTCATCCTGCGCTACGTGCGAGGATCTGTTGATGAGTGAATCGGTGGGCCGCGTGCTGGGCACGGAGGACGCGACGCCCCTGTCGTTCTGGGTCGGCGTCGGCCCGGAGGCGTACGCGCAGCTCGACGACGTGCTCACCACCGAGCGGCAGGTGCCCGGGATCGGCACGGTCCGCATCTCCGGCGTCGTCACCTCGGTGCGCAGCCGCCACGAGGGCGCCCAGTTCGACTCCGACGTGTTCGACATCGCCGGGGGCCTGCTCCCGGCGCAGGTCCAGGAGGCCGCCGAGGTCACCGTGACGCGCGTCGAGCCCGAGGTGTTCGTGCCCCCGCGCCCCGGCGCCGAGGTCCAGCGGGCCTCCGGCGAGGACCGCGACCGGGCCCTGTACTTCGACGGCATGGCCCGCCAAGTGCCCCTTGGGTTCTCGCGCGACGGGCAGCCGGTGTACCTGAACCCGGACTTCCTCGACGGCACCCGCGGCGCCCACGTCTCCATCTCGGGCATCTCCGGCGTCGCCACGAAGACCTCATTCGCGACGTGGATGCTGTACTCGCTCCTGCACTCGGGCGCGCTCGGCGCCGAGGCCGCGAACACCAAGGCGCTCATCTTCAACGTCAAGGGCGAGGACCTGCTGCTCCTCGACCACGACAACACGAAGATCGACGAGACCGTGCGCGACTCGTACCGGCGCCTCGGCATGGAGCCGGGCGCGTTCAAGTCCGTCGAGGTGCTCGCGCCGCCGCGCGAGGGCGACTCGAACGGCATCCCGGACGTGGCGTGCCGGTCCACCGGCGTCGACGCGTTCTACTGGACGCTCGCGGAGTTCTGCCAGCTCAACCTGCTGCCGTTCGTGTTCGCCGACGGCGACGACGACCGCCAGCAGTACACGATGGTCGTCCACCAGGTCGCCGCCCGGCTGCGCAAAGAGGCCCGCCCCAAGGACAACGGCGCGATCAGCGTCGACGGGCGCCTGCTCACCAGCTACCGGGACCTCGTCGACCTCATCTGCGAGCGCCTCGCCGACGACGAGACCCGCACCGAGTGGGCCGGGTCGGCGATCGGCCTGGGCACCGTCAACGCGTTCATCCGGCGGCTCATCGCCTCCGGCCGCGACATCGGCCGCCTCATCCGCGGCGACCTGCCGCCGAAGGGCGCCGTCCTCACCTCCGAAGCGCAGGTGACCGTGGTCGACCTGCACAACCTGCCCGACCGGGCGCAGCGGTTCGTCGTCGGCGTGGTCCTGCGCAGCGAGTTCGAGCGCAAGGAGAAGGCCGGCACGGCGCGGCCCCTCCAGTTCGTCGTCCTCGACGAGCTGAACAAGTACGCGCCGCGCGAGGGCACCAGCCCCATCAAGGACATCCTCCTCGACATCGCCGAACGCGGACGGTCCCTGGGCGTCATCCTCATCGGCGCCCAGCAGACCGCGTCCGAAGTGGAGCGGCGCATCGCGTCGAACTCGGCGATCCGCGTCGTCGGCCGCCTCGACGCGGCCGAGGCCACCCGGCCCGAGTACGGGTTCCTCACCCAGGCGCAGCGCATGCGCGTGCTCATGGCCAAGCCCGGCACCATGTTCGTGGCCCAGCCCGAGCTCCCGGTCCCCCTCGTGGTGAACTTCCCGTTCCCCGCGTGGGCCACCCGCCCCGCCGAGGCCGGGTCCGCCCCGGCCGCCACCGCACGGTCGGTCACGGCGAAGGTCGACCCCTTCGACCTCGCCGGAGACGACGAAGACGACATTCCGTTCTAGGGGCTGACATTGAGGATTCTCCACACTTCCGACTGGCATGTGGGCGTCACTCTCAAGGGCCGCCCGCGCCTCGACGAGCAGCGCGCGGTCTTCCGGCAGATGGTCGAGACCGCCAGGGCGGAGGCCGTCGACCTCGTCATCGTCGCCGGGGACCTGTTCGACACCGCTTCGCCCTCCAGCGAGGCCCAGAAGCTCCTGTTCACGGCCCTGTCCGCGCTGCAAGGGACCGGGGCCGAGGTCGTCGTCGTCGCGGGCAACCACGACAACGGCAAAGCCCTTGAGGCCCTGCGGAACTGGGCCCACGCCGCCGGAATCCACCTGCGCGGCAGCCTCGGCAAGTCCGGCGACCACCTCATCACCGGGGAGACCAAGGACGGCGAGCGCTGGAAGTGCGCGGCCCTGCCGTTCATCGCCCAGCGCCACGCCGTGCGCGCCGCCGAGCTGTTCGAGCTCGGCGCGGCCGGTGCCGAGGCGAACTACGCCGACCACCTGCGGCGCCTGGTCGCCGCGCTCACGCAGGACTTCGGGGCCGACACCGTCAACCTGTTCACCGGGCACCTCACCGTGGTCGGCGGCAAAGTCGGCGGCGGCGAGCGCGAAGTCCACACCGTGGCCGACTACGCCGTCCCCGCCGCGATCTTCCCGCCCACCACTTCGTATGTGGCCCTGGGCCACCTGCACCGGGCGCAAGCGATCAACGGCCCCTGCCCGATCCGCTACTCCGGCGCGCCGCTCGCGGTCGACTTCGGCGAGGAGGACCACACGCCGAGCGTCGCGATCGTCGAGGTCAGCGCCGGAATCCCAGCGAAAGTCCGGACCGTGCCGCTCACCGAGGCCGTGCCGCTCCAGACCGTCCGCGGCAGCCTCGAACAGCTCGCCAAGACCGAGGCCGACGAGCGGGCCTGGCTGCGGGTCTTCGTGACCGAGCCCGCGCGGGCCGGCCTGCGCGGCGAGGTCGCCGACCTGTTCCCGAACGCCGTCCAGATCCACATCGACCCCGTCATGCGCCTCGACGCGTCCGCACCGCGCGAGCGGCGCTCCGGACGCAGTCCCGGGGAGCTGTTCGGCTCGTACCTGACCGAGAACGGCCACGACGACCCGGCCGTCGCGAAGCTGTTCTCGCAGCTGTACGAGGACACCCAGACCGTCGCCGAGGAGGCCTGATGCGTCCGATCCGGCTGGACCTCAACGGGTTCGCGTCCTACACGGGCGAGGAGACCTTCGACTTCACCGACGTGGACTTCTTCGCGCTCACCGGCCCCACCGGGGCCGGGAAGTCCACCGTGCTCGACGCGATCTGCTTCGCGCTGTACGGGCGCACGCCGCGCTGGCGGGTGAACACCACGCAGAACGCCATCGCGCCGTCCGCTGTGGAGGGCCGGGTGCGGCTCGTGTTCGCCGCCGCCGGAACGCACTACGTGGCGACCCGGATCCTGCGCCGCGACCGGAACGGGAAGGTCAAGACGACCACGGCCGCCCTGGAGCAGCTGCCGGACGGGGTCGACCCGGCCGACGACGCGGCCCTGGTCGAGGGCCTCGGGCGGGCGCTCGCGGGCAGTCCCAGCGAGGTCTCGAACGCGGCCGAGCGGGTGATCGGGCTGCCGTTCGAGCAGTTCACGAAGTGCGTGCTGCTCCCCCAGGGCGAGTTCGCGGAGTTCCTCCACGCCTCCCCCGCCGACCGGCGCAAGATCCTGGAGAACCTGCTGGGGCACAGCGTGTACCGGCGGGTGCAGCAGCTCGCGGGCGCGAAGCGGGACGCGGCGACGACCGCGATGAAGACCCTCGAAGCGCAGCTCGCGCGGGTCCCGGCGGTCACCGACGCCGAACTGGCGGGCGCGGCCGAGCGGGTCGAGCAGCTGGAGAAGCTCACCGAGCCGGTGCGGGACAAGGCGAACGCCCTCGACGGGCTCGCCGCGGCCGTGGACGGGGCCCGGCGGCGCCTGGCCGAGGCCGAGTCGAACCTGGCCTCGCTCACATACATCAAGCGGCCCGACGGGGTCGCCGACATCGGCGCGCAGCTCGCCGACGCGGCCGCCGCGGTCGCGGCGAAGGCCGCCGAGGTCGAGGCGACCGAGACCGAGGACGAGCGGCTCCGCGCCGAACTCGACGGGCTCGACCTGGCGCTCATCGAGCGCCAGCTCAAGGCGTGGGCCGAACTGGCCGAGACGCAGTCGAAGCTGAAAACCGGCCAGGAGCTGACCGAGGAGCTGCGCGACCAGTTCGCGGAGGCGAAGGAGCTGGAGGAGGCCGCCGGCGAGGAGGTCGAGATCCAGCACGCGTCCCTCCACAAGGTCCGGATGGCCGAGCTGGCCGGGACGCTCCGCGCCGGGCTCGCGGTCGGCGACGAGTGCCCCGTCTGCGACCGTCCTGTGGAGACCGTGCCGGAGCACGACCTCTCGGAGTCCATGCAGCACGCCGAAGAGGCGTCGCGCACGGCCACGATCGAGCACCGGGACGCGCAGGCCGCCGTGGTCGCACTTCAGACGAAGCTGGAGAACTACGAGGAGCGGCTGACCGAGCTCCAGCTCGCCGAGCGGCGGCTCAACAAGAAGCTCGAAGGCGTCGCCGAACCCGCTGCACTGCAAGCGAAGCGGGCCTCCTCGGAGGAGGCGCGCCAGCAGCTCGCGGGCACCAGTGCCGCGTTGAAGGCCGCGCGGCGGGCGCTGCGGGAGGCCGAGAAGCGCAAGCAGACCGCCGACGAGCGCCAGCAGCGGGCCTGGAAGGAGTTCCAGCACGCCCGCGACCAGGTCGCGGCGCTCGCGCCGCCCTCGGCCGGGGACGACCTGGCCGGGAGCTGGGCGGCCCTCGTCGACTGGGCCAAGTCCTCGCTGGAGCGGGCCGGGAGCGAGCGGGAGGCGGCACGCACCGAGCTGACCGGGCTCGACGGCCGCGCCGGGACCCTCCGCGGGGAGCTGCGGCTGGCCTTGGGCGAGTTCGACATCGACGTCCCGCGCACCGGCGCCGGCGGCGACTACGTCGCCCGGCACGCCGCCGCGGTCGAGACGTCCCGCGCCGCTTCGGCGCGGCTCGCCGAGGCGCGGCGCCAGCGCGTGGACCTGGAGGCGGAGACGCGCCGGTTCGCGCACGAGGCCGAGGTCGCCAAAGCGCTTGCGTCCCATCTGGAGGCGCGGCGGTTCATGGAGTGGCTCCTGTCAGAAGCGCTCGACGAGCTCGTGGCGGGCGCGACGGTGATGCTCAACCAGATCACCGCGGGCCAGTACGACCTGATCTACCGGGACCAGGACTTCTGGGTGGTCGACCACCACGACGCGGACATGGCGCGCCCGGCGCGGAGCCTGTCGGGCGGGGAGACGTTCGCGGCCTCGCTGTCGCTGGCGCTCGCGCTGAGCGACCAGCTGGCGAGCCTGGCGCGGCACGGGGCGTGCCTGGAGTCGATCATCCTGGACGAGGGCTTCGGCACGCTCGACCCGGAGACGCTCGACGCCGTGGCGACGACCCTGGAGGCGCTGACGCTGACGGCCGGTCGCACGGTGGGCCTGGTGACGCACGTGCCGGAACTGGCCGAGCGGGTGCCGGTGCGGTTCCGGATCACGAAGGACGCCAAGGGCTCCCACGTGGAGAAGACCTGGAGTTAGCGCCGCGCCCAGCGCATGAGCGCCAGCCCGATGAGGGTCAGGGCGACGAGGGTGAACGCGAAGTCGTCGATGGCCGCGCCGAGCCCGATCGCGTCGGCGAGGTGCCCCAGGCCCAGCGAGAGCGCCCCGACCAGGGCGTAGGCGCTGATGTTCAAGGCCGCGTTGGCTTCGGCGAGCGGGTTGGTCGGCACGGCCTGGTTGAGCATGGAGAGCCCGCCGAGGAGGCCCAGGCCCTGCGCGGGCCCGGCGAAGACCGCCGAGAGGAGCAGCAGCGCGGGCGCGGCGGTCTGGACGGCGGCGATGAGCAGGGCCGCGGAGACCACGGTGCAGGCGGCCGAGAGCAGCAGGAGCCGGACCACGCTCAGGCCCCGGAGGGCGAGCTGGGCCGCGATCGAGGAGGCGAAGGCGACGGCGGCGACCGAGCCGGCAATGATCCGGTCGTCGGTGCCGAGCTGCTCGGCCAGCAGCGAGGGCGCGAGCGAGAGCATGAACGAGGTGGCCGCGAGGCCGGGCCCGGCGACGGCGACCGCGGCGAGCAGGTTGCGGCGGGCCGCGGCGGGGACGCGCGGGATGCGGATCCACGCGCCGGAGCCTCCCGCGGGCGCGTCGAGGGGCATCCGGGCGATGACGGCCGTGGCGGTGAGCAGCAGGGCGATCTGGAGCCAGAACACCGTCGAGGTCGGCCCGGGGAGGGTCTCGGAGAGGATGCCGGCCCACAGCGGCCCGAAGCCGGTCCCCACGGCGACCGCTACGGAGCCCAGGAGGGCCGCCTGGCGCCTGCGGTCGGTCCCGGCGAGGTCGGTGACCGCGGCGGTCCCGGCGGAGACGAGGGCGCCGATGGACAGGCCGAGGAGGACCCGGGCGATCGAGAGGGCGGCGACGCCGCCGGCGGTCGCGAAGACGACGGCGGCGACGAGCGCGAGGCCCATTGCCGGGAGGAGGACGGCCTTGCGTCCCAAGCGGTCCGAGACGACGCCGGAGACGAGGAGGGAGGCGACGAGGCCGACCATGTACCAGCAGAAGATCGCCGTCAGGGTGCCTTTGGAGAAGCCGAACTGCTGCTGCCACAGGACGTAGAGCGGGGCGGCGAAGTTCCCGAGCATGAAGACCGCGGCGATGGGCCAGGACGCGAGGGCGGCCCAGGCGGTGGAGCCGGTCCGGGCCGGGAGGGCGGCGGGCGGGGCGGCGGTGTGCGTGGCCACGGCGGGACTCCTTCGGGTGCTTGTACGAGTAGACTCGAACTAGTTCGAATAGAGTCGAACATAGACCCGTAGTACGATGCAAGTCGTACTACGGAACCGTGACAAGCGACACCGGGAGCCGAGATGCCCGACCTCCAAGTCGATCCGACCGCCGCCGACCCGGCCACGGGCCTCCTCCCCGAGCCCGGCCGCGCCGAGCTGCGCCTCGAACAGGTCCTCAGCGCCCTGAGCGACCCGCTGCGGCTCGACATCGTCCAGACCTACCTGCGCGACGCCGACGGCGAGGAGCGCGCCTGCGGCTGGTTCAAGATCGACCGCCCCAAGTCCACGCGCACGCACCACTGGAAGGTCCTGCGCGAGGCCGGGGTGGTCCGCCAGCGCCAGGTCGGCCTGGAGCGGCGCAACCGGGTCCGCGAGGCGGACCTCGACGCGCGGTTCCCCGGTCTCCTGGACCTGGTGCGGGACTGGAAGCCCGCGGACGCGTGACGTCCGGTGCCGCCGGGTGCCGCCTGACCTCCGCTTTCATATTCCTTGGGTCACAACGGATTCGTTCACCGGGGGTTCAACTCGAACCCAGGAGTAAGCCTGATTCGTGAAATCACTCCACTTTTCCGGCGATCGCCGCAAGCTCCTCACCGGCGCCGGGGCCATCGGCGTCGGCTCCGCCCTCGTCCTCGCCCTCGACGCCTGCTCGACCGACTCGGGCGGCGCGGCCGCCTCCGAGACCGCCTCGGCCGCACCGGCGACCGACCTCAAGGACCTCGAAACCGCCGAAGAGATCTGGGACGCCCTCCTCGAAGGCAACCAGCGCTGGGCCGCGGGCGAGTCCGTCCACCCCGGCACCGACGTCGAGACGCGCGAGTCGCTCGTCGAGGGCCAGGAGCCGCGCGCCGCGGTCTTCACGTGCATCGACTCCCGTGTCGGGCCCGAACTCGTCTTCGACACCGGCGTCGGCGACCTCATGGTCACCCGCACCGCCGCGAACACCTTCGACCCGCTCGTCTCCGAGTCGGTCTCCTACGGGCCGGCCGCGCTCGAAGCGCCGCTGCTGGTCGTCCTCGGGCACCAGAAGTGCGGGGCGGTCACCGCCGCCCACGACGCGCTCGCGGCGGCGGACGCGGGCGAGGAGGTCGAGGAGCACGAGTACGCGCTCCCCGAGGTCGTCGCGGCGCTGACGCCGGCGTACGAGGCGGCGAAGGCGGAGTCCGGGGACCCGATCGACGCGATGATCGCCGCGAACGTCCTGCTCACCGTGCAGGCGCTCAAGGAGCACCCGAACCTGGCCGAGCTGGTCGCCGACGGGGAGCTGACGGTGGTCGGCGCGGTCTACTCGCTGGAGACGGGCCTGGTCACCGAGATCGAGGGCTAGAGCGCTCAAGCACTCCGGGCCGGGATGCGGGAAGCGTCCCGGCCCTTGTGGGGCGCATCGACCTCGACGGCGGGAAGTAGGCTGGGCCGCAATCGACCTGAAAGCGGGTGCGCCTTGCAGATCACCGTCGACGCGTGGGATCCGTCCTTCGCGGACAATCCCGAGTCCCCGTCGCGCCAGAACCAGGCGATCGTCGAACCCGGGGTGGAACTCGACCCCGAGGACTGGCGCCCGATCGACGCGCCCGCGAGCGGGCCGCGCCGCATCGTCGTGGTCGACGGCGTGCGCCGCGTCG
Source organism: Glycomyces dulcitolivorans (assembly GCF_003265355.1). Taxonomy (GTDB): domain Bacteria; phylum Actinomycetota; class Actinomycetes; order Mycobacteriales; family Micromonosporaceae; genus Glycomyces; species Glycomyces dulcitolivorans. The sequence goes on along the minus strand of NZ_QFRW01000026.1, from coordinate 19,803 downwards.
ACGCGAGGGTCGAGCTCCTGGACGACGGCGAGCGGTGGCCCGGGGTGTGCGTGTCGTGGGCCGCGGGCGCGGTCTCGTGCGACCTCGACGGGAAGGTCTCGGCCGTCGCGGAGGCGGACGTGGAGCGGGGCCTGTTCGCAGCCGTCGACCCCGGCGCCGACTTCGGGCGCTACCCGTACCGCAAGGTCGAGTCGGCCGACCCCGCCGAGCTGATCGGCGCGGCCCAGGTGGCGATGGCCGAGCTGGAGGCGAAGGTCGCGGCCCAGGTGGCGATGGACGCCGAGCTGTCGGTGCTCGACGGGCCGCTGCGCGGGAGGGACCGCCTGTCGAACTCGGTGGGCTACATCAAGAGCCACCAGCGCGCGTACCTGCCGAAGCAGCTCAACGCGGTCGTCGAGCAGTTGAAACCGGGCCAGCGCACGCCGGTGTTCCACCTGACGTCGGGCTGGCCGCGGTACACGTGGTACCTGCGGCTGCCGGGGACGTCCTCGCGCGGCTGGGCCGGGGTCGCCCGCATCGAGGCGTCGAACGACCTCGCCGAGGAGGCCGCGATCGCCCTGGCCGACGCCACCGCGGCGGCGCTCCCGCCGCTGGGCTCGGCGGCGCACAAGGACGCCCGCGCACCCCAGAACCTCACCCCGATCGCCGGGCTCGAACGGCGCCTGAAGCGGATGCTCGGCGATCCGCGACTGCTGCTGCGCTCGGTCCGGGCGGCGTCGATGGAGACCGGCGCGTAAGGGAAGGCTTGGGGCCCTTCCGTTGTTCGCATCGGCATGACCGCTGATGCTCCCGTCCACGGGACCGCGACCCTCTCGCGCACCCTCGCCGCCCCGCCCAAGCGGGTGTGGGCGGCGTTCGCCGACCTCGACCTGCGCGACCGCTGGTTCCACATCCCCGGGAGCGCGAAGACGCACGAACTCGACTTCCGCGTCGGCGGCGGCGAGCGCACGACCGGGGTCTTCGACGCCTCGGGCGCGCCGGAGCTCATCGAGTGGGAGTCGCGGATCTTCGACCTGGCCGCGCCCCGGCGGATCGTCTTCGGGTACGAGCTGAGCGTGGAGGGCCTGCGCCGCAACGTCTCCCTGGTGACGGTGGCGCTGACCCCCGAGGGCGGCGGCACGCGCCTGGACTACACCGAGCAGTACGTGCTGACGGCGCGCACCGGGGAGCCGGGCCAGGACGAGGCGCACCTGCGCGGGTCGCTCCAGTTCCTGCTCAACCGGCTCGAAGGGTCGCTGGGGGAACGACAGGAGGCCCCGGCGCGACTGCGCTAGGGCCCCCTCGGGTCAGCGAACTCCGGGTTCGCTCGGATTCGAGATTATGCGGCGGCTAGTACCAGCCGACCGACTCGCTGTGCGACCAGGCGGCGCAGGGGCTGCCGTAGACGCCGTCGATGTAGCCCAGGCCCCATTCGATCTGGGTGGCCGGGTTGGTCGCCCAGTCGTCGCCGGCGGAGGCCATCTTGTCGCCCGGGAGGGCCTGCGGGATGCCGGTGGCGCCGGACGAGGAGTTGTAGGCGTTCTCGTCCCAGCCGGACTCGCGGTTCCACAGGTCCACGAGGCACTGGAACTCGCCCATGTCCCAGCCGTAGTCGAGGGTCATGGTGCAGCCGATGGCCTGGTTGCCGGAGTAGTCGGAGCACTCGGCCGAGATGTCGACGCCGGAACCGGAGTCGTCGGACGACTCCTCCTCGGTGGTCTCCTCCTCGACCGGGACCTCCGCCGGGTCGGACGGCGCGGACTCGGAGTCGGCCTCCGCCTTCTCGGGCAGGATGCTGGTCATCGTGTCCACGTCGTCCCACTGGCGGTCGGCGCCGCCGGCGTCGGCGACGATCTGCTCGGCCAGCTGCTCCTGGGCCGTGGGGTCGTCGGTCGCGATGATCGCGGCGCTCGCGCTGCTCGCCGAGCCGACTGCGAGCAGTACGGCGGCGGAGGACACGAACACCCGGGTGCGCACCACGTGCCGGAGGCCGCCGGGGCGGCGCTCGTCGGAGCGGTGCTTGGCTCGGGTCGTCTTCATGCGGGTAAACATCGGGGGTAACCCTAGAAGCGCGAAACTCCGCGGCCGTACCGCTGAGTAACGGCGACAATACGGCACATGAACGCCTGTACCGGAACGCATTGCGTGCCCGTCTCGCCGGATAGCGGGGGTATCGCGAGCAGTGCCCGTTAGGCCCGGAACCGCGGTCCGCGCACTCCCCCGAACGGCCCATTGACGGTGGCCGGGCCGCTCGACCTTCTTCCACTTAGGTCCACCGAGAGTAATGTCACACGGGGCAACGGAACGGCCCCGCCGCGGTGCGGACGGGGCCGGTGTGGCTGACGGGGTCAGTCGGTCGAGGCGGAGCTCTCCTCCTCGGTCGCGCTCGGGAAGCCGGTCGGCGACTCCGACGACGGCGGTTCGGTCGCGCCGTCGGAGGGCGTGCAGAGCGGGTAGAGGTACCCCAAGTCGATGCCGGTGGGCGTCTCGCCGTACGGGTAGTTCGAGTCGGCGCCGGTGTCGAACGGATCGTCGGAGAGCACCGAGCAGCTCGACGGGTCGCCGAGGAACAGCGGGCTGCCGTGCTGGTCGAGCAGGTACACGCCGGTGACGAGCTCGCCGTCCTCGGTGTACGGGTAGATGTCGTCGACGGAGGCGTACGGGGAGTAGCCCGAGCCGTCGTAGAAGAAGAACGCGTCGCCGAAGGCGACGTCGGCGGCGCGCCAGGCGGTGAAGACGACCATCACGACGCCCGCGAGCGCGAGTGCGGTCCGGGCGCGCGGCCTCCAGCCTTCGGAGCGGTTCCCGATCCGGACCGAGTACCAGGCCAGGGGCAGGGCGAGCGCGGTGATCGCGGCGACCGTGTAACCCCACTGCTCCATTGCGGCCCAGGAGAAGTGCTCGTCGATGCGGAGGACGAGCCAGGCGATGAGGCCGGCGGCGGCGACGCCGCGGACGAGCCACCAGGCGGGCTTGAGCGACTGCCGGAACTCGGCGAACGTGCCCGCGCCCGTGTCGCGAACGCCGCATCACCAAAATCGCATGCGCTTGGTGTAGAATGCATGCATGACGAAGAACGTGCAAATCCGTGAGGTGTCCGACGAAACGCTCGCCGCGTTGAAGACACGCGCAGCGCAGGAAGGGATGTCGCTCTCGGCCTATCTGCGGGGACAGCTCGACCGGATGGCGTCGAGGCCGACCTTGGCGGAGCTGCTGCTTGAGGCAGATGAGCTGCGAGCGACCACCGGCGGTGTCACTACCGATGACATCGTGGCGATCCAGCGGGAGATCCGCGGGCAATGACCGAAGCCGTCATCGACAACTCAGCCCTGATCGAACTGTTCATCGGCAAGGCACCGCATTTGAGCCTGCGCTGGTGGGCGGTACATCGCGCGCTCGCGGCCCCCGAGGTGATCGACTTGGAAGCAGCGCAGACACTGCGCGGCCTCACCGCCTCAGGCAAGCTCGACGCCGTGGTCGCAACGCGTTTGGTCGACAAGGTGGCCACTTCCCCCATCGATCGGGTGCCGCACCGGGCACTGCTGGCGCGCATCTGGCAGCTTCGCGCTAACGCCACGGCGTACGACGCCGCCTACCTCGCACTTGCCGAGCGACTCGACGTGCCGCTGCTCACCTGCGACGCAAAGCTTGACCGGGTGCCGGGGCATCAGGCCACCGTCGTGTTCTTCGATCGGTCCTGATCGCACGCCCGCAACAGACGCGACCGGCCCCGCTCCATCGGAGCGGGGCCGGTTGCGGCGCTTGGGTTTACAGCGTGGCGCGGGCGGCGCGCAGGCGCGCCAGGCTCACCTCGGCGCCGAGGAGTTCCATGGACTCGTACAGCGGCGGGGAGACGGTCTTGCCGCTGATCGCGACGCGGACCGGCCCGAACGCCTTGCGGGGCTTGAGGCCCAGCCCGTCGACGAGCGCGGCCTTGAGGGCCTCCTCGATCGCCGGGACGGTCCACTCGATGCCTTCGAGCGCCGCGATCGAGGCGTCGAGGACCTGCGCGGCGTCGTCCTTGAAGGTCTTCTTCGCGCTGTCCTCGTCGATCGCGACCTCGGTGCCGCAGAACAGGAACCGCAGCATCTCCACGGCCTGCGAGAGCGTCGTGCACCGCTCCTGGACCAGCGGCACGGCCACGTCGAGGACGTGCGCCTCAGCGGGCGTCGGGGCCTCGCCGATGAGCCCGGCCTCGCGCAGGCGCGGCAGCAGCAGGCGGGTGAGTTCGGCGGTGTCGGTCATGCGGAAGTGGTCGCCGCAGATCGAGTCGAACTTCTTCTCGTCGAACCGCGCCGGGTTCGACTTGACGTCGTGCAGGTCGAACGCCGACAGGAACTCGGCCACCGTGAACGTGTCGCGGTCGCCCGAGATCGACCAGCCGAGCGTCGCCACGTAGTTCAGGACGCCCTCGGGCAGGTACCCGGCCTCCTTGTACTGCAGCAGGTTCGACCGCGGGTCGCGCTTGGACATCTTCTTGCCGCGCTCGTCCACGATCAGCGGCAGGTGCGCGTACTCCGGCACGCCGTCGGCCAGGCCCAGCTCGACCAACGCCCGCCACAGCACGATCTGCCGCGGCGTCGAGGGCAGCAGGTCCTCGCCGCGCGTGACCATGTTGACCTTCATGAGCGCGTCGTCGACCGGGTTCGTCAGCGTGTACAGCGGCGAGCCGTCGCCGCGCGCGATCACGTAGTCGGGAACCGTGCCCGCGGGCGTGCGGACCTCGCCGCGCACCGCGTCCTCGAACACGATGTCCTCGTTCGGCATCCGCATGCGCAGCACCGGCTTGCGGCCCTCCGCGCGGTAGGCCGACTTCTGCTCCTCGGTGAGGTCGCGGTCGAAGTTGTCGTAGCCGAGCTTCGGGTCCCGCCCGGCGGCCTTGTGGCGGGCCTCGACCTCTTCATTGGTCGAGAACGCCTCGTAGGCGTGACCGCCGTCGACGAGCCGCTTGATCACGTCGGCGTACACGTCGAGGCGCTGCGACTGCCGGTAGGGCGCGTACGGCCCGCCGATGTCGGGGCCCTCGTCCCAGGTCATGCCCAGCCACGAGAGCGCGTCGAGGAGCTGCGCGTACGACTCCTCGGAGTCGCGGGCCGCGTCGGTGTCCTCGATGCGGAACACGAACTCGCCGCCCTTGGCGCGGGCGTAGCCCCACGAGAACAGGCAGGTGCGCACCAGGCCCACGTGCGGGGTCCCGGTCGGGCTGGGGCAGAAGCGGGTGCGGACGTTACTCACTGGCGATCACCTTGTTGGTCAGCGTGCCGATGCCGGCGACGGAAACGGAGACGGTCTCGCCGGCCTGGAGCGGCCCCACGCCCGCGGGCGTCCCGGTGAGCACCACGTCGCCGGGGATCAGCGTCATGATCTGCGAGACGTACGCGACGAGCGTGGCCGGGTCGAACACCATGTCCTTGGTGGTGCCGAGCTGGCGGACCTCGCCGTTGACCTCGCAGCGGACCTCCGCGTCGGCGACCTCGGCATCGGTCTCGATCCAGGGCCCCAGCGGGCAGAACGAGTCGAAGCCCTTGGCGCGCGTGAACTGCACGTCCTGGCGCTGGAGGTCGCGGGCGGTCACGTCGTTCGCGGCCGTGTAGCCGTAGATCGCGGACTTGGCGCCCTCGCGGTCGAGGTTGCGCGCCCCGTGCAGGCCGATGACCACCGCGAGCTCGGCCTCGTGCTCGACCTGGTCGGAGACGGCCGGGATGCGGATGGCCTCGCCGGGGCCGATGACCGAGGTCGAGGGCTTGAGGAAGATCAAGGGCTCCTTGGGGACCTCGTTGCCCAGCTCGGCGGCGTGGTCGGCGTAGTTGCGGCCGACGCAGACCACCTTGGACGGCAGGATCGGGGCGAGCAGCCGCACGTCGTCGAGCGACCAGCGCTGGCCGGTGAGCTTGATCTGCGCGAACGGGTGCCCCTCGATCTCGGCGGCGGTGGCCCCGGGCCCCTCCCCTTCGAGGACTGCGAACGACATGCCGGTGGGGTGAGCGATCCGCGCGATCCGCACAGTCGGCCCCTCTCTAAGACTGGATCGGAAGCTTGCGGCCTCAGCTTAGTTCGCGGGGCGGGGCGGGGCACGGCGCTACCGCGCGCCGCACCAGGCGGTCACGCCAGGCCCCGGCAGGCGGGGCCAGGCGAGGCGGAATCCGAGTCCGTTTGTTCGCTCGCAAGGCGGAAGGCCCTCCAGATACCGGTGTTGTATCTGGAGGGCCGACAACGCAGCGAGCGGGCAAACGGGCCGGATACCGACCGGCTGGGCCCGCCTGCCGGGACCTAGCGCAGGAGCCAGAACAGGGCCGCGAGGACGACGGTGCCGACGAGGGCGCCGACGACGATGCCCATGCCCATGCGGCGGACGCGGCCGAACATGCCGACGAAGAACCCGAGGACGAACGTGAGCGGCGTCGCCACCAGCAGCGACAGGGCGGTCGCACCCAGGCGCACCCGCAGGGTCTCGCCGAGGCCGCCGACGAGCACGAAGCCGAGGGCGAAGGCGAGGACCACGAGGATCACCAGGCCGAGGAAGAACCCGGCTCCGAACCGGCGGCGTCCGTACACGGCCGAGTCCGCGGCCTGTGCAGCCGCGCGGGCGCGATCGGTCTTGTAGGAAGTCACACCTCAACTGTAGTACGGCGGGGCAAAGGACGCGGTGACCGCATTCGCCCGCCGCGGCGCGGACGCGGGCGCCGTCTCGTGTGGAGGTCACCCGTGCGCGGGACCTGTGCGCCCGCTCATGGCTGACGCGCCGTCCCGAATCCCCGGCGGGGCTCCCGATGCGTGCAACACTGCCGGAATGCGCCGTTTGATCACACTCTCCGCATTGTTCGCGGCCCTCCTGTTCGTCCAGGCTCCGGCCGGGGCCATCGATTCGAGCCTGCCGCAGGCGACCGCCTCGTTCAACGACCAGGTCGTCAAGGTGGCCTACAACGGCGACACCGTCTACTCCGGGGGCCTGTTCACCAGGGCCAAGCAGACCGACGGGACGTTCGTCGGCCGCACCTACCTGGCGGCGGTGAACTCGCGCACAGGCGCGCTGCTGCCGTTCGCGCCGGTCCTGAACGGGACCGTCCACGAGCTCAAGACCGGCGGCGGCTACCTGTACGTCGCCGGGAAGTTCACCGAGGTCGACGGGGTCGCCATGCCGCGCCTCGCCCGGTTCAACCTGGGCACCGGGAAGCTCGACACCGAGTGGCGGCCGAAGCCGAGCGCCACCGTCTACTCCGTCGAACCGGTCGGGACCACCGTCTACCTCGGAGGGACCTTCACCACGGTCGGCGGCCACGCGCAGCCGCGCCTCGCCGCCGTCAGCGCCGCCACCGGCGCGCCGATCACGACGTTCGCGCCGGACGTGTCCGAAGGCGGGGTCCGCGACCTCCAGGCCGGGCACGGCCGCCTGTACGTCGCCGGCGTGTTCTCCATGATCGGCGGTGACAAGAAGTACGGGAAGCTCGGCGCCGTCAACCCGGCAACGGGCGCGGTCGACACCGGCTTCCAGTCCAAGGTGTACGTCCTCACCCGCGAGGTCGTCGTCGCCGGCGACCGCGTGTACGCGGCCCTCGACGGGCGCGGCGGCGAGATCCGGGCGTTCACCACCACCGGCGAGACGCTCTGGTACCAGGCCGTCGACGGCGGCATGCAGACCGTCGAGGTGTGGGGCAACTCCGTCATCGGCGGCGGCCACTTCGACAACGCGTGCAACACCAACCACGCCGGGCCGCTCGGCCAGTGCGTCGACGGCGTCAAGGCCCAGCGCGGCAAGCTCCTCGCGGTGGACCTGAACGGGAACCTGCTGCCGTGGAACCCGGGCGCCAACGGCGTCGTCGGCGCGTGGGACGCGACCGCGCACCCGTCCGGCGCGAACCTGAGCGTCGGCGGCTCGTTCACCACCTTCGGGGGCGGCACGATGGAGCAGAAGCGCCTCGCCGTCTTCGACTGACGTTCAAGCACGTGAAAGGGGTCCGATCAGATGATCGGACCCCTTTTCCCTTACCCTCCCGCACGATCGGCGCGGGCCGGATGGGGGCCGTGGTCTCGTGGACCGGCCCCGGTCTCGGGTTCGCTCGTGGCGAAGTCGGAATCGAGAATCAGCGGCGGTTCAACCCGTACGCGAGGCCGTCGGCCAGCGCGTTCCAGGAGGCCTCGATGAGGTTGGGGGCCACGCCGACCGTGGTCCACTCGGCCTCGCCGTCGCTCATCGAGATGAGGACCCGGGTGACGGCGTCGGTGCCGGTGGAGCCGGCGAGGATGCGGACCTTGAAGTCCGAGAGCGTGAGCTCGGCCAGGCGCGGGTGGCGGGCGGCGAGTGCCGAGCGCAGGGCCGCGTCGAGGGCGTTGACCGGGCCGTTCCCCTGGGCGGTGGAGATGACGCGTTCACCGTCGACGTCGACGCGGACGGTGGCCTCGGCGACCGTGGTGCCGTTGGGGTCGTGGTCGACGATGACGCGGTAGGTGTCGAGGGCGAAGGGCCGGGGCAGGCCGCCTTCGACCTCGTCGCGCACGAGCAGCTCGAAGGACGCGTCGGCGGCCTCGAAGGACCAGCCCTTGGATTCGAGCTCCTTGACGCGCTTGGTGATGCGATCAAGACTGGCCCGATCGTCGGAGAGGTCGATGCCCAGTTCGCGGCCCTTGAGCTCGACGGAGGCGCGGCCGGCCATCTCGGTGACGAGGATGCGCATGTCGTTGCCGACGACGACGGGGTCGACGTGGTTGTACAGGGCCGGGTCGGCCTTGATGGCGGAGGCGTGGATGCCGGCCTTGTGGGCGAACGCGGCGTGCCCGGTGTACGGGGCGTGCTCGTCGGGGGTCATGTTCGCGATCTCGGCGATGGCGTGGGAGACGCGGGTGAGCTTCTCCAGGCCGCCGTCGGGGAGGACCTTGCGGCCGAGCTTGGTCTCCAGGTTCGCGATGACGGTGAAGAGGTTCGCGTTGCCGGGGCGCTCGCCGTAGCCGTTGGCGGTGCCCTGGACGTGCATGGCGCCGGCCTCGACGGCGGCGACGGTGTTCGCGACGGCGCAGCCAGTGTCGTTCTGGGCGTGCATGCCGAGGCGGATGCGCTCGGGCGGGAGGTCGGCGGCGAGGCGCGCGCGCAGGTCGGTGAACGCGGCGGTGATGTCGGAGGGGATGGAGCCGCCGTTGGTGTCGCACAGGACGACCGCTTCGGCGCCGGCGTCGAGGGCGGTCTTGACGACCAGGGACGCGTACACCGGGTCGTTGCGGTAGCCGTCGAAGAAGTGCTCGCAGTCGATGAAGACCTGGCGGTCGTGCTCGCGCCCGGTGCGGACGGAGTCGGTGATCATGGCGAGGTTCTCTTCGGGGGTGGTGCGCAGGGCCTGCTCGACGTGCCGCATGTCGGACTTGGCGACCAGGCACAGGACGGGGGCGCGGGAGTCGAGGAGGGCCTGGAAGCCGGGGTCCTCGGCGGCGGTGGAGTCGGCCCGCCGGGTCATGCCGAAGGCGACGAGCTTGGCGTGCTTGAAGTTCAGTTCGTCCGCCGCGCGGGCGAAGAATTCGGTGTCCGAGGGGATCGCGCCGGGCCAGCCGCCCTCGATGTAGTCGACGCCGAGCTCGTCGAGGAGTTCGGCCACCGCGAGCTTGTCGGCGACGGAGTAGCGGAGGCCCTCCATCTGCGCGCCGTCGCGGAGCGTGGTGTCGAAGACGTGGAAGTCCCCGGCACCGGTAGCTGTTGCGGAGTCTGCTTGCGTCACTTGGTGCTCCAAGTTCTCTTTGCCGATGGGTCCCGTACTGCGCGTCGGACCTGAACGTTCGTTTGCCCTGAACGAAAAAGACCCCCTGCGGGCGCAGGAGGTCTGGCGTTCGGCGATGGCATCTATTGCCTCGCGGAACGCCCGCAGCTAATCATGAGCTGGAAAGTCACGAATCGAAGTATGCCACCGGCCGCAGGGCCGAACCAGCATTTCCCGCATCGTGGGATTCACTGTGTCGCGTGCGCGCTGCGTCGCGAACCGGTGGCGCAATGCGCTACCAGTGCCCGCGCAGGGCCCGGCGGCGCTGGTGCCGCAGGACGAGCGCGGCGCCGCCGGCGAGGGCGACGGCTCCGGCGGCGCCGAGAGCGCCGAGGGCGGTGCCGGTGGTGGGCAGCTGCGGCTGGGGCGGCGGGCTCGTGGACTCGCTCGGGGTGGGGCTCGGCGACTCGGGCGGCGGGGTCGCGAACAGCCACTCCTGGAAGTGGCGGCTCTGGTCGGACTCGGGGTCGACGGCGAGGATCGGGGCGCCCTCGACGGCGGAGGCGTCGTCGGCGAGGCCGAGGAAGTAGCCGTCGGCGGTGGTGAACCGGAAGTCCTGCTGCGCGGGCGCGTCGTTGTAGACGGTGGTCCAGGCGAGGGCGTCGGCGCAGTCGGCGAGGACGACCGGGACGGTCTCCTCGCCGCCGGAGGTGTCGGCGGTGAGGCACTGGCCGGAAGAGTCCTGGACGATCTGGTATTCGCCGAGGTCCTGCATCGCCTCGACGGGGCGGAGGGTCCACAGGTCGAAGTCGGCGCTGAGGACGGCGGCGCCGCCCTGGACGGCGAGCGGAATGTCCTCGTGCTCTTTGAGGAAGAGCTTGGCGGGGTCCTCGGGGAGGGTCTGCGCGCGGGCGGGCGCGGGCCAGGCGACGAGGGCGACGGCGGTGATCGCACAGATGCGAAGAATAAGGGCTTTCACCCTCAGATTAGACCAAATGAGGGGTTTTCAGCTTCGCGGCGTCAGACGCCGCGCTGGGGCCCGATGCGGCCGCGGATCTCGCTCGCCGCGTCCCCGGCCGCGCGCAGGCGGTCGGCGGCGTCGGTGAGCATGTCGAGCGTCTCGTCGGCGCGGTGGGCCGACAGCTCGTGCTGGAGCCCGAGCGAACCGGCCAGGCACTCCCCCGCCGCGGACACCATGTCCTCGTAGGCGGTCACGCCCGCGTCGAGGCGCTCGACCATCCGGTCGAGCCCGTCCTGGAGGCCCGAGCGCTTCATCGACGGCGAGACGCCCATGGCCTGCTCGACGTCCCTGACGCTGAGCGCGAGCTGGTAGAGCTCGCGCCCGGCCGTCCCGGCCCCGGCGAGGATCGCCACGGCCTCCGCGTTCCCCTTGAGGCGGTCGGCCATCCGCTCGGCCGCGATCGAGGCCTGCTCCAGGCGCTCGTAGGGGCCGAGGGCCCGGCTGTGCTTGAACTGGTTGCGAATGCGCCCGCGCTGGATCGCCTGCGCCGCTTCGCCGAAGAGGCCCTGGGCCTCCCGGGTCAGCTTCGCGGGGCTGTGCAGTTCGAGCGAGGCCCGCTCCTCGGCCGGCAGCGCCCGGGCGAGGCGGCGGTAGTCGAGCCAGCGGACCACCGCCATCGCCGTGGAGAAGCCGGCGATCGTGGCCCACACGCCGTCGGCGGCGCCGAGGCCCGCGTACGGGATGAAGAACGCGGTCCCGGCGACCGAGGCCCCGGCGGTCGTGGTCCAGCCCTTGGCGGAGGCGAGCCGGGACCGCAGGCGCTTGAACGCGCGCTTGCGGTCCTTGGCGTCCACGGGGTTCCTTAGAGGTCGGTCTTAGCTGTTGGTCTTGTCCGCTTCCGCGGTGCCGTCGTCGAGGGACGCGCGGATGTCGGCGAGGCGGGCGTTCGTGACCGACTCCTTGGACTCGATCTGGGCCTTCTCGCGGTTGCCCGCGGAGAGCTGGTCGCCTTCGAGGGAGGCGCGGATCTGCTCCAGGCGGGAGACGCCGGCCATGTCGCGGGTCGCGCGGTTGACTTCGAGGAGGCGGCCCTCGACCGAGTTCGAGGCGAGCTCGGCGCGGCCCATCGCGGAGGCGTAGCGGCCCTCGATCTTGTCGCGGATCTCGTCGAAGTTCGGGACGTTGCCGGGGGCGGCCGTCTGCGACATCGACTCCAGGGACGAGGCGATCGTCTCCTGCATCTTCGCCTGCTCCAGCTGGCCGAGGAGCTTGGTGCGCTCCTGGAGCTTCTGCTGGAGGATCATCTGGTTGTTCTCGACGGCCTTCTTGGCCTGGTCGGCGGCGGTGAGCGCCTGGTCGTGCATCACCTTCATGTCCTCAAGGGACTGTTCAGTGGAGACCAGCTGGCCGGCGAGGATCTCGGCGGTGGACTCGAACTGCTGCGCCTTCGCCTCGTCGCCGTCGGCGCGGGCCTTGTCGGCCAGCACGAGCGCCTGGCGCGCCTGCGCCTGGAGACGCTCCACTTCGGCCATCGAGCGGTTGAGCTTCATCTCCAGCTGGCGCTGGTTCCCGATCACCGAGGCCGCCTGCCCCACCAGCGCCTGGTGCTGCTTCTGCGCCTCCTCGATCGCCTGCTGGATCTGGATCTTGGGGTCGGCGTACTCGTCGATCTTCGCACCGAAGAGCGCCATCATGTATTTCCAGCCCTTGACGAACGGATTGGCCATTATCGGGGTCCTTCCGGTGCTCACTTGGCGCAGCTGCGAGCCATAAATTTGCGATGCAACGCCGACTTGCCTCTAGTGTCGGACATCGGCGCCACTCATGCGGGACAGGGGTGACGCCTCAATCGCAAAACTACATCATCGGGCGCGGTCAGGCTGCCGCGCGGACCACCGAATCGGTCACTTCGCCACGGCGGTGGCGAGAACGGACCTGCGCGATCGTCGGGGACGGCTGCGGCGCGTAGCGGCGGCGGCGCGACTCCTCGGCCGCGGCCTGCTCGCGCGGCAGGGGCAGCACCGCGACCTGGCGGCCCTGCGGGTCCTGCACCTCGCGTCCCGGAGGCGCGGCTTCGCCGCGTTCATGCTGGGCCACTTCGCGGGAGACCTCGGCGAGCACCTCGGACAGGCGCACCTGGAGCGCCCCGCACACGGAGGCCAGCAGCTCGCTCGACGGCTCCTTGTGGCCGCGCTCGATCTCCGAGAGGTAGCCGAGGCTGACGTTGGCCTGCTTCGACACGTCCCGCAGCGTCCGCTTCTGCGCGCGGCGGCGGCGCCGCAGGGTCTCTCCCAGCAGTTCCCTCAACAACACCATAGGGTTCTCCTCCACGCCGCCGATCGCTCCTGTGAGCCTAAACGGGTCATGCAAGCCTAGCTCGTCCGGTTCGGCTCGCTCTCCCTTGATTTGAATGCTTTCCAGAGGTAATCCATTCCCGTCAGCACCGTGAGGATCAGCGCGGCGTACATCAGCCACGGCCCGACCGCGTCGAACGGCTCCATCCACGGGAACAGCATCCACGACACCGCGGTGATCTGGAGGACGGTCTTCAGCTTCCCGCCGCGGTCGGCCGCGACGACCACGCGGCGCGCGATCGTCATGCGCCAGACCGTGATCCCGAGTTCGCGCACCAGGATCACGATCGTGACCCACCAGGCGAGGTCGCCGTAGTAGCTGAGCAGGACCAGGGCGGTGCCGATGAGCGCCTTGTCGGCGATCGGGTCGGCGAGCTTGCCGAAATCGGTCACCAGGCCGCGCGAGCGCGCGAGCCAGCCGTCCACGAAGTCGGTCGCCGAGATGAAGACGAACAGCACGCAGGCGGCGACCCGCCAGCCCGTGTGCTCCATCCCCGAGAGGACCACGAACACGGCGAACACCGGCACCAGGAAGATCCGGGCCACGGTCACCACGTTCGCGATGTTCCACGGCGAGACCGGCTGGTCGGTGGTCACCAGGCCTCCTCGACGATCTCGGCGACCAGGTCGACGCCGTGCGAGTCGACGACCTTCGCCGTGACGAAGTCGCCCGGCTCCAGGCCGTCGACCTCGCCGACGAGCGCGACGGTGCCGTCGACCTCGGGGGCCTGGTGGGCGCCGCGGCCGTCCACGCCGTCGTCCTCGACGGACTCGACCAGGACGGTCATGGTCTCGCCGACGCGCTCGGCGGCGCGCTGGGAGACGAGCTCGTCGACGAGCATCGCAACGCGGGTGTGGCGGTCCTGGACCTCGTCCTCGTCGACGTGGCCGTCGAGGCCGACGGCCTCGGTGCCGTCCTCGTCGGAGTAGGCGAACACGCCGGTGGAGTCGAGGCGGGCCTCTTCGAGGAAGCCCATGAGCTCCTCGACGTCCTCTTCGGTCTCGCCGGGGAAGCCGACGATGACGTTGGTGCGGGCCCCGGCGAGCGGGGCGACGTCGCGGATCTGCTTGAGCAGCGCCAGGAAGTTCTCGGTGGAGCCGAAGCGGCGCATGCGGCGCAGGACCTTCGCCGAGGAGTGCTGGAAGGACAGGTCGAAGTACGGGACGACCTTGTCGGTGCGGTGCATCGCCTCGATCAGGCTCGGGCGCAGCTCGGCGGGCTGGAGGTACGACAGGCGGATCCACTCGATGCCGTCGATCGCGGCCATGCCTTCGAGCAGGTGCTCCAGGGCCTGGTTGTCGGGGAGGTCCTTGCCGTAGGAGGTGGTGTTCTCCGAGACGAGGTTGAGCTCCTTGACGCCCTCGGAGGCGAGCCACGCGGCCTCGGCGAGGATCTCCTCAGGGGTGCGGGAGACGAACGAGCCGCGGAAGGACGGGATCGCGCAGAACGTGCAGCGCCGGTCGCAGCCGGAGGCGAGCTTGAGGTTCGCCACGGGGCCGCTGGTGAGGCGCTTGCGGACCACCGACAGGTGCTGCGGGGCGCCGACTTCGAGGGCGGTCCCGTCGGCCTGGGCGGCGCGCGAGTGGCCGGGGACGACCGCGGCGGCGCTCTGGCGCGCGGCCGGGGCCAGCGGCAGGAGCTTGCGGCGGTCGGACGGCTGGTGGGACTCGACCGAGCGCCCGGCGAGGATGTCGTCGAGGCGGGCGGCCATGTCCGGGTAGTGGTCGAAGCCGAGGACCGCGTCGGCCTCGGGGAGGCTCTCGGCGAGTTCGCGGCCGTAGCGCTCGGCCATGCACCCGGTCGCGACGACCTTGGCGCCGGTGCCGGAGGCTTCGAGGAGGACGTCGATGGACTCGGTCTTGGCCTGCTCGATGAAGCCGCAGGTGTTGACCATGACCACGTCGGCGTTCTCGCCGTCGTCGCTGATCCGCCAGCCGCCGGCGGCCAGGCGGGCGGCCAGCTCCTCGGAGTCGGTCTCGTTGCGGGCGCAGCCGAGCGTCAGGAGGGCGACGGTCTTGGAGTCGCGGGTCTCCGAGTCCTGGGATCGGGTCGAATGAGCTGATGACACCAGGAAAGCGTACCCAGGGGCGGGGGGTGAACGCCCGGGGCGGCGGGCAGGGTCACGGTCGCCCGGGCGGTAGAGTGGCGCACTTTACTCCCGGGCCGACTCGGTCTGGTCACGGACGGTATGCGCCGAATGCGGCCCGGACGATTCGGGTCAATCCCGGCCCGGTGCGCTGGGGCAACATCGGTTCACCGCCCGTTGCGGGAGTGGCTTAGGCTTGTTCCATGTCCCCCAAAGGCATCGCCCCCGCCGACAGGAACCCCAGGAACAGCGCCCGCAGGGCCGCGTGCGCGCTCTTCGCCGCGGCGGCCGCGCTGAGCGCCGCCGCGTGCGGCGAAGTGCCGGTCGGCACGGTCAACACCCCCGCGGGATACACCGTTTCGAGTGACGACGTGCCCGTGTCGATCTGCCCGAGCGAGGGCGAGCACCGCTTCGAGGGCGACGCGGGCCTGCTGCGCGGCGCGCACTTCGCGCTCCGCGTCGAGTGCCTGGCGTCCTTCGACGAGGTCCCCGAGGGCTTCCAGCTGGAGTACCTGCTCAAAGAGGGGTACAAGCTGCTGCCGCCGCCGGAGGGCTACGAGTTCACGGTGGTGCAGTTCGCGCCCGAGCCGGGCGTGGAGGCGCCGTACGCCGTCGACGACCTCACCGAGCTGACCGGGAAGCTCGTCATCGGCGACCAGGAGTGGGACTTCGCGGGCGAGTCGCCCCAGCCGGGGGCCGCGTACTTCGCGGTCGTCGAGAAGGACGCCCCGGTGACGCTGGAGATCACCGACGCCGAGCGGGTCCAGACGCTGGACCTGCGCGGACGCACCCGCAGCGGCCTCATCGAGGCCCTGTACAACGGCTCGACCGACACCGTCACGACCGACGTCGTGGAGAACTCCGTCGACGGCTACACCACCAGCGGCAGCTACGAGTACTGGTTCGACGACTGGCAGTACTCCACCGACTTCACGCTCACCCGCGAGGTCTACCAGCCCGGCGAGGGCTGGGTGGCCAAGACCGACGCGGCCGTGCTCTCCGTCAGCTTCGGGTGGCTCCAGTCCGGCTCGGGCCTGGAGTGGAACATCGACCCCGAGGAGGTCCTGAAGATCTCCGACGCGAACGGCGAGCTCGCGGCGACCTCCGTCGAGCACACCGACGAGGAGTGGGGCGACGGGATCTGGCGCACCTACTACCTCGAATACGGCGTCCCGGCCGACAGCCTCGTGTTCACGCTGAAGTTCCACCCCGACGGGCCGGTCGACTGGCCCGAGGAGGGCATCTCGATGCCGATCAGCGGCGACGAGACGCACGAGCTGACCGCCAGCTTCGAATAGGCGCAACGCGAAAGGGCCGGTCCAGGTGGACCGGCCCTGCTTGCTACTCCCCGTGGAGCGAGGCGATGACGCCGTCGAGCTCGTCCGGTTTGACGAGCACGTCGCGGGCCTTCGTGCCCTCCGAGGGGCCGACGACGCCGCGGGTCTCCATGAGGTCCATGAGCCGCCCGGCCTTCGCGAAGCCGACGCGGAGCTTGCGCTGGAGCATCGAGGTCGAACCGAACTGGGTGGTCACGACCTGCTCGATCGCCTGGATGAGCAGTTCCAGGTCGTCGCCGATGTCCGGGTCGATCTCGCGGGTCGAACCGGGGGTCGCGGTGACCTCCTCGATGTACTGGGCGTCCATCTGCGACTTCGCGTGCTCCACGGCCGCCTCGATCTCCTTGTCGGAGACGAACGCGCCCTGGATGCGCTCGGGCTTGGAGGCGCCCATCGGCAGGAACAGGCCGTCGCCGCGGCCCACGAGCTTCTCGGCGCCGGGCTGGTCGAGGATGACCCGCGAGTCGGCGAGCGAGGAGGTCGAGAACGCCAGGCGCGAGGGCACGTTCGCCTTGATGAGGCCGGTGACGACGTCCACGGAGGGCCGCTGCGTGGCGAGCACCAGGTGGATGCCGGCGGCGCGCGCGAGCTGCGTGATGCGCACGACCGAGTCCTCCACGTCGCGGGCGGCGACCATCATCAGGTCGGCCAGCTCGTCGACGATGACCAGCAGGTACGGGTGCGGCCGGAACTCGCGGCCCGAAGCCGGGTGAACCTTGGCCTCGCCGGCGCGGACCTTGCGGTTGAAGTCGTCGACGTGCCGGACCCCGGCCGCGGCGAGGTCCTCGTAGCGCATGTCCATCTCCTTGACGACCCACTGGAGGGCGTCGGAGGCCTTCTTCGGGTTCGTCACGATCGGGTGGACCAGGTGCGGAATGCCCTCGTAGTTCGACAGCTCGACGCGCTTGGGGTCGATGAGGAGGATGCGCACCTGCTCGGGGGTGGCGCGCATCAGCGTCGACACCAGCAGCGAGTTGATACACGAGCTCTTACCGCTGCCGGTGGCTCCAGCGATCAACATGTGCGGGGTCTTCACCAGGTTCGTGAGCACGTAGCCGCCCTCGACGTCCTTGCCCAGGCCCACGATCATCGGGTGCGCGTCGGCGAGGGCGTTCGCCGACCGCAGCACGTCGCCGAGCGCGACGTCGTCGCGGTCGGTGTTCGGGATCTCCACGCCCACAGCCGACTTGCCGGGGATCGGGTTGATGATCCGCACGTCGGCGCTCTTGACGGCGTACGCGATGTTCTTGGACAGCTGGATGATCCGCTCGACCTTGACGCCCGGACCGAGCTCCACTTCGTACCGCGTGACCGTGGGGCCGCGCGTGAAGCCGGTGACGGCCGCGTCCACGTTGAACTGTGCGAAGACCTCCTGGAGCGCCGCGATGACGACCTCGTTGGCCTTCGAGCGCTTCTTGGCGGCCGGGCCGGTCGGCAGGATGTCCATCGACGGGAGCCGGTAGTCGCCGTCCGAGGCGCCGTCCGACAGGGTCGGCTGCTCGGTCTTCTTCGGCGGCGGCGAGTGCTTCGGCGGCTCGCGCACCGGCTCGGGCTCGGGGATCGGCGCCGAGGTGCGCCGCGGCGCGGGCGCCTCCTCGGAGCCGAGGTCGGGCACTTCTTCAGGAGCGAGGCGCGGCAGCACCGTCGTGGGGCGGTGAACCCGTCGAGCCTCTTCCTCCTTGAGGCGCTTGGCTTCCCGACTCTCAGCGCGGGTCATCCGCGGCGCGGACTCCTCGCCTTCGTCCTCGTCCTCGTAGTCCTCGACCTTGCCGGTCGCCAGGCCCCACAGGTGCGCGAGCTTCGTCGGCACCTGGTTGAGCGGCGTCGCCGTCACGACCAGGACCCCGAACAGCAGGAGCAGCACCAGGAGCGGGAACGCCACGTACGCCGAGACGGCCAGCGCGAGCCCGCCGCCGACGAGCCAGCCGATCTGGCCGCCCGCGACCATGCGCTCGCCCATGTCGGCGGGCAGGCCCGAGATGAGGTGCAGCAGACCGAGGCTGGAGAGCCAGATCGCGGTCCAGCCGACCATCGAGCGGCCGTGCGCGCCTTCGGGCGGCATCTGGCGCATGACGCGGATGCCCCACAGCACCAGCAGGACCGGGAGCGCGCGGGTGGCGAGGCCCAGGAGCCAGTCGAGGATGAACGCGAAGCGCTCGCCGACGGGGCCGGCGACGTCGAACCAGACGGCGCAGGCGAGGACGATCGCGGCGGCGACGAGCAGCAGCCCGAGGCCGTCCCGGCGGTGCGCAGGGTCGATCTCGCGGGCCGTCGCGGCCTCCTTGCCGACCGAGCGGGCCATCCAGCCGGTGGTGCGGGCGGTGCCGATCCACAGGCCGCGCAGGCCCATGCCGAGCGCGTCGAGCGGCCCGGGGATCGCGTCGGCGCGGCTGCGCTTCTTCGCGGCGGTCTTCTTG
>NZ_QFRW01000026.1:0-917 GCF_003265355.1 Glycomyces dulcitolivorans | reverse complement strand
GGCCGCCTGCTTCGCGGCGGGCCGCTTCGCCGCGGCGGCGGCGGGCTTGCGGCGCGCGGCGGGCGCGCTCCCCTTGCGGGCGGTGCCGCCCTTTCCGCTCGTCCTGGCCATCATGGTGCATACGTTACCGCCCGCACGCCTCCCGGCGTTGACGCGAAGGGCTTCACGGGAGGGGCTAATGTGACGGCATGTCAAAAACGATCCTGGTCACGGGCGCCGGCCGCGGACTCGGCCGGACCCTGGCCGAACGCCTGAGCGCCCGCGGCGACACCGTGATCGCCCACGCCCGCAGCGCGGCCGCCCTTGAGGGCGTCCCGCACGCGAAGGCCCTGATCGCGGACCTCGCCGACCCGGCGAGCCTCGCGAACGCGGCGGCCTCGCTCGGAGTGTCGCGACTGGACGCGCTGGTCCACAATGCCGGCGTCCTCAATGTCAACGCGGTCGCCGACGAGACCCTGGAGTGGTGGCAGCGGACGATGGCGGTCAACGTCGTCTCGGTCGCGGAACTGACCCGCCTCCTCCTGCCGGCCCTGCGCGCCGCGCGCGGCCACGTCTTCTTCCTGAACTCGGGCGCGGGCCTCAACGCCGCGCCGCTGCTGAGCTCGTATTCGGCGAGCAAGCACGCCCTCAGGGCGATCGCCGACGCGCTCCGCGCGGAGGAGCAGGCCAACGGCGTCCGGGTCACGAGCTTCTACCCGTCGCATTTCGACACCGACATGCAGCGCGGCCTGCGCGACCAGTACAACTCCGACTACGACCCCGCCCGCGCGATGAGCCAGGACACGGTCGCCGCCACGATCCTCGGAGTCCTCGACGCCCCCGCCGACATGGTCGTCAACGAACTCCGAACCGAACCCCCGAACCCCCTCCCGGTCCGCCCCAAAAGCTGAAAGCAAGCGGGGCCGCGCCCGAAGGGC
>NZ_QFRW01000025.1:18599-30089 GCF_003265355.1 Glycomyces dulcitolivorans | reverse complement strand
GGCTTCCAGCGCCGATGGTACTGCACCCGAGGGGGTGTGGGAGAGCAGGACACCGCCAAACATCTACATACGAGAGGCCCCCACCGACAGGTGGGGGCCTTTTCGCGTTCCCTGGAACTGATTCCAGGCGATCAGGCCGGCCGGTGGAGCCTGCGTCGGATGGCGCGCTTGGTGTGCTGGACGAGGTTGCGGGTGCTCTTGGTCGTGTGGACTTCGAGGGCGATTCGCTTGCGGGGGTTGGTGAGGTACTGGTAGACGCTCACGCTGGTGCGGAGCCGATAGCGGGTCAGGGTGGTTCGCCGGCGCGGGAGTTCAGCGGGGTTCGGGACACGTAGTGCCTGCTGGAGGATCTGGTCGGGGAGTTCGAATTCCACGTAGAGGTCGAAGACGTCGTCCTTGGCGAGGTCGCGGAAGTCCTCGATGGGGTCGATCTCGATGCTGAACTGCTGGGTCTCCGGGTCGTACTCGACCGGTTTCGTCAGGGTGGTGCCGGTCTCGCGGGCGATGGCGACCATGTGGGGGTGCAGGCCGAGGACCCGGTGTTGGGCGAAACCGGTGGTGCCGATGATGACGAGACGGCCGTTTCGACGGGTGATGCCGGTGACGCTGGTTGACATACGCGAAGGCTTGCTCAGTGCGAAGGTCGTGGGGGCGCCGCGGTCGGCGATCGCCAGGTAGCGCTCGTGGAGGGCGCCGTCGATGACTGTGAGTTCCTTGACACGACCGTGGTCGGCGGCGCCGCGGTAGTGGCCCTCGATCTCGGCGAATTCGGTTGCGGCGGCGGCCAAGAGGATCGGCTGGTTGTGCGGGTGGAGCTTGGCGAGGGAGTCGGCGGTGAGGTGGCGGTGGAGGAGGTCGGTGGTGCGTTGCCACCATTCGGCGCGGGTCTCGGGGTCGTCGATCATGGCGATGAAGCGCAGGAGCGAGATGCCCTCGGTCTCCCAGTGGCGGTACATGAGGTGGTCGCGGCTGGGGCCGGGCGGGACGTGCTCGTGGAGGAGCTCGACCATGTGGACGAGCATCTCCCAGAGGATCTCGGTGCGCTGCAAGAAGTCTTCGCCGGTGGCGGAGGTGACGTTGCCGCCGTCGTCGCGGCGGACGAGGTACAGGCAGTCGTAGTCGGCGACGACGGAGATGTTGCGGGCGCGGCGGTAGGCGTGGAAGGTGAAGGGCTGGTCCTCGGCGCGTTTGACGCCCGCGGGGAAGCGGATGCCGTGCCGGCGAAGGTGGTCGGTGCGGAAGAGCTTCCAGGCGGCGATGGACCAGTAGATGCGCGACGTGTAGAGGTCCGCGGCGTCCTCGTTGCGACGGAACATCGACTGGGGCGCTGAGCGGTCGACGCCGACGACCTTGCCGAGGACGACGTCGGAGTCGTTGCGGCGGGCCGATGCGACGAGGCGTTCGAGGGCTTCGGGGCCGAGGTGGTCGTCGGCGTCGAGGAAGAAGACGTACTCGCCGGTGGCGAAGTAGTCGAGGGCGACGTTCCTCGGGTGGCCGGGACCGCCGGAGGCGGCCTGGTGGACGACCGTGATGAGGTCGCCGTGGTGGTGGGCGAGCTTGTCGAGGAAGTCGCCGCTGCCGTCGGTGGAGCCGTCGTCGACGGCGATGATCTCGATCCGGTCGGTGCCGATGGTCTGGGCCAGCACCGAGTCGATGGTCTTCTCCAGATACGGCATGCCGTTGTGCACAGGGATCACAACCGACACAGTCGGAAACCGCACTACTGTCTCTCCTTGTCCTCACCGTGTCGGAAGGACGGTAGTGCGGAGTCGTGACCAGGGCGGTCTTCGCTGAGTTAACGCGAAGTTTCCTTTAGTCCCGGTTGGAATTCGTTCTGTGCGTTGGGATGTCGGATCGGGCTAGACGTACGGGCCGTCGAGGTGCTCGCCGGCGTGCTGGCGGTACCACAGGCCCCGGTAGCAGCGCCACGGCTGCGGGCGCAGCTGCGTGGGCGCGAAGATCTGCTCCAGGAGGCGGCGGGCCTCCAGGAAGAAGTCGAGGCGCTCGTCCGGTGCGGCGATGTGCTGGGAGTCGTCGACGGGGCTCTCCGCGGGGAGGATCGTCAGCGACGGCCACATCGTGGTCTGCTCGGCGAGCGGCAGGAGCCAGGCGCGCATCTCGTCGAGCGGCTCGCTGCCCACGGTGTACGTGAACGAGGTGCGGTGTCCGGCTTCCCTTGCGGCCGAGAGGATCTCGGAGAGGCGCTCGGACTGGTGGCTGGCGACCGGGGCGACCGACGGGTCGGCGGCCGCGGCGTCCTCGGGGACGATCGGCTCGGCCGCGAGCACGGCGCTGTCGTCCTGGTACGTCTCGGTGGTGAGGAACAGCAGGACCGGCCCCACCTTCTCGGCGAGCTCGTCGAACGCGGCCTTGCTGCGCAGGGCCGGGGTCAGGACGCCGAGCGTGGTGGACTCGGGGAGCCCTTCGGCGGTCATCGCCTCGCGGACCGCGAGGAGGTGCTCGACGACGGTCTGCTCGTCGCGGGCGCCACCCGCGGAGAGGGTGACCTCGTCGAAGAGATGCTGCTCGCCGTCGTCGGCCAGGTCGGAGGCCAGGGCCTCCAGCAGGTCGCGGTAGCACTTGACGAGTTCGGCGGGCTCGACCTCGGACTGGAGGAGGAGCGTCGCGGCGGTGCCGTCGGCGCGCAGGTACCCGCGGACCTCTTCTCCCGGTTCGGCTTCGATGATCTCGGCGACCGGGGTGCCGTCGACGCACAGCTCGCTCAGGCCGTGCTGCGGCGAGGAGGGGTCGACGTGGGCGCGGAGGCTGAACGGCGAGGTCGCGCGGTCGGCCGGGAGGACGAGCATGAACTCCTCGTCCTCGGAGTTCAGGCGCAGGCGCATGCCCTCGGTGTTGTTGCCGCGCAGACCGTAGAGGTTGAGCGCGATGAGCAGGAGCTCGCTCCACTCCAGGTCGTGGCGCACCGCGAGGCGCCGCCACCGGTGCACCGTCGAGGAGATCGGGCCGGCTGAGTCAGCTGGTTGTGTCGGCTCTTCCATGACCAGTTCCGATTCTTCCTCTCGTCCCCACCGCGGAAACTCCACCGTACAAGAGACTTGGGCGTACAGGTGGACGCGGTCCACCTCTATGCTAGGTCCGCCGACGGACAAAAGCACCCGTCGTGAGCACCGGCACGCGGTCCGAATGCTGGGAACCGTGTCGTGTGCGTGCTTCCGTCCACGACCTCGCCCTGGACCTGTACCCACCTGCGCGATCGGGAACCGGGAATGCGGGATGTCGCCGATCCGACCGAGTCCGGGCCGGGAGTCGGCCGGTCGTCACTAGCCGCGCGGCAAGGTAGGCTTCGAGCCGTGCCGGGCCTGCGGTCCGGCCCGATCCCGTCCCCCCGTCCGGCGACGCCGGCGGTTGCGCAAAGGAGTCCCCGTGGTCGACCAGGGTGTGGTCTGTTCCGTCGATCCGCACGTCAGCCGGATCGGCGCCGACGTGCTCGCGAACGGCGGTAACGCCGTCGACGCCGCGATCGCCGCTGGTGCGGCGCTCACGATCGTCGCCCCGCACCTGTGCGGGCTCGGCGGCGACCTGTTCGCCCTGGTCCACGTGCCGGGCGAGGACGTCCCGGCGTACCTGAACGCCTCGGGCCGCGCCGGATCGGGCGCCGACGCCGCGGGCCTGCGCGCCGAGGGGCACACGGCGATGCCGTTCCGGAACGACCTGCGCTCGGCCACCGTGCCCGGCGTCGTCGACGGCTGGTTCAAGCTCCACGAGCGGTACGGGACGCGGCCGATGGCCGAGCTCCTCGCGCCCGCGATCGAACTGGCCGCCAAGGGCTGGCCTGCGACTGCGATGCTCGCGAAGGCCGGCCAGATCCTTGAAGGCGTCGAGGGCGCCGAGGACCTGGTCGGATTGGAGGCCGGGGCGATGGTGACGCGCGAGCGGACCGCCGGCGCGCTGCGCGCGGCCGCTGAGGGCGGGCGCGACGGGTTCTACCTCGGCGAGTTCGGGAAGGGCCTCGTCGAGATCGGCAAGGGCCTGTTCACCGAGGCCGATCTCGCCGCTGTGCAAGCGGAGTGGGAGGAGCCGATCGGCGTCGACGCGTTCGGGCACCGGATCTGGGCCGCCGCGCCGAACTCGCAGGGGTACCTGCTGCTGCTCGCGCTGGCGATCGCCGACAGGCTCGACCTCCCGGTGGACGCGGGCGACCCGCTGTGGGCGCACTACCTGGTCGAGGCCGCGCGGCAGGCCGGGTACGACCGGCCTGAGCGGCTGTTCGACGGCGCCGACGTCACCGATCTGCTGGCCGCGGCCGGGGAGCGGGCGGCGCGGATCAGCCCGGACGCGAAGGCCGACGTGCCGGTGCACCAGGCCGCGGGCGGCACCACGTATATGGCGGTGCTCGACGGGAACGGCATGGGCGTCTCGTACATCCAGTCGAACGCGGCCGGGTTCGGGACGTGGCTGTTCGAGCCGCGCACCGGGATCGGCCTCCAGAACCGCGGGACCGGGTTCAACCTGGAGCCGGGGCACCCGGCCGAGTACGGGCCCGGCAAGCGGCCGCCGCACACGCTGGTGCCGGCGCTGGTGACGCGCGCGGACGGGTCGCTGCGGCTGGTGGCCGGGTCGATGGGCGGCGATTCGCAGCCGCAGATCGTCTCGCAGCTGATCGCACGGGTGCTGCACGGCGGCGAGTCGGTCGGGGCAGCGGTGAGCGCGCCGAGGTGGCGGCTGCACCCGGGCGAGACCGGGTTCGGGACCTGGACGGGCGTGTACGAGACGGACGTCGAGCTGGAGGACGGCAGCCCGGAGACGTGGGGCGCGGGGCTGCGCGAGCGCGGGTTCGCGGTCGCTCCGGCCGCGGCCGGGAGCGGCTTCGGGCACGCGCACCTGATCGAGATCGACGAGGACGGGCACGCCGAGGGCGCGGCCGACCCGCGCGCCGAGACGGGCACGGTCGGGACGGCGCCGAACCGGGGCTGACGTGCGCCGCCCGCAGGGCGGGTGGGTGGGGTAGGAGTATTGCCATCCCAAACCCCCGCCCACCCAGGGGAAGAAGAAGGTATCGGCGATCCTGCCGGGCGGGTGCGACAGAAACGCACGGAAACCGGCGGCGCCGGCGGCGAAGTCACCCGAACGGATGAGACGAAATTGTCGGACCCCGGTTGTACGGTCGGGGGCGTTCACTATCGCTCTCGGAGAGGAACCGGTGCAGTGCCCGAATCGTTGCGGCTGGCCGACGCCCGGCGGATCGCCATCGCCGCGCAGTTGCGGCCGAAGGCCACGCGTTTCAAGACCGTCCTGGAGCGGCTCGGGTGCATCCAGCTCGACACGATCTCCGCGGTGCGGCGCGCCCACGAGCTGACGCTGCTCGCCCGCGACCTCGACGTGGACGAGGCGGTGCGGAGCCTGGACCGGCGGAAGGCGCCGGTCGCGTTCGAGTACTGGGCGCACGCGATGTCGCTGCTGCCGGTGTCGGCCTGGCCGTACCTGGCGCGGCGGCGCCGCAGCTGGCGCGAGCGGTACCAGGACGACTCGCTCGCCGTCGCCGAGGCCGAAGTGCTCGCGCTCCTGCGCGAGCGCGGGGCCGTCACCGTCTCCGACTTCCCTTCCGGTGCGATGCACCGCGACCGGGGCACCGGGAACATGGGCGACAGCTGGAACTTCCGCACCGACCACAAGCACGCCGTCGAGCGGCTGCTGTGGTTCGGCGAGGTCGCGTGCACGCACCGGATCGGCTTCAAGCGCGTCTACCAGCTCGCCGAGCAGGGCATCCCCGCCGAGCACCTGTGGGACGCCGACGACGCGGAATGCCTGCGCTACATGGTGTCCACGGCCCTGCGGAACCTCGGCGTCGGCACCACCAAGGACGTCGCCGACTACTTCCGGCTCAAGATCGCCGACACCGAGCGGGTGCTGCGCGAGCTTGAGACCGAGCAGGTCGCCGTCGAGGGCTGGAAGGCCCGCGCCTGGATCGACCCGCAGGTGCGGCGCACCCGGCTCACCGGCGCCGAGCGGGCCGTCGCGGTGTCGATGTTTGACCAGCTGGTGTGGCTGCGCGAGCGCATGGAGCGCCTGTGGGGCCACGGCTGGAAGATCGAGATCTACGTGCCCGAGCCGCAGCGCACGTTCGGGTACTACTGCCTGCCGGTGTTCGTCGGCAGCGACCTCCCCGGGCGGGTCGCCCTGCGCCGCAGCAGCGGCGAACTCGTCGTGGAGGCCGCGCAGTGGGACGACGCGCGGGCCGACCGGGAGCACCTGCACGCCGCCGTCGAGCGTGCCGCGACCTGGGTCGGCGCGGAGGTCCGCTGGAAGGCCGAGGTCCGCGGGTTCAACACCGTCGCCGGAGACGTCTGAAAGGGGGGATGCCAGGGACCGAGCGGAGAGGGGTTTCCCACGGGCGCAGCGGGTCCTGTTCACCCGCAACCGTCTGAAGTGGAATTAGGACACGCCGGTCAGAGCAGGCATTGGCCGCGAATTGTCAGGGGTGCAGTATGGACGTACCCTACGATTCACCCGTGATTCACTCCCCTCGGACACGCTCCGTCATATGACCCCGTACCCCCGGATTCATGGAGACCGCCGCCGAATCGCGCTGGCGTTCATGCTCGCCTCAGTCCTCGTCCTCTCGCTGCTCGCGTTCCGCTCGACTCCCGCGGCGCAGGCGCAGTCCGAACCGGCCGTGCTCATCAGCGAGGTCAGCAACGCCGGCCCCGCGGGGAGCGCCGACGAGATCATCGAGCTCGCCAACTTCGGCGACACCGCCGTCGACCTCACCGGCTGGCAGGTATACCGCTGCGCCGCAAGCGGTTCGCGCGCCTACGAGCCGCAGCTGCCGCCGCTGTCGGGGGTCGTGCTCGACCCCGGCGAGACGTACCTGATCGCGAACACCGCGGGGACCTTCCCCGACGCCGACGCGTTCTACGAGGTCAGCCTCGCCAACGACGGGTTCGGCATCTGGCTCCAGGACGCGGACCGCCGGCTCGTCGACGCCGTCGCCGTGTACGCCGCGCCCGGCGACAGCGAATGCGCGCTCGGCGACACGCCGCTCCCCAACGACCTCAACGGCGTCCGCGACCAGACCTGGCAGCGCACCGGCGTCACCGGCGTGCAGGCCGCGGACTGGATCAGGGCCGAGCGCACCGCCGGCGAGCCCAACGCGACCGAGGCCGACGACGGCCCGACCGGCGGCGACGTGCTCGTCTCCGAGCTCGCCAACGCCGGTCCCGCGGGCGGCTCCGACGACTTCGTGGAGTTCGCGAACTACGGCGACGAGCCGGTCGACGTGGGCGGCTGGAAGTTCTACCGCTGCTGGGGCAGCGGCCGGACCGACGACTCCAGCCTCCAGGCCGTGATCCCGGCCGGGACCGTCCTCGATCCCGGTGAGGTGGTCGTCGCCGCGCACACCTCGGTGTCCGTGCCCGCCGGCGTCACCGCCGTCAGGTACTCGGTCAGCCTCGCCAACGAGGGGTTCGGCGCTTCGCTGTACGACGATGAGGGCGTCCTGCGCGACGCGGTCGGAGTGTACGAGGACGACGGCTTCCACCAGGCGCCCACCGGAAGTCCGTGCACCCAGGGCGACGCCGTGCCGAACCGGCTCGACTTCGCCTGGAACCAGACCTGGCAGCGCACCGGCGATACCGGTGTCAACCAGGACGACTTCGCGAAGGGCCTGCGCACCATCGGGACCCTGAGCGAGGCGCCCGTGAGCGCGCCCGAACCGGTCGACACCGGTGTGCGCGTCAGCGAGCTCGTGAACGCGGGCCCCGCGGGGGCCTCCGACGAGTTCTTCGAACTCGCGAATTTCGGCGACGAACCCGTGGACCTCACCGGCTGGCGGGTCTTCCGCTGCCAGGAGGACGGCCGCCGCGCCGGAGCCTTGCAGATCCCGGTCATCGGCGCCGCCGTCCTCGACCCCGGCGAGACGTACCTCGCCGTCCACGCCGGGTCGAGCCTGTATGCGGGCGGGGAGTTCGACGCCGCCTACTCGACCGGGCTCGCCGCGGGCGGATTCGGGCTCATGGTCCTCGATGCCCAAGGGCGCCTGGTCGACTCGGTCGGCGTGTACTCCGCGCTGTACAGCCCCTGCGCGCAGGGACTGTCGCTGGTGAACGTCGTCGAGTACGAGCAGGGCGACTCCTACCAGCGCCTCGACCAGACCGCGTACAACGCCGACGACTTCACACCCGCCCCGCGCACGCCGGGGTCGCTCCCCGACGACCTGCGCGGGCCCGCCGACTTCACCGACGCCGAACTGGAGGACGTGGCCGCCGCGGCCGCGCCGCGGCCGCTCAGCCCTGAGACCGACGCGGAAGTGCAAGGGCGCCGAGCGGAACTGAACGCGACCGCCGACCACACCACCGGCGAGGCAAGCGACCTCGCCTTCACCGGCGGCGAAGTGATCGAACTGAACCGGCGCACCTCCACGGTCTACGCCGGCGTCACCGACACCGTCCCGCCCGCCACGCGTGGGATCACCGGCGAGGAGCGCGTCGACTGGGGCGACGAGCCGATCGTCACCGAGACCGTCGAGGGCTTCCCGTTCCAGCGCTTCGAGTTCAAGACCGACGCCAAGCAGTGGCGCGACTTCGCCGTCACCTGGTCGGGCTCCTCCACCGGCACCAGCGAACTCCAGCTGTACGCCTGGAACCGCTGGTACGAGCGCTGGGACCTCCTCGACGCCGACGGCGGGCTCACCGGCGGGCAGATCACGCTGACCGCGGCGATCGACGTCCCCACGTACGTTCGCGGCGGCCGGAACCTCGACATCCTCGTCGTCGACGGGCCCGAGACCGAGACGGCGTTCTCCGACGACGCGGCCGAGCCGAACCTCGCGTTCAAGGACCCCGCCGAGTACGACCTCGCGTTCGGGTACGTCACCGACACGCAGTTCCTCTCCGAGGGCTACCGCGACGCCTACGCCGAGATGACCCGCTGGATCGCGACCAACGACGAGGCCCGCTCCATCGAGTACACCGCGCACACCGGCGACCTGATCCAGAACTGGCTCAACGGGAACACCTCCACCGAGCGGGCCGTGGACGAGTACGAGTTCGCGTCCGACGCGATGGGCGTGCTCGACGCGGCCGGCGCGCCGTACGGCGTCACCCCCGGCAACCACGACACCAAGTGGGGCCGCGAGGCCGACCTGTACAACCAGTACTTCCCGGACGAGCGCTTCGAAGGGGAGGACTGGTACGGCGACGCGTGGCGCGAGGACGACTCCCAGAACCACTACGACGTGATCGAGGCCGGCGGCGCGAAGTTCCTGTTCCTCTACCTCGGCTACTACGCGGGCGAGGGCTCCGTCGACTGGGCGAACGAGGTCATCGGCGCGCACCCCGACCACAACGTGATCTTCGCGACCCACGAGTACCTGAACCCGGACGGCTCCCTGTCCACGCCGGACAACTACCGGTGGAGCTCGATGGCCGACCGGTACTGGAACGAGATCATCGTGCCCAACGAGAACGTGTTCATGGTCCTCGCCGGGCACCACCACGGTGTGGCGCTGAACATCAAGCGCGACGTCGACGGCGTCGAGGGGCGGATGGTCGTCGAGATGATGGCGAACTACCAGGGGTTCACCGACGAGAACGGGCGCGTCAACTCCGGGTTCCTGCGCCTCCTCCAGTTCGACCTCGACGCCGGGCTCATGGCCGTGAACACGTACTCGCCGATCCGCGACGAGCACAACGCCTGGGAGTACAAGCCCGACGACATCCCGTTCGAATACGACGACTCAAGCGACGAGTTCATCGTCGAAGTCGACCTGAACACCGCCTATGACAAGCGCATCCAGACCGACCTCGTCACCCCGCACGCCGCGCCCGAGGCGCTCGGCACCCCGACCGCCGGCGACGGCGAGACCGTCTCGATCGACTGGGGCGGGCTCGACTACTGCACCCGGTACCTGTGGGGCGCGGACGCCTCGGACGCGAACGGGCGCACCGCGCGCTCGGCCGCCGCGATCCTCACCGTCCCCGGCCGCGGCGGCCGCGAATGCGACTGACCGCCCGGCTCGGCCTCGCCGTCGCTGCTGCGTTTTGCCTTGGGGGAGTGGCGGTGCCCGCGGCCGCGCACCCGCTCGGCGACCCGCAGGCCTTGCGGCTCAGCGCAGACGGCGACCAGGTCACGGCGCTGTGGACGGCTCCCGCTGACGACCTCCTGGTCCTCGGCTCGGTCACCGGGGTCCTCGACGACCGCCGCGAGTACGTCTTCGACCTGAACCCTGACGGCGAACCGGAACCGGTGGGCGACAGCGACGCCGACCTGCTCCGGTCGTCGACCGAGGTTGCCGACTACCTGGCCGCGCACATCACCGTCACCCAGGACGGGCGCTCCTGCCCCGCCGAGGTCGACCTGAGCGGCCTTGTGGAGGCCGGAGCTGAACTCGTCTTCAGCTGCGAGACGGAAGTGTCGGAGGTGACCGTTACGGTTACCGCCCTGACCGACGCCGATCCGGCCTACCGGACGGTGGTCTTCGCGGAAGGAGGTGATCGCGAACAGCAGCTGTACTCGGCCGACGCGCCCAGCGCGGTCTGGCGGTTCGACGCGAGCGCGACGGGATCGCGATGGGCCGTCCTCGCAGCGGTCGCAGCCGTAGCGGCGGTCGTCGCCGCGACCGCGGTGGTCGGCCTGCGGCGACTCCGCAAGGCGGCGAGAGCGTGAGAAGGGAAGCCCCGCAAGGAGGCGAGCTCGACGAGCGGGCGCTCCCGACCGACGCGCTCAGCGAAACTTCGCAGTCGGATGCAAGCGCGACCGGTCCGCAGGCGCGAGACGCCGCCGCAGCGGTCGGAGCCGTATCGACGTACCTTGTCGCAGCGGCAGCGGCAGCGGCAGCGGCCACGGCCACGGCCACGGCCACGGCCACGGTTCTCGGTCTGCGGCACCGCAAGGCGGTGCGCGCGTGAGCCGGATGGCTGTTGAAGTGAGCTGGTCGGAAAAGCTGCACTGCAAGGCGGGTGCGCGGTGAGCGGCTTCGACGGGTGGCTGCTCGATGCCTTCGACCATGCGCTGTGGCCGGTTGCGATCGCGGTTGCGCTGCTGGTCGGCGCGGCGCACGCGCTGCGGCCGGGCCATGGGAAGTCGCTTGTAGCCGCCTACCTTGTGGCTGAGCACGGCCGCTGGATGCACGCGGCCGCGCTGGCGGTGATCGTCGCCGGGTTGCACACGGTGTCGGTGCTCGTGATCGGCCTGCTGTGGTGGGCGTTCGCCGGGGAGCAGGCCGTGACCGTTGAGCCGGTCTCGGTGTGGGGCCGACTTGCGGTGGCGCTCATGGTCCTCGCGGTCGGTGCGGTCGTATTGCGGCGGCAGTGGCGAGCCTTCGGGCGACGCCGCGCCCAGGTGGGTGCGCAGCCGAGCGCCTCTGGGCACTCGGCTGCCGATGCTCGCGAGCACGAGCACGAGCACGAGCACGAGCACGAGCACGAGCACGACCACAGCCTTGGGCACGGGCACGGGTATGGGCATAGCCACGGGTACGAGCATGGCCCCGCGCACGATGACAATTGCGACCACATCCGCGACCATGCCTTC
>NZ_QFRW01000025.1:17998-18583 GCF_003265355.1 Glycomyces dulcitolivorans | reverse complement strand
GATGGCGATGGCGATGGCGATGGCGATGGCGATGGCGATGGCGATGGCGATGGCGATGGCGATGGCGATGGCGATGGCGATGGCGATGGCGATGGCGATGGGCGGGGTGGCGGTCATGAGCGCGCCATGGTTTCGGCCCATGAGTGCTTCCGCAGGCGCGATCACGATCTTGTTCACGACCATGGGCATTCGCATGGGCCTGCCGAGGGTGTGGCGCCGTGGTCTTGGGCTGGGTTGTTTGGGATTGCTTCGGTTGGGGCGTTGATTCCGTCGCCCGCTGCTTTTCTGCTCTTGGTTTCGGGGTTGCTCACCGGGCGGGCTGTGTTGGCGGTGGTCATGGTGGCGTGCTTCGGGGTCGGGTTGGCTGCGACCGTGCTTGCCGTGGGGCTCATGGTCATTGCGGGGCGCGATTGGGTCCGGCGGAAGGCTGGCGGGCGGCTCGCGCGGTTCGGGGCGGTGGCGCCGTTGTTGGGGGCGGGCGCAGTCGTGTGTGGCGGGTTTGTGCTGTCGGCGACCGCGTTGGTGGCGCTCGTTGCTTGAGCGTGAAAGGGCCTCGGGCCTGGGGGCGAGGGTTGAATCCTAGGT
>NZ_QFRW01000025.1:0-17986 GCF_003265355.1 Glycomyces dulcitolivorans | reverse complement strand
CCGCGATCCGCGATCCGCGATCCGCGATCCGCGATCCGCGATCCGCGATCCGCGATCCGCGATCCGCGATCCGCGATCCGCGATCCGCGATCCGCGATCCGTCCCGGCCTGCGCTTCGAGCTATTGCAGCGCAGGGGAAGGGCCCGACCGGTGTCGATCCGGCCGGGCCCTGGTTCAAGGGTGCAGTGTTAGCTCGTGACGAGCGTCAGGCCCCACGCGGAGAGGGCCGGGCCGATGGGCTGGAAGTAGGTCGTGCCGCCGGAGGTGCAGTTTCCGGAGCCGCCGGAGGTCATGCCCTGGGCGCTGTTGCCGGTGATGAACGAGCCGCCGGAGTCGCCGGGCTCGGCGCACACGTTGGTGCGGGTCATGCCGTAGACGCTGCCTTCGGCGTAGTTGACGGTCTGGTTGAAGGCCTGGACGGTCCCGCAGTGCCAGCCGGTGGTCGAACCGGAGCGGCAGACCGAGGAGCCGACCGCGGCCTGGTTGGCGTTGGCGACGTCGCGGGCGCCGGAGTACATGTTCACGTCGTCGTAGAGGACTTCGCTGGTGCCCACGGCGACCCAAGCGCGGTCGGAGGACGGGAAGACCGAGTTGCGGAAGGTGCCCGGGGCGGCCTCGCCGCTGGTGACCGCGTCACCGGCGGAGCCGCAGTGGCCCGCGGTCACGAAGCCGGGGGTCGAGCCCTGGCGGACCGAGAAGCCGACGGAGCAGCGCCACGAGTTCTCGACGATGTAGGAGTCGCCGCCGCGCACGAAGAACAGCTCGGGCGCCTCGGAGGTGGCGGTCGTCGCGAGGGACGGGTCGATGCCGGCGGCCTCGATCGCCTGGGCCGCAACGGCCTCGTCGGTGGCCTCGACGACGAGGGTGTTCTTCTCGAGGTCGACGTAGTGGCCGTTGAGGCCGTCGAGCTTGAGCGCGTCGAGGGCGGAGCCGGCCGCTTCGAGCTCGTCGAGGCCGTGCTCGACGAGGACCGGGGTGGCCCCTTCGGCGCGCAGCTCGGTGAACTCGGCGCGGTCGGTGGTGGCGACGAGGATCTCGTCGGCGCCGTCGGCGACCCACAGGCCGCCGTAGGAGGCGTCGAGGGAGTCGGGGACCTCTTCGAGCAGGTCGGAGGCGACGGCCTCGACCGCGAGGCGGTCGTACGCCTCGGACTCGGTGAGCCCGAAGGTCTCCGAGAGCTCGTCGATGAGGCCGGGGGAGACGTTGCCGAGGAGGTCGGCGCGGGCGTCGGCGGCCTTGGCGTCGAGGATCTCGGCCGAGGCGGGCGCCGCGCCGGCGGCGAGGGAGAGAGCGGTGGCTATGGCGCCGGCAGCGGTGACTGCAAGCGCGCGTTGGCGATTCATCTGATGGATGCCTTTCGGGTGAGGCTGTCGACGGCCGACGGGGTTGGCGGCCGCCATGGCACGGCGGGGTGCGATCGCTGGTTGCGGTCTCACCCGGAGTGATGGGTGAGCCATGCCATACATGGAGATTAGAGGTAAACCGCGCAAAGTTAAAGATGTAAGTAATTCAGTGAATATCGGGCTAAGTAGTGCAAGGTTTCAGAAATGCTAATCAACCTGTGATTTCACAGATTCAACCCAAAAGGGGCGGCGTTCCGATCGGAACGCCGCCCCTTTCCCTGTGGCCCTACTTGAACGCGTCGGCGTTCTCCTTCGCCCACTGCTCGAACCCGAGCGCCGGGCGGCCGACCAGGCGCTCGACCGTGTCGGCGACCGTGCGGCCTTCCACCGGGGTGTTGCCGAGGGCCTCGATCAGGAACGCGATGAGGCCGTCGTGCATGCCTTCGCCGCGCCACTTGTCGCGGGCCTCGTCCACGGTCAGCTCGACGTACTCGACCTCGCGGCCGACCGCCTCGCCGAGGATGCGGACCTTGTCCTGCATGGTGAGGACGTCGGGGCCGGTGATGACGAGGGTCTGCTCGTCCTGGCCGCCGTCGAGGAGGACGCGGGCGGCGACGGCGCCGATGTCGGCGGGGTGGACCATCGCGCTGAGGCGGTCGCCGAAGGGCTCGCGGATGCGGCTCTCGGCCTTGATGGGCGCGGCCCACCACATGAGGGCGTTCGACATGAACTCGACGGGGCGCAGGTAGGTCGTCTCGATCGCGCTCGCAGCGAGCCGCTGTTCGAGCGGGCCCGCGGCGACACCGCCGAGGACCGTGGCGCGGCGGACGCCGGCCTGCTCGGCGAGGGCGACGACCGCGGCCGGGTCGGGGAGCGCGCCGTACTGCTCGCCGGCGAAGTTGATGAAGTGGACGGCGTCGACGTCCTTGAACGCCTCGGCGAGGGTCTCGGGCGCGGCCAGGTCGCCGACCGCGATCTCGACGCCCTCGGGCAGGTCGGCGTCGGGGTTGCGGGTGAGGGCGCGGACCTCGGCGGTGGGGTCGAAGGCGATGAGCTGCTCGACGACGTTGCGGCCGACGGTTCCGGTGGCGCCGGTGATCAGGATGCGCATGGGGTACTCCTCGCGAAATTCTTGGAACGGAATCAGTTGTTCCAAGTCTAGCAGAGCGGAATACTCCATTCCAATAGGAGGGCTGATTTTTTCTCGGGAGGATGAGGAAGGGGGAGCGGGGCGCCCGGCCCCCGAGGTCGGGTGTGTCGGTTCGCGGCCGCCCCCGGCTTCAACGGTGCCGGGTGGGTGTGACAATTCGGCGGGGCTGCGTGGTGGAGCTACTGCTCGCGGGGGTCGCCTGCGGTGACGAGGCCGGTTTCGTAGGCGCAGACGACGGCTTGGGCGCGGTCGCGGAGTTCGAGTTTGGCGAAGACCTTGCCGACGTGGGTCTTGACGGTCTGCTCGGAGACGAAGAGGGCCGTCGCGATCTCCGGGTTGGAGAGGCCGCGGGCGATGAGGCGCAGGACCTCCTCTTCGCGGGGCGTCAGGGCGTCGAGGCGCGAAGAGCGGCGCAGGGTCGGGCGGGCCTTGAAGCACTCCTCAATGAGGCGGCGCGTCACCGAGGGCGCCAGGAGCGCGTCGCCTGCGGCGACGATGCGGACGGCCGCGATGAGGTCGCTCGGCGGGGCGTCCTTGAGCAGGAAACCGCTGGCGCCCATGCGGAGCGCCTCGTAGACGTAGTCGTCGATGTCGAACGTGGTGAGCATGAGGACCCGCGGCCGCCGCTCCGGGGGAGCCGAGAGGATCCGCTTCGCCGCCTCCAGGCCGTCCATCGTCGGCATGCGCACGTCCATCAGCACCACATCCGGCCGCAGCCGGGTCGTCTCGGTGACCGCCGCGACGCCGTCGGGGGCGTCGCCGACGACGTCGATGTCGTCCTGGGCGTTCAGGAGCGCCGCGAACCCGGCGCGGACCATGGCCTGGTCGTCGGCGATGAGCACCTTGATCGTCACGCGGACTCCTCTGCGGTCGAACGGATCGGCAGCGCCGCGCGGACGCGGAAGCCGCCCTCGGGCGTCGGCCCGGTCTCCAGCTCGCCGCCGTCGAGGGCGACCCGCTCGCGCATGCCGACCAGGCCCAGGCCCGAACCCTCCTGGCCCGACGGGACCGGGCCGGGCGGCGGGCCGTTCACCACCGTAACCACCACCGTCGCGCTCTCGGCCGCGACCGCCGCGTCGACGTGCGCGCCCGGGGCGTGCCGGACCACGTTGCTCAACGCCTCCTGGACGACGCGGAACACCGTGAGCGCCACCGTCTCCGGGAGGTTCTGGGGGAGGTCGCCGATGGTGAGGTCGACCGGTGTGCCCGCTCGGTTGACCGACTCGACCAGGCCTTGCAGTGCTTCCGGGCCGGGCTGCGGTTCCCTCGTTCCCGCTTCGTTCTCGTTGCGCAGGACCCCCAGGAGCCGGCGCATCTCCGCGAGCGACTCGCGGGCCTGGTCGCTGATCGACCGGAACTCCGCCTTGACGTCGTCGTCGAGCCCGGCCAGCCGGTACTCCGCGGTCGAGGACTGGACCGCGATCACCGACATGTGGTGCGCGACGATGTCGTGCAGCTCCCGCGCGATCCTGGTGCGCTCCTCCAGGAGCCGGCGGCGCTGGCGCTCGGCCTCGGCGACCCGCTCCTCCTCGGCCACGCGGGAGCGGCCCTGCCGCCAGATCCGGACCGTCAAGCCCACCAGGAGCGTGAACGCCCCGAGGAGCAGACCGATCGTCAGGTTGTCGGTGGCCGGGTTCTGGGGCGGGCCCACGGCGGGGTCGGGCATCGGGTTGAGGCGGTCCGCGTTGACCGCCCAGATCGCCCACGCGCCCGCCGCCGCGTACCCGAGCCAGCAGAGCACGCCCACCCACACCCGCCGGTCCCGACCGAGCGCGAAGAACACGATGAGCAGGGCGAACAGGCTCGGCGTCGTCAGCGGCCACGGCTCCCACTTCGTCACCTCCGCGCCGATCGCGGTGCCGAAGAGCGCCGCGAGGACCAGCAGCCACGCCTCGACCGGCCGGAACCGCGCCAGGACGATCGCCGCGCCGGTCGCGATCGCGATGAACGCGCCCGCCGCGATGCCGTAGTTGGTGCGCAACACCTGGTTCTGCGTGCTGAACATCAAGAGCGCGAACGGCACCGACCCGGGCCCGAAGAACGACAGCACCGCCCGGAAGCCCCAGCGCCAGTCGCCGCTGCCGACCGGCGCCACCGGGATCAGGTAGCTGATCACCCGGCGGACGGGATGCGTGCTCGGTGCGTTCTCGGCGGTCACGGGACTACCGTATGCCGCCGCGGACCTGCGCGCCCTCACTCCGCGGTACGGCATCCGCGGCGCCGTCTCACCCCTGGGGGTGAGGCCCGATTCCACGCCTCGGCTTGAGGGAAGAGGACTTCCCGGAACCTACCGTCGGCCGCATGTTCCAAGACTTCTTCCGAAGCCGCGCAGCCGAAGTGACCGCGATGGCGGGCGTCA
Organism: Glycomyces dulcitolivorans; assembly: GCF_003265355.1. Lineage (GTDB taxonomy): Bacteria > Actinomycetota > Actinomycetes > Mycobacteriales > Micromonosporaceae > Glycomyces > Glycomyces dulcitolivorans. Next base: position 13,134 of record NZ_QFRW01000025.1, on the reverse strand, counting down.
CCGCCTCGCAGGCCGGCTTCGCGGTGATGCACTTGACGCAAGGCGACGCGGTCGACCCGGTCGCGATCCCCGTGTCGGCGTACGCCGTGACCTGGCCGGGCGTCGTCCTCTTCCCCGCCTCGGTGCTCGCCCTCGCCGCGGCGTGCGCGGTCCTGGCCGGACGCGGCGTCGGCCTCGCCCGCGAGGGCTTCATCCGCTTCCTCCTCGGCGGCACCGCGCTCATGCTCGTGTGCGCCGCGGTCTTCCGCACAGGAACCCCCGAGTCGGGCCTGACGTGGTGGGCGCAGATCCACCGCTACACCGCGGGGGCGGCGTTCGTGCTGCTCACCGTCATCGCCGCGCTGTGCGCGATCCGGATGCGGCAGGCCGGCGCGCCCGCGTGGGTCCGGCACGGCACGTGGTGGGCCACGGCGATCTCGGTCCTGACCTTCGCGACCACCACGGTGAACACGTTCATCCCCGGGTTCCTGGACGGCGGCGACTGGCGCGGCATCCCGCAGCGGGTGCTTCTGGTCGTCCTGTCGACGCTCTTGTGGTTCCTCGTCGCCAACTCGATCCGGTCCGCGGTTCCCGCAGTGGCGGCGCCCGCGATCGAGGCCGCTCCCGCGCCCGTGCTCGCCGGGGTCCGGTCGTGAACGGCGCCAAGCGCTTCCGGGCCCGCCTCGCGCGGGCCCGGCTGGCCCTCGGCGGCTGCCGGGAACTGCGCCGGGCCCGCGAGGAGTTCTCGTTCTTCGCCCCGGTCGACGAGTCGAGGAGCGGCCCGCACTTCGGCAGCTGGCTATAGTCGCCCGTATGGACGCACCCGCATCACGGCCGCCCCTGACGATCGCGCTCGCCCAGCCGGACCTGCGCCCGGGGGACGTGGCGGGGAACGCCGCCGCCCACGCGGCGGCGATCCGCGCCGCCGGGGCCCGGGTCGTCGTCTTCCCCGAACTGTCGCTCTCCTCTTACGCGATGGCCGCACCCGCGGTCGACCTGGACGACCCGGCGCTGGCCGTGATCGCGCAGGCGTGCGCCGAGACCGGGTCCATCGCGCTCGCCGGAGCGCCGCTGAAGGAGGACGGACGCGAGTACATCGCCACGGTCCGCTTCGACGCCGACGGCCCGGTCCCGGTGTACCGCAAGATGTTCCCCGGCGGCGACGAGCCCGAGCGGTTCGCGCCCGGGCCCTGCGCCGCGGTCCTGGAGGTCGACGGCTGGCGCCTGGGCCTGGCGGTCTGCCGGGACTCGAAGCTCGACGCCCACATCGAGGCGACCGCCGCGCTCGGCATCGACGCCTACGTCGGCGGGAACCTGCACGACCCGGAAGGCGCCGCGGTCCGCGACGCGCGGATGCCCCGGCTCGCGGCCGAGTACGGGGTGTGGGTCGCCTTGAGCTGCTTCGCCGGACCGGGGAGCGACTTCCCGATCGCCTCGGGCGGTTCAGCGGTGTGGGCCCCGGACGGGTCGCTCGTGGTGCAGGCTGACGAGGAGCCCGGGCGGATCGTCACCGCCACGTTGAGCTGAGCCCGGGCCCGGCTCCCGCCGGGCCCGGGACGTCAGATCGTGTTCGCGTACTGCTCCAAGGAGTCCGAGCCGCTCTGGAAGAGCGTGACGGCCTCGTCGAGCCGGTCCTTCGCCTGGCGCCACTGCGAGAGCGCCTCCCCGGGAAGCGCGCTGGCGGTGTCCTGGGTGGCGGCGGTGCCGGCCCCGATGGCGCCGTCGGCCTGGTCCTGGGCGCCGCCGACGGCGCCCATGGCCTCGTTGACCTGCTCGATCGCGCCTTGGATCTGGGCCTTGATCTCTGCCGGGCTCGACATGGCTCTCCTCTCGACGACTGCACTGTCGCCGTCCACGCTAGATCCCGGCATGCCCCGATTCAGGCTGCGGCGCGGGCGAGTTCGGGCTCGGCGTCCGCCGTCTCGGCGGCCCGCTTCGGCAGGAACGCGGCGATGGCGAGCGCGGCGATGGACGCGAACGCGGCGATCAGGAAGATGATCTGGAACGCGTCCTTCGACGGCACGGCGGTCCCGGCGAAGTCGACCGTGACGTGGGCGAGGACCACGCCCGCGATGGCGCTGGAGACCGAGGTGCCGATCGAGCGCATGAGCGTGTTCAGGCTGTTCGCGGCCGCCGTCTCGTGGAGCGGGGTGGCGTCCATGATCAGGGCGGGCATGGCGCCGTAGGCGAGTCCCATGCCGGCGCCCATGAGGGTGGCGACGAGGACGAGCTGCCAGATCTCGGCCATGAGGAACGCGCCGAGGCCGTACGCGACGGCGACGATGACGGCGCCGGCCATGAGGGTCGTCTTGGGGCCCTTGGCGTTCGTGATGCGCGCCGAGACCGGCGACATGGCCATCATGACCAGGCCCGAGGGCATCATGACCAGGCCGACCGTGAGCATCGACTGGCCGAAGCCCACGCCCGTGGCCTCCGGCAGCTGGAGGAGCTGCGGCAGGACCAGGGACATCGCGAGCATCGCGAAGCCGAACACGACCGAGGCGAGGTCGGTGAGCAGGACCTGGCGGCGGGCGGTGGTGCGCAGGTCGACGAGCGGCTGCGGGATGCGCAGTTCGTAAGCGCCCCAGGCGAGGAGGACGACGACCGCGCCGATGCCCAGGCCGAGCGTGAGCGGGTCGGTCCAGCCCCAGTCGGCGCCCTTCGAGACGGCCAGGAGCAGCGCGAGGAGGCCCGCGGAGAGTCCGATCGCGCCGACCGGGTCGAATTTCCCGCCCGATTTGACGCCGGACTCGGGGACGATCGCGGCGACCAGCAGCAGGCACAGGAGCCCGGCGCCGGAGGCGACCCAGAACAGGACGTGCCAGTCGGCGTGGTCGGCCAGGAGCGCGGCCGCGGGGAGCCCGAGGGCGCCGCCGATGCCGAGCGAGGCGCTCATGAGCGCCATCGCCGAGGCGAGCTTGGCTTTCGGCAGTTCGTCGCGCATGATGCTGATGCCCAAGGGGATCACGCCCGCGGCGAGGCCCTGGATCGCGCGTCCGGTGATGAACGACGCGAGGTTGGTGCTGAGCGCGGCGACGACCGACCCGGCCGTCAGGAGCACGAGGCTGACGAGGAGCATGCGGCGCTTGCCGAACATGTCGCCCAGGCGCCCGACGACGGGCACGGCGACGGCGGAGGCGAGGAGCGTCGCGGTGACGGCCCACGAGGTGTCGCCGACCGAGGCGCCGAGGAGCGCGGGCAGCTCGGGCAGGAGCGGGATGACGAAGGTCTGCATGAGCGAGACGACGATCCCCGAGAAGGCGAGGATCGCGATGATGCGGTTGGAGCGGGACGGCGGAACGTCCGGCTCGGTGGTGTTCTGAGTCATCGGCGGTGGTTTCCATCCTGGTAGTGCATGTGACCCGAAATATTTTAAGTCAACTGCTTGACTTACTGTACTCCCAGGGGTTGAATAGTGGGCAAATCGAACTGCCGTCGATGCACCGGGAGGACCACATGTCCGAGCACACCGCCCTCCAGTACCCCATCACCGGCGACTCCGCGCTGGAGCCGCCGGCCGAATGGGCCGAGCTCAGGGGCAAGTGCCCCGTCGCCCACGTGAAGTTCGTCTCAGGGGACGACGCGACGCTCCTCACCCGCTACGAGGACGTCAAGGCCACCCTCGCCGACCCGCGCTTCACCCGCACCTCCGCCGACGGCGACAGCGCCCGCATGACCGAGCAGGAGTCCGGCGGGATCATGGAGAGCGAGATGGCGAACGTGCTCCCGCAGCACGGCGAGGCCCACCTCGTGTGGCGCCGCCAGCTCAACAAGTGGTTCACCGCCAAGCGCATGGCCGCGCTGCGCCCCGGCATCACCGCGATGGCCGACCGCCTCGTCGACGAGATGACCGCGAAGGGCGACACCGCCGACCTCAAGGCCGCCTTCGGGTTCCCGCTGCCGGTGTGGGTCATCTGCGAGATCCTCGGCGTCCCCGAGGCCGACCGCGACAAGTTCTCCTACTGGTCCGACACGCTCCTGAGCATGACCCGGTACACCCAGGACGAGATCGTCGCCGCCCAGACCGAGTTCTACCAGTACCTGGCCGGGCACCTCGCCGCCAAGCGCGCCGACCCCGGCGACGACCTGCTCTCCGAACTCGCGACCGGGTCCGACATGACCGACGCGCAGCTCATCGCCACCGGCCAGGGCCTCCTCGTCGCCGGGCACGAGACCACCGCGAACATGATCGCCAAGATGGCCGCGATGCTCCTGGCCGACCGCACCCGCTGGGAGGCCCTGCTCGCCGACCCGAAGCTCATCCGCTCCGCCGTCGAGGAGTCCCTGCGGATGGACGTCAACGCCGGGTTCGGGATGGTCCGCTACATCGACGAGGAGTTCGCGGTCGGCGGCGCCGTCATCGAACCGGGAACGACGGTCGTGTGCTCGATGGCCGCCGCGAACCGCGACGAGGCCGCGTTCGACGGCGCCGCCGAGATGGACCTCGCCCGCACGCCCAACCCGCACCTCGCGTTCGGCGCCGGCGCGCACTCGTGCCTCGGGCAGGCCCTGGCCCGCACCGAACTCCAGGTCGCGCTCGAAGTCCTCCTGCGCCGCCTGCCCTCGCTCGAACTCGCCGTCGCCGCCGACGACCTCCAGCGGGTGGAAGGACTCCTGGTCGGCGGCATGGCCGCCGTCCCCGTACGGTGGCGGACATGAGCACCAGCACCAGGGCCACGCGGGTCGCCGCGACCCGCGAGGCCATCATCACCACCGCCGAACGGCTGTTCGCCGAGCAGGGCGTCGCCGCCGTCTCCAACCGCCAGATCTCCGAGGCGGCCGGGCAGGGCAACAACACCGCCGTCGGCTACCACTTCGGGACCAAGGCCGACCTCGTGCGCGCGATCATCCGCAAGCACATGGCGCACATCGAGGAAGCGCGCGTCGAGCGGCTCGCGCAGGTCGGCCCGGAGCCGACGCTCCGCGACTGGGTCGAATGCTTCGTCATGCCGACCATGGACCACCTCGGGTCGATCGGCGGGCCGACCTGGTTCGCCCGCTTCGCCGCCCAGGTCCTCACCGACCCGGCCATGCGCGACGAGATCGCCGACGAGGCGATGAAGGCCCCGTCGCTCCAGCGCGTCAGCGAAGGACTCGAATCGTGCCTGTCGGACCTGCCGCCGGAGGTGCGCGAGGAGCGCAACGGCATGGTCCGGCAGCTCGCCGTCCTCGTCCCGGCCGTGCGCGAAGCCTCGCTCGCGGCGGGGAAGACCACCGCCAGGGACACCTGGCACGAAGCCGGCCTGGGGCTGGTCGACGCGATCGTCGGCCTCTACCAGGCGGAGTACACCGAACTCAGGGGGTTACCCACCATGAAAGTCACCGTTGACGAAGACAAGTGCTGCGGCGCGGGGTCGTGCGTGCTCGTCGCGCCCGACGTGTTCGACCAGCGCGACGAGGACGGCATCGTCATCCTCCTCGACCCGGTCCCCGCGCCCGAGTACCACGAGATGGTGCGCGAGGCCGCGAGCGTCTGCCCGGCCCTGGCTATCGACGTGAGCGAGGGCGCGTGACCGCGCCCGGCAGCGTGCTCGTCGTCGGCGCGTCGGCGGCCGGACTCGCCACCGCCGAAGCTTTGCGCCGCAAGGGCTTCGAGGGGCGCCTGACGCTCCTGGGCGCCGAGGGGCACCTGCCGTACGACCGGCCGCCGCTGTCCAAGCAGGTCCTCTCCGGACAGTGGGACCCGGAGCGGGCGCAGCTGCGGCCCGAGGCGGTGCTGTCCTCACTGGACGCCGAGTTCGCGCTCGGCGAGGCCGCCACCGCGCTTGATGTCGCGAACCGCGCCGTCACGACCGAGAACGGGCGCACCATCGCCGCCGACGCGATCGTCATCGCCACCGGCATCCGCGCCAGGCACCTGCCCGGGGCGGCCGGACTCGGCGGCGTGCACGTCCTGCGCACCATGGAGGACGCGCTGCGGCTCAAAGGCGAGCTCGCGGCGGCACGGCACCTCGTGGTCGTCGGCGACGGCGTCCTCGGCGCCGAGATCGCCGCCACCGCTTCGGGACTCGGCCCCGACGTCACCCTGGTGGGGCCACAGGCCGCGCCGATGGAGATGCAGCTCGGGCCCGGCGTCGCCAAGCACCTGGCCGAACTCCACACCGAACGCGGCGTGCGGCTTCGCCCCGGCGTCGGGGTCGACGGCCTCCAGGAGCAGGGCGGGCGCGTCACCGGGGTCCGCCTGGAGTCCGGCGAAGTGCTCCCGGCCGACGCCGTGGTCGTCTCGATCGGGTCGATCCCGGTCACCGAGTGGCTCACCGGGAGCGGACTGCGGATCGACAACGGCATCGTGTGCGACGCGAACTGCCTTGCCGCCGATGGCATCTGGGCCGTGGGCGACGTCGCGCGCTGGCACCACGAGGGGATCGGGCGCTCGCTGCGCCTGGAGAACCGCACCAACGCGACCGAGCAGGCGGCCGCGGTGGCCGCGAACATCCTCGGCGCCGGGCAGCCGTACAAGCCGGTGCCGTACTTCTGGACCGACCAGTTCGACGCGAAGATCCAGGTCTACGGCCTGCCTTCGCTGGACGCCGAACTCGAAGTGCTCGAAGGCGACCCGGCGTCCCGCCGCTTCGTCGCCGCCTACCGCTCCGCGGGCCGCGTCACCGGCGTCGTCGGCTGGAGCATGCCGAAGCAGGCCCGGCAGCACCGACAGTCCCTAGTGGACTCATTCATCTAGTACGACTCCGTCCCCGGATCAACGCCCTTGAGCGTCGCTGTGCCGTGCCCACGAATCGGTACAGCGGCAACAACACCCGAACCGAAAGGAACAGAGCGATGACCGACCAGGAGACCCGCCCGCCCGAGTACCCGATGCAGCGGGCCGCGAAGTGCCCGTTCGATCCGCCGCCGAGCCTGAAGGCGCTTCAGGAGGAGGGCCCGATCGCGCGGGTCAGCCTCGCCGACGGCCAGACGCCGTGGCTCGTGACCGGCTACGACGACCAGCGCAAAGTCCTCTCCGACCCGCGCGTCAGCTCCGACACCGCCAGCCCCGGCTACCCGAACGCCGCCGTCAAGCAGGACTACGAGGACGGCGAACCGCAAGCGCCGCAAGGGCAGCAGCCGAAGATCGGGTTCATCCTCATGGACGACCCCGAGCACGCCCGCCTGCGCCGCATGGTGACCGCGCCGTTCGCGATCAAGCGCTCCGAGGCGCGCCGCCCGGCGATCCAGCGGATCGTCGACGACGCGATCGACGCGATGCTCGCCGGCCCCAACCCGACCGACCTGGTGGAGGCGTTCGCGCTGCCGATCCCGTCGCTGGTGATCAGCGAACTGCTCGGCGTCCCGTACGCCGACCACGACTTCTTCCAGGAGAACAGCAAGGTCATCGTCAACCTGGAGGTCTCGGCCGAGGAGCGCATGGCCGGCATGCGGAACCTGACCGTGTACCTCGACGACCTGGTCGGCCAGAAGATGAAGGCGCCCGGCGACGACCTCCTGTCGGGCCTGGTCGGCCGCGTCGAGGCCGGGGAGATCACGCGCGCCGAGGCCGCGCAGATCGGCGTCCTCCTGCTCATCGCCGGGCACGAGACGACGGCGAACATGATCGCGCTCGGTACGCTGGCGCTCTTCGAGAACCCGGACCAGATGGCGATCCTGCGCGAGAGCGACGACCCGAAGACGGTCGCGAAGGCCGTCGAGGAGCTCCTGCGCTACCTCCACATCACCCACAACGGCCGCCGCCGGGCCGTCCTGGAGGACATGGAGATCGCCGGGCAGCTCGTCAAGGCCGGCGAAGGCGTCATCCTCGCGAACGACATCGGCAACCGCGACCCCCGCGAGTTCCCCGACCCGGACCGCCTCGACCTCACCCGCGACGCCCGCCGCCACGTCGCCTTCGGCTTCGGCGTCCACCAATGCCTCGGCCAGTCCCTCGCCCGCGTCGAACTCCAGGTCGTCTACAGCACCCTGTACAAGCGCATCCCGACCCTCGCCCTCGCCGGAAGCATCGACGACCTCCCCTTCAAACACGACGCCGCCGTCTACGGCGTCTACCGAATGCCGGTGACCTGGTAAAACCCCGAGGGGCCGGCCGAAGCGGTCGGTCCCTCGTTCGCAGACCGGCCCGCAAACCTTTTGAACCCCGCTGTCCGCGGCGCGATACTTGGCGGATCGGATTCGTGCCCTTGGGGAGTTGAGCAGTGCGGTTGGAAGGGCGGGAGTGGCGGGTCCTGGTTGATGAGGTTCGGCTTGGGGCTGAGCGGTTTCGGGTGGTGCGGGCCGCGAAGGTCGGGCGTATGCCGCTCTATGAGGGGCGACTCGGGGCGCAGATGTTCGTGGACAAGCGCGGGACCGTGGATCTGGCGATCGCGTGGTGGCTGGCGGCGCGGTCGCCGCGGAGTCTGGTGTACCTGCCGCTGCGGTCGAGCGCGGCGGATTGCGGGGTCGAGTACGGGGGCCGGAAGTTGGACCTCGTGCTGGTGCACCGCAGCCTCGGATTCCGTGCGTCGCACTGGAAAGAGGTGCGGGGGCGGTTGGGGGCCGGGCGGGTGCAGAAGGTGACGATGCCCGCCGAGGCGTTTCCCGAGTTCGATCCCGAGGTGTATCAGCATCGACGGGACACGGACCGGCTCCGGTGGGCCATCGCGGCGGACACGCTGTTCATCGTGGGATGCCGGCCGGGGTTCGAGTTCGAGGGCGAGCAGTTGCGCGCGCTGGCGGAGGACTGCCCCGCGCATCTCGCCGAGACGCCCGACACCCACTGCTGCGCGGAGATCGACCTCGGTCGCTGGAACGGCACCGACAGGCGGAATCCGTGGTCGCAGCTGCATGTGGAGTGCTGCAACCGGCACTGGTGAGCGGCTAGGGGCGCCAGTAGGCCATGGCGTGGAAGCGGTCTTTGGGGACGGCGAGGTCCTTGCGGGCCAGGGCGGTGAGGGCTCGGGTGGTGCGGGCGTCGCAGGTTATCCACAGGTATGTGGACGGGGTGAGGAGGGCGGGGAGGGCGGTGCGGACGGCGGATTCGAGGGCGGTGCCGTCGCCGCGGGGGATGAGGTGGAGGTCGTGGACGTCGCGGGTGCGGAAGGGGAGGGCGTCGTCGGAGGTGGTCTCGAACCAGATCGTGGCGGGGGTGTCGGGGAAGGCGTCGAGGAGCGAGTTGATCGCCGGGAGGGACGCGGCGTCGCCGACGAGGAGGAGGCGCTCCGGGGCGGGGTCCGGGGGTGTGAAGGCGGTGCCGTAGACGGTGGCGGCGATGACGTCGCCGGGGCGGGCCGTCCCGGACCAGTTGCTGGCGGTGCCGTCGTGGAGGGCGAACTCCATGTCGAAGGTGCCGGCGGACGGGTCGGGGTCGACGAGGGTGTAGGCGCGCTGGTGCGGCTTGCCGTCGTGCTCGAACCAGAGGCGGACCCACATCGCGGGGTGTACGCCGACCTCGGCGAGGAGGCCGCCGTCGGTGAAGGAGAGGCGGCGATAGTGGGGCGTGACCTGCTCGGATGCGGTGACCGTGAGCTTGAAGTCCTTGGCGCGCAGCAGCTTCAGCACTGCGCCTTCCCAGCCGTGGCCCATGGTCCGGTCTCCTATAATCGACTTGATCAACGCTGTAGAGGTTAGGTTAGACTAACCTAATTATGAGCTTCTCATGCTATCGGGACGCCTGGGGGATCCCCCACCTGCGGGCCTCCGGCATCCACTCGCTGGCCTTCGCCCAAGGGTGGAACGCCGCCACCGACCGGGCGCGGCAGATCGAGGTCTACCGGCGCCGCGCCGAAGGCAGGGCCTCGGCCGTCCTCGGACCCGAATGGCGGCACTGGGACCGGTTCGTCCGCCAGGCCCGCGTCACCGACACCGCGCGCAGCGCTTTCGCGGCACTTGATGCAGAGACCGCCAGCTGGGTCGAGGCGTACGTTGCGGGGGTCAACCGCGCTCTTGGGTCGGGGGCGGGAGTTGCGCCTTGGGAGTCGTGGACTCCTCTTGCCATTTGGCACGGCATCCACCTTCTTTTTGGCGGTGGCGCCCCGACGAAGCTCTGGCGCGAACGCGTCGACCGGGTGCTCGGGCCGGAGGCCGCGCGGCTGTTCAGCCTCGACGGGCCCAGCGCCGAAGGCTCGAATGGCTGGCTCATCGACGGGACGATGACCGCGAGCGGGTCGCCCATCGTCGCCGGAGACCCCCACCGGCTCATCGAGAAACCCGGGTTCTACCAGCAGATCCGCCTCGCCTGCGACGAATTCGACGTCATCGGTCTCGCCAACCCCGGCATCCCGGGTATTGCCCACTTCGGACATACCGGCGGAGTCGCCTGGGGTATCACCAACGCCATGGCCGACACCCAGGATCTTTATCGGGAGCGCCTGCGTCGCACTGATGACGGCACTGTTGAGGCTTTCGGTCCCGACGGTTGGGAGGCGACCCGGACCGCCACGGAGACGATCGAGATCAAAGGCGAAGCGCCCGAGACCGTTGCGATCATCGAGACCGCCCGCGGCCCCGTCATCGACGGCACCCCGGAGGCTGGCACAGGATTCAGCCTGCGTACGCCGGGGCGCGTCGCCTCAGATCTCGGGTTTGCCGCGCTCCCGAAACTCTTGCGGGCCGGCATCGTTGAGGATGTCCACACCGCGCTTGACCACTGGACCGAGCCCGTCAACGTCGTCATGGCCGCCGACACCCGGGGCGCAACGCTGCACCGCGTCGCCGGGCGAGTCCCTGACCGCGACCGCGAGAACCGGCGCCGACCGGTCGAAGCGTGGGAGCCCCGGTTCGCCTGGCGCGGTTGGGAACCCATGCCCAGCGCGGGCATCGACCGCATAGCGACCATGGCCAACGACCGCGGCCTCTCCGCGCCGTTCGGCGACGAGTTCTGCCCGCCCCACCGCGCCGACCGCATCCGCGACCTCCTCGCCGCGAGGCAGGACTGGACGCCCGACGCCATGGCCGCCGTCCACACCGACACGCTCCTGGTCGCACCCAACCCCCTCATCGACGCGCTCGCCGCCGTCGACGGGCTCGGGTCCGACGCCGAGCGCCTGCGCAAGCGACTGCTCGCCTGGGACCTGCGGATGGACGAGGCGAGCACCGAGGCCGCCGATTTCAACGCGCTCCGCGCGGCGGTCGTCCACCGCCTCGCCAAGCATCCGGCGTTCGTCCCGCTGGGCGACACCGCCGAAGTCGGCGACCTGTACCGGCCCTGGTTCGCGGTCGAGGCCCGGCTGCGTTTCGCGCTGGCGCACTTCCTGACCGGTGACTTCTTCACCGCCGAGGAGCTTGAGAACGCGGTCCGCGACGCGGCGGAGGAGGTCGGTGAGACGGCCGGCCGGACCGCTTGGGGTGAGAGCCGCCAACTCGTGCCTGACCAGACGCCGCCGACGGGAGCCGCTGAGCCCGGCCTCGGCGGGGACGCCGACTGCGTCCTGGCGACCAGCGGCGTCGGGACTGTCATCACGAGCGGGCCCGCCGCCAGGTGGGTGTGGGACCTCTCGGGCCGCGAGCGGAGCCGCTGGATCGTCCCCTTCGGAGCGTCGGGTGAGCCGGGGCCGCACGAGCGCGACCAGTTCCCGCTCTGGCGGCGGGGCGAACTCGCCCCGGTGGTCGTGGAATGGCAAGAGCTGCAGGAGGAGTACCGCGTGATCGACCGTCCCGCCGTCTTCGAGTACCGGGTCGAGGGGTTCGGGGACATCGCGATCGTCCCCGTCTCACCTGCAGAGGACCTCGATCTCATTTACGGCTGGGTCACCGAGGAGCGCGCGCGGTTCTGGGGGATGACCGAGCACTCGAAGGAGTACGTGCTCGAAATCTACGAGTACCTCGACTCGCTCGCGACCCACCACGCCTACCTGGTGCTGCGCGACGGGCGGCCGGTCGCCCTGTTCCAGACCTACGAGCCGGCCGCCGATCCGGTGGGGGAGTGCTACGAGGTCGAGCCGGGGGACATCGGCACGCACCTCCTGATGGCCCCGGCCGCGGGCGGTGAGGAGGCCGGGTTCACCGGGGCGGTCATGCTCGCACTCGCGGGGTTCCTGTTCGCCGACCCCGCCCACCTGCGGATCGTCGCGGAGCCCGACTCCCGCAACGGGAAGGCGCATTCGCGGGCCGTCTGGGCCGGGTTCACGCTCGGGCCGGAGATCGAGCTGCCCGAGAAGCGGGCGCGGCTGGCATTCCTGCGCCGCGAGGACGTGCCCTGCAACGGGGTGCCGCTCCGTTGACGAATGGACGGCGGCCCCAACCCCAGGGCCGCCGCCCTCAGTTCAGTTGCGCCGCAGCTCAAGTCCCAATATTGCGCTGCGGGCCGCTGAACCGGCTCACGAGGCCCGGCACCGCGCGGGCGGGGTCGAGCCGGTAGTCGTAGAAGTCGCGCGGGTCGAAGGCCTCGCCCTGGGAGGTGATGAGGCCCTCGTCCCAGGTGCAGTCGACGGTGATGCTCCCGCGCTGCACCAGTTCGCCGTCCACTGTGTAGTACGGGTTGTGGACGCGCTCGAAGTAGCCGTTCTCGATGACGCCCTTGGTCAATCCGCGGACATAGTTGCCGTACGCGGTCGCGTCCTGCATGTAGTTGTTGTACATGTGCAGGTTGGCAATGTTGTCCGCGCTGGGGTTGCGCTGCACGGTGTCCTTGAACCAGTTGTGGTGGATGGTCATCTGCGCGGTGACGTTCGGGGTCCAGCCGATGCCGAACGTCTTGTTGTTCTCGTGCAGCTGATTCCACGAGACGGTGAGGAACGTGGTGTCCTTGCGGCTGTCGATGAGGCCGTCGTTCATGCGGGTCAGGCGGTTGTGGTCGATCCAGACGTGGTCGGCGGTGTCCATCTGGATCGCGTCGAAGTCGAACTCCTTGTCGTCCGGGTCGTCCTCGGGCATGAGGGTGTCGCGGATCGTCAGGTTCCGGATGATGACATTGTGGACGCCCGCGCCGAGGAAGAAGCCGCCGCCGACGATCTCGCCGCGGGTGCCCACGCCGATGATCGTCTTGTTCGAGGCGACGCGAAGTTCGGTGCCGCGCGGGGCGATCGCGATCGAGCCCGGCACGCGGATGACGTAGGGCGCCTCGGCGGTGACGTACGCGTTCAGCTCCGCCTGCGTGGTGGCCGTGACGATCTCGCCTCCCGCGCCGCCGGTCGTCGGCCCGCGGCCGAGGCCGGGGAGGGACGCGAAGCCGTCGGCGCAGTCGGACCAGCGCCCCGGCCCGGCGGCGTCAGCCGCAGCGGGGAAGGCCGC
>NZ_QFRW01000024.1:681-4008 GCF_003265355.1 Glycomyces dulcitolivorans | reverse complement strand
GGTGCGGACGCCGCCGGCCGAGCCGGGGCCGTCGAGGCCGATGCCGATCGGGGCCGCGCCGGTGGCGACCGCGAGGGCGGTGCCGCCGGAGGGGCCGCCGATGCCGCGGTCGGGGCGCCAGGGGTTGGCGGGGACGTTGCCGTCGTCGTCGGTGGCGGGCCACAGCCCCAGTTCGGAGGACCGCCCGAAGGCGACGACGACCGCGCCGGCGCCGCGGATGCGCTGCACCGCACGGTGGTCGGTGTCGGCGATCGGGAGGACCGCCGCGTTGGAGCCGAGCCGCGGGGCGTGCCCGGCGACGGGCAGCTGCTCGCAGATCGCGACGGGGACCCCTGCGGCGGGCAGGGAGTCGCGGTTCTCGATCTCGTCGACGGCCGCGGCCTCGGCGAGGGACTCGATCTTGCGGACGCTGGTGAGGGCGGCGTCGGCCTCCCGGTGGTCCTCGATGCGGCGAAGATGGTGGTCGACGACGAACGCCGCGTCCGCGTCGCCGCGCCGGACCGCCTTCGCTATCTGCTGCGCGGTGGTTCCCGACCAGCTCACTGATCGTCCTTTCTCGCGGGGGACTGGGGTTTCGACGGGAGGACGATCGGGTCAGCCGCCGAGCGCCTGGCGCAGGTCGGCCAGGAGGTCGTCGGCGTCTTCGATGCCGACCGACAGGCGCACGAGGTCCGCGGGGACTTCGAGGGCGCTGCCGGCGACCGAGGCATGGGTCATGCGCCCCGGGTGCTCGATGAGGGATTCGACGCCGCCGAGCGACTCGCCGAGCGTGAACACCTCGGTGCGGGCGCACAGGTCGACCGCGGCCTGCTCGCCGTCCTTGTGGCGGAAGGAGACCATGCCGCCGTAGCGCTTCATCTGCTTGCCCGCGACGTCGTGTCCGGGGTGCTCGGCGAGGCCGGGGTAGCGGACCTCGGCGACCTTGGCGTGGCCGGAGAGGAACTCGGCGACGCGCTCGGCGTTGTCGCAGTGGCGGTCCATGCGGACGCCGAGGGTCTTGATGCCGCGCAGCGTCAGGAACGCGTCGAAGGGGCCGGAGACGGCGCCCATGGCGTTGTGGTGGAAGGCGATCGCGTCGGCGAGTTCATTGTCGCGGACGATGACGGCGCCGCCGATGACGTCGGAGTGCCCGCCGATGTACTTGGTGGTGGAGTGGACGACGACGTCGGCGCCGAGCGCGAGCGGCTGCTGGAGGTAGGGGCTCGCGAAGGTGTTGTCGACGACGACGAGCGCGCCGTGGCGGTGCGCGAGGTCGGCGATCTGCTCGATGTCGGCGATGTTGAGCAGCGGGTTGGTGGGCGTCTCGATCCACACCAGCTTGGTGCCCTCGCTCATGACCGCGGCGACCGACGCGAGGTCGGTGATCGGGGCGGCGGTGTAGCGCAGGCCCCAGCGGGTCGCGACCTTGTCGAACAGGCGGAACGTGCCGCCGTAGGCGTCGTCGGGGATGACCACGTGGTCGCCGGGGGACAGGAGCGCGCGCAGGATCGTGTCCTCGGCGGCGAGGCCGGAGGCGAACGCGAACGCCCTGGTGCCGCCTTCGATGGCGGCCAGGCAGGTCTCCAGCGCCGTCCGGGTCGGGTTGCCCGACCGGGAGTACTCGTAGCCGCCGCGCAGGCCGCCGACCCCGTCCTGCTTGTAGGTGGAGGTCGCGTAGATCGGCGGAACGACCGCCCCCGTAAGCGGATCCGGCTCCTGACCGGCGTGGATGGCGAGTGTGGAAAACCCGTGACCGTCATGCATGTCCCTAAGCTAGCCGACGCGAGTACCACTGGCTATGGATAGGCGCGCTATCGTGCAGTCGACACTTACCACTTCCCTACTTAGGAGATGCCTCATGGGCTTCGACGAAGTACACCAGATGGACATCACCGGCGACGGTGTCGACGAGACGGTCGGCGTGCGCCGCAACGAGGACGGGTCGGTCGAGTACCACGTGGACGTCGACGGCGACGGCACCGCGGACCTCCTCGCGGTGGACAAGGACGGCGACGGCGTCATCGACCACGTGCTGGTCGACCACGACGGCGACGGCAAGTACGACACGGTCGCGGTGGACGCCGACGGCGACGGCGAGCTCGACGCCGTGGCGGAGAAGTAGACCCCTCGGCCGCAGCGCCCTCAGACTTCGCATCGCGGGCGCCCGCTGCCTCGGCGGCCTTCACCGGCCGTCGATGACCGCAGCGGGCGCCCGCGGTCGTTTCCGCTGACGTTTCTGCTGTCGTCGGCGCCGCCGTCTCCGCTGTCGTACCCCCGCGTCATATTCGAAACGGGGGCGACCGCGGATCGAGGACCGCTCGCGTTCAGCCCTTGGCGGCCTCGCGCTCCGCGTCGGACCGCTCGATGCAGAACTCGTTGCCCTCGGGGTCCAGGAGGGTGACCCAGCCGGCGCCGTTCTCGGTGCGGTGGTCCTCGTGGAGGGTCGCGCCGAGGGCGAGGAGGCGCTCGACCTCCTCGTCGCGGGTGGCGGTCTCCGGGGAGAGGTCGAGGTGCATGCGGTTCTTGACCGCCTTCGGCTCCGGGACGTTGATGAAGAGCAGCCCGCCCCGCTCCCCGCCGGGGCCGATGTAGTTCTCCTCCTCGTCGGGGCTGTTCGGGAACTCCGGGTTCTCGGTGTAGCCGGTGACCTGCTTCCACCACTGGCAGAGGGTGTAGCCGTCGCGGCTGTCGAACGTGAACTGGTTGATTCGAGAGACCATCCGCCCACGCTAGCGGTCGCCCGCGACACATGGCAGTCGTTATCCGCGCGTGACAGACTTGCAGGATGACCATCACGCACCCGGTACTCAAGCACCCCATCGAAGGCACCCCCGGTCCCGACGCCGAATCCGCGTACTTCGGCATGGGCTGCTTCTGGGGCGCCGAGCGCCTGTTCTGGCGCGTCCCCGGCGTGTGGACGACCTCCGTCGGCTACATGGGCGGCAACACCGAGAAGCCCTCCTACGAGGAGGTCTGCACCGGCCTGACCGGCCACGCCGAGGTCGTGAAGGTCGTCTACGAGAAGGCGAACGTCGACTACGACGACCTGCTCAAGGTCTTCTGGGAGAACCACGACCCGACGCAGGGCATGCGCCAGGGCAACGACATCGGCACCCAGTACCGGTCCGTCATCTACACGACCACACCCGAGCAGCAGGCCGCCGCCGAGGCGAGCAGGGCCGCGTTCGAGCCGGTCGTGCGCGGCGCCGGGCTCGGCCCGATCACCACCGCGATCCTCCCGGCCGGGGCCTACTGGCTCGCCGAGGAGTACCACCAGGCCTACCTGCACAAGAACCCGAACGGCTACTGCAACCACGGCCCCAACGGCCTGTCCTGCCCGGTCGGCGT
>NZ_QFRW01000024.1:0-622 GCF_003265355.1 Glycomyces dulcitolivorans | reverse complement strand
CAGACCGAGGTCGAGCCGCCCCGCGCCTGACGCGCCTCCGCGCCGCGGGCGCTCCCGGCCGCTAGGCTGCCGGGGCCGCCCGCCCGGGGCGGCCGCATCCTGGGAGCCGCCATGAGCCGGACCGCCGTGCTGCTGTTCACGCGCGACCTGCGCGTCCACGACAACCCGGCCCTCGCCGCGGCCTGCCGCGACGCCGAGCGGGTCGTCCCGCTGTACGTGGACGACCCCGGGCGGGCCTCGAACCCGAACCAGCGGCGCTTCCTGCTGGAGTCGCTCGACGACCTGCGCGATTCGCTGCGCGGCCTCGGCGCCGACCTCGTCGTCCGGTCCGGGGACACCGCCTCGCAGGTCGAGGACGTCGCGGCCGCGACCGGCGCCGACCTCGTCGTGTGCGCCTCGGACGCCGGGCGGTTCGCCGCCGGCCTGCTCAAGCGCCTGGGAAGGGCCGCCGACCTGCACGTCGCGCCCGGCCCGGCCGTGGTCGAGCCCGGCCGGCTCCTGCCCAGCGGCGGCGGCGACCACTACAAGGTCTTCACCCCGTACTGGCGCGCCTGGTCGCAGGCCCGCTGGCGCGAGACCGCGCCCGAACCGGAGCGCGTGCGCGCCCCCGACCTCCCCGACT
>NZ_QFRW01000023.1 GCF_003265355.1 Glycomyces dulcitolivorans | reverse complement strand
CCAGGACCGGCTCGGCGGCCGGGCCGAGGGCGACGAGGGCGCGGCTGAGGCTGACCTGCACTTCGCGCTCGCCGCGGCCGAGCTGCGCGGCCAGTTCGGCCGCGAGTTCGGGCTCGTGCCCGTCGGGGACGAGGACGACGGCGGCGCGCCACGCGGCCCGGGCGACCTCGTCGTTCGGGTCGCGCAGGAGCGCCTGCGTGACGGCGTGCCACGTGTCGGGGTCGCCGATCTTCGAGAGCGTGTGCAGGGCCTGGCTGCGGGCCTGGGCGTTCGCCGAGTGCAGCTCGTCGAGGAGCTTCGGGACGGTGGCCGCGGCGGGGAACCTGGTGAGCGCCCACGTGAGCATGTCGCGCACGTAGAAGTCCGGTTCGGTCCCGCAGCTGTCGATGAGCGCGTCGACCACGGCCGGGTCGGGGTCGGTCCCGGCGGCGAGCGCGGCCTTGAGGCGCGTGGACGCCTCGCGGGCGCCCAGCGCGGCGGTCAGGGCCGTGGCCTGCGGGTTCGTGTGTGCCGTGTTCATGTAAAGCACCTCCGGGACCAAGGAAACACCTTGTCACTGTGTCAATGTCAAGCGTTCGGCGAAACGGGTCCGTTTTCGGCCCTCGCGCGAGTGGAGTATGTTCTGCGAATGATGTTCGACGAAACGAGTACCTCAGGTTCATGACGCGGTCCGGCGAGCGCAGTGCGCTCGACCCCGATCCCGTCCCCGTCCATCACCGCCTGCGCGAGCTGCTCGCGAGGCATCCCGAGGGTCCGCTCCCGAAGGCGGAAATCGTAGCGATCCGGAAGTCGCTCAGTCCCCCACCGCAGGTTCGATCGGCGCAACCGCCGTCGGACTTCGAATCCCGCAAGCAGGCCCGCCGCGCCGCATCGGCACGACTCGCGGCGATCATCAACGGCACCAACCTGAACGCACCGAGCGGCCTGCGCGATCTCGGCGACCGGCTCCGCGCCGCACCGGGTGACTGCGGTCGGCGCTTCCTCTTTCCCGACGATCTTCACCTCTCGCACAGTGCCGCCTCCGCGATCGCATCCCACCTGCTGCGAACTGGAACGACCGGCATCGAATTGACGGTGGGGCTGAATCTCGCCTCGGATGCGGGTGCGGAGGTGGACGCCGTCATCCTTCGCGAAGTGGCGCTCCTCGGCCGCTCGTACGCCTTCGGCGCTGTGGCGGCGCTTAGCCGGGCCGCCGGGGCGGCGCAGGACTTGTATTGGGTACTGCGACGTATACCCGATCCGGAGCGCCAGATGATCGCCTCGGAGTTCGGTAGTCTCCCGCAGGAGGCGGTCGGCGAACTGCTGGAGACGCTCGCCACCGCTGAGGCCGTATCAATGGTCCTGGCACTGGCCGATCTGCGGCCGGTCCCCGAGTTGCTCCGCGACAACGCCCGGATCCGAGAGCTGCTGACCGCGGTGTCCGCTGACCCGGGGCTGCTCGCTCCCGGGCCATCGGGTCGGGTCGGCCTGGTCCGGCTGTGGGACGAAGTCCGATACGGCGGTTGCGCGCTGTTGGGCTTCGCTCCCGGTGAGCGCGCAGCGGTCGCCGGGGGGTTCTGTGCGGCGCTGGCCGATCCGGGCGTGCTCGCGGAAGTCGAACGCGCGCTGGAGAAACGGCCTGCTGACTCCGAGCTGATCTGGCTACGGCAGCAGGTCGAAGAGGCCCGCACCGGGCGGCCCGCCTTCTCCCCTGGGCTCGCGCTCCAGGTCTGGGTGCCGCCACCGAGTACACACCGCGAACCGGAGCTCCACGTCGTGGTCGACGGCGAACCGCTCGCGACGAGCTGGTTCGGGCGCGGGCACCCGCATCCGCCCGAGAACGTCCTGGATCGCGGCCCCGGTCTGCGAGGTGCGGCGGAGCCCATAGATATCCGCCTTTCGGAGGCGGACTGCGTCGAGGAGTGCTGCGGCGCCTTCCGCGCGCACATCTACCGCGATGAGTCGGCCGGGACCGTGGTGTGGGAGGTCAGGGACACCGAGAGGCCGAGCCAGACCCGGCGGTTCTCGTTCGATTCCGAGGACTACGACGCCGAGCTCGACCGCGCCATCGCCGACCGGACCTGGACATGGCCGGCCCGGCGGGCCGCGCGGCTCCTCCGCGAACGCCTTCAGGCCGAACCGGAGCTGTTGGGGCGCTGGAAGTGCCGGCGCGGCTGGATCAACTCGTCCAACCGCGACCGCGGCGTCCTGGAGTTCACGTTCACCTACCCCGAAGAGGATCTGAAGCCCGAGCGTCCCTGGCTCCAGTTCAAGCGCCTCATCGAAATCCCCGATGCCTTCGAGGTAGATGACCGAGCCGTGGCGGCGACCGTCAATGGCTTCATTGCGATGCTCCGCACGACCGACCCGAAGACGGTCTCGACCGTCGTAGGCGGGTCCCGTAAATCCGCCGAGGAGCTCGGATTCCCCTGGCCCGGTTAGCGAGCCAACAGCGCGCGAAGGGCCCCGGCGATCTCCGCCGGGGCCTCTTCGGCCATGAAGTGGCCGGCGGCCGTCAGGCGGTGGTCGAGGTCGGGGGCCCAGGCTCCCCAGAGGGCGGCGGCGTCGTAGCCGAGGGCCGCGCCCCAGTCCTGCTGGACGACCGTGATCGGCATCGTGAACTTCGATCCGGCGGCGAGGTCGGTGCGGTCGTGGTCGATGTCGATGCCAGAGGACGCGCGGAAGTCGGCGACGATCGAGGGGACCGCCGCGGCCGAGGCGCGCAGGTATTCGGCGCGGACCTCGGGACCGATCGCGGACGGGTCGCGGGTCCAGACGTCGAGGAAGTGGCCGAAGAAGGCGTCCGGGGCGGCCGCGATCAGCTGCTCGGGCAGGCCGGGCGGCTGGGCCATGAGGTACAGGTGGAAGGCCACGGCCGCGCTCGCGCCGTGGAGGACGTCCCACATGTCCAGGGTCGGGACGACGTCGAGCATTGCCAGGTGCGAGACGGCGTCGGGGTGGTCGAGCCCGGCCCGGAACGCCACGAGGGCGCCGCGGTCGTGTCCGGCCAGCGCGAACCGGTCGTGGCCGAGGGCGCGGGCGAGGGCCACGGTGTCGGCGGCCATGGTGCGCTTGGAGTACGTGTCGGGGCCCTGCTCGGCGGGCTTGTCGCTGGCGCCGTATCCGCGCAGGTCGGGGCAGATGACGGTGTGGTCGGCGGCGAGGTCGGCCGCGACGTGGCGCCACATGAGGTGGGTCTGCGGGAAGCCGTGCAGGAGCACGACCGGGGCGCCGGTGCCGCCGACGGCGGCGTTGAGCGAGACGCCTGGGGCGACCTGGATGCGGTGGGTGTCGAAGCCGGGAATCGGCATGGTGTTCTCCTTCTCGTTCGGTGCGGATCGAGCGTCTCCGGCGCCGATGAGCATCCGATGAGCGGTAGTTTGAGGCGTCGAAGGGGAGGCGCGGTGCAGGTGGGTTTCGGGGTGCTCGGGCCGGTCGCGGCCTGGGACGGCGAGGGCCGGGCGCTGGCGTTGAAGGGGGCGCGGCACCGGTCGGTGCTGGCGCGGCTGGTCGCGGCCCAGGGCAAGGCGGTGTCGGTCGAGCGGCTGGTGGAGGACTTGTGGGAGGTGCCGCCGGACGGGGCGGTGAGCGCGGTGCGGACGTTCGTCGCGGCACTGCGCCGGGCGGTCGAGCCGGATCGGGCGCCGCGGACGCCGGCGCGGGTGCTGGTGACGGAGGGGCGCGGGTACGCGCTGCGGGCTCCGGTGGAGGCGGTGGACGCTTGGCGGTTCGAGGCTGCGGTCGCTGAGGCTTCGGATGGGTTGCCGCGCAAGGTGTTCGACACGCTCGATGCGGCGCTGGGGTGGTGGCGGGGCGGGGCGTATGCGGGTCTGGACGAGCGGCCGTGGGTGCTCGCCGAGCGGCGCCGCCTCGAAGAGCTGCGGCTGGACGCGGTCGAGCGGCGGGCCGGGGCGCTGGTGGCGCTGGGCCGGACGGGTGAGGCGGTCGCCGCGCTCGATGCGCATGTGGACGGTCACCCGTGGCGGGAGGAGGGCTGGCGGCTGCTCGCGCTGGCGCTGTATCGGAGTGGTCGGCAGGCGGAGGCGCTGGCGGTGGTGCGCCGCGGGACCGGGATGTTGCGGGAGCAGCTGGGGCTCGATCCCGGTGCGCGCCTTCAGGAGCTGGAGACGGAACTGCTGCGTGGGACCGTGGACGAGGGGCGCGGGGCGCCCGAGGCGGTGTGGGCGCAGGCGGCGTCGTCGCTCGACGGGTCGGTGGGGCCGCGGGCGATGCTGGATTCGACGGTGGGTCTGCTGCGGCACCTGGCGGTGACGGGCCCGGGCGGTCTGGAGGCGGCCGGGGCGCGGCGGATCGAGGCGATCGAAGCGGCTGAGCAGCTGGGCGATCCGGTACTGACTGCGCGGGTGATCGGGGCCTATGACGTCCCGGCGGTGTGGACGCGGTCGGACGATCCGGCCCGGGCGGCGCGGATCGTCGCGGCCGCCGAGCGCACGCTGACCGCGTTGGGGCCCAAGGCATCGGCCGGGACGCGGGCGCGGTTGCTGGCGACGGTCGCGGTGGAGTCGCGCGGGATCGGCGGGGCTCGGGCACTGGCGGCGGCCCGCGAGGGCGAGCGGCTGGCACGGGATCTCGGTGACCCGGCGCTGCTGGCGTTCACGCTCAACGGGGTGTTCATGCAGTCCTGCCACCGCGCGGGCCTCGCGCCCGCGCGGGACGTGATCGGCGCGGAGCTGACGGGCCTCGCGGAGCGCCATGACCTGGCCTCCTATGAGGTACTGGGGCGGCTCATCCGGATGCAGGCGCGGGGCGCGCTCGGCGACTTCGCGGCCGCCGACGAGCACGCGGCGGCGGCCGAGGCCCTGGCCGAGCGCCATGAGCGGCCGCTCGCGCGGGTGTTCACCGCCTGGTACGCGGCGATGCGAGCCACCGCGACCGGTGGCCTGGACGAGGCGGAGGCGGCCTATCGGGTCGCGGCCGAACGGCTCGCGGGGGCGGGGATGCCCGGGGTCGAGCGCGGGCTGGAGCCGTTGGCGCTCCTGTGCAAGCGAATCCACTATGGCCTGTCGATCGAGGTCGACGAGCGGGCCGACTGGGGCCCGTACCGTCCCTGGGTGGCGCCGCTGCTGGCGCTGGCGCGCGGTGACCGCGACGGGGCGGCCGCGGCCCTCGACACCGTGCCCGCGCCACCGCCGGACCACATGCTGGAGGCACTGTGGACGGTGGCGGCCCGGGCGGCGATCGGGGTGCGGCACCGATCGTTCCTCGAACGGGCTTCGGCCGCACTCGGACCGGCCGCCGGGGAGCTCGTGGGGGCCGGTTCGGGGATGCTCACCGCGGGCCCGGTGGCCCGCCACCTCGCCGATATCGAGGCGGCATTGGCCGATTCGTGACCCCATTTCGGCCATAACTCGACCCTCACCACAATGGATCGAATTCGAACCGCGAATCGTACCGTCCGGTAGCACTTCGACCTTGAGATCACAAGTCGCACTGTTCGCGTGAGAACTATTGAATCCCTTCGTATTCACGCAATAGACTCGCGGACATGCATCCCTCCCAGCGAGCGGTCGCCGTCGGCGTCGACCTCGGCTCGGCGACCACGACCGTCTCCACGCGTCGTGAGGGCGCCGAGGCGCCACGGGACGTGCACCAGCGCCCGACCGCCCCCGAGAACCCGCTCCCCCAGGTGATCCCGGAGGACGCGCCCGCCCTCATCGGCCTCGCCGTGCCCGCCACCTGGAGCACGACCCGGCGCCGCGCTCACGCCGAGGCCGCCGCGAACGCGGGCTTCGAGGCCGCGTTCCTGGTGTCCGAGCCCGAGGCCGCCGCCCGGCACTTCGCCGCCGTCCAAGGGCGGCGCCTCGAAGCCGGTGCGCCCCTGGTGGTCTGCAACCTCGGCGCGGCCTCCTGCCATGTGGCCGTAGTGCGCCGCGAAGGCGAGCGGTACCAGATCGAGGCGGCCCGAACCGCCGACGACATCGGCGGCCGGGCCTTCGACCAGCTGTTGCTCGACCACCTCGCCGAGCGGCTGCGCCGCTCGGACCCCGAATACCTTGCGCGCGTGCAGAACCCGGGCGAGACGGCGCTGCGCGCGGGCGTCCTGGACGAGGTGCGGCGCGCCCGTGAGCGCCTGTCGGACCATCCGTCGGCGACCGTGGGGTTCCCCGGGCTCGACCGGGAGCTGCGCCTGACCCGCGAGGACGCCGACCAGTGCCTCACCCCGGCGGCGCTGCGGACGGTGAGCCTCATCGAGGAGGCCATGCGCGACGCCGACATCGAGGCCGACCAGATCGCGGCGCTCCTGCTGGTCGGCGGGGCGAGCCGCACGCCGCTCATCGCCGACGTCGTCGGCCACCACTTCGGCGTCGCGCCCGTGCTGCCCGACCTGCCGGACCTGGTCATCGCCGAGGGTGCGGCGCTCGCGGGCCTGGCGCGCATCGGCACCGACGAGGACGCCGACCGGCCTGTCGTCGCGCCGCTCATCCGGATGCGGACGAGCCCCGAAGTGCTCGTGACGCTGCTGGTCGTCGTCCTCGCCGTCATGTCCTTCGCCGGCGTCGCCCTCCTCAACCGCGGCGGCCCGGACGCCCAGGAGCTCGACGCCGCCACCGAGACGCCGCTGCCGAGCGCGTCCGGGGAGGACGAGTCGGCCGAGGCCACTTCTCAAGGCGCCGAACCGGAGTCGAACTACGATCCGGCACCGACGACGCCCGCGCCGACCGAATCGGAGGAGCCGAGCGACAGCGCCTCCCCCACGCCCGAGTCGACGACCGAACCGACCACGGCGGCGCCGACCCAGTCGGCCACGCCCGTCGCCCAGGTCATGGTCCCCGACGTCCTCGGCGAGGTCCTCGACGAGGCCGAGCGGCTCCTCGCCGAAGCCGGTTTCACCAACGTGACCAGCGTCGGCGAGCACCAGAACAACAGCGAGAAGTCCCCCAAGTGCGAGGTCACCGTCCAGACCCCGGACGCCGGCACCGCCCGCGCCCCCGACGAGCCGATCACCCTCACGTACGTCTACACGGGCAACGACTCCTGCTGACCGGCCGCGCTCACCAGGGCAGCGGGCCGTTCTCGTCCTGGAAGGTCCCGGTGGGGCCGTCGGGGCCGAGGGTCGCCAGGCGCACGACGAGGCGGGCGCTCTCCGAAGGTGCTTGTCCCCCAGGGAAGTCCGCGGTCATGTCGGTGGCGGTGAAGCCGGGTTCGAGGGCGTTGAACCTGATGCCCGGGTGGGCTTTGGCGTACTGGACGGTGAGCATGGTGGCCGCGGCCTTGGACGCGGAGTAGAGGAGGGTCGGCAGGCCGAACTCCGGGCGTTCGGGATTGGTGACGGCCCAGAACGAGCCGGCGCTGCTGGAGACGGTGACCACGTTCGGGTCGGTCGACTTGCGCAGCAAGGGGAGCGCGGCCTCGGTGACGCGGACGATGCCGACCGCGTTGGTGTCGAAGACGTGCAGTGCGGCGGGGCCGTCGACGGCGCCGAGGCCGAGGACGCCGGCGTTGTTGACGAGGATGTCGAGCCGGTCCACCTCGGCGGCGATCGCCGCGAGCGCGGCGGTGACGGAGTCGTCGTCGGTGACGTCGAGGCGCACGAAGCGCGCGCCGAGGTCGGCGGCGGCCTTCGCGCCCCGTTCGGGGTCGCGGGCGCCGATGTAGACGGTGTGGCCCAGTGAGAGCAGCTGCCGTGCGGTCTCGTGGCCGATGCCCTTGTTGGCCCCGGTGATCAGTGCAATGCCCATGGCGTTCCTTCCGTGTCGTCCGCCTCGTGGCGGCCCGTTCGGATGCTAGGCGCGGCCGGGGCCGTGACCTGGGGTCCTGTCGTGCCGGGGCTGCGGGAGGACCCCCTCTGTCCGCCGCGGGGCGACCTAGGCTTGGACGATGAGCGAGAAGGCGAACACCCTCGGCGCGTTCCTGAAGGCGCGGCGCGAGCTCGTGACGCCCGAGCAGGCGGGCATCCCCGACATCGGGGTGCGGCGCGTGGCGGGGCTGCGGCGCGAGGAGGTCGCGATGCTGGCGGGGATCAGCTTCGACTACTACCTGCGGCTGGAGCGGGGACGGGACCGGAACCCGTCGGTGCAGGTCCTGGAGGCGATCGCGCGGGTGCTGCGGCTCGACGAGGACCACACGGCGCACCTGCTGACGCTCGCCGCCGAGCCGCGGCGGCAGCGGCGAAGGCCGCGCAAGGAGACCGTGCCGGACGGGGCGCTGAAGCTGCTGGAGTCGCTCGCGCAGCCGGTGTACGTCGAGGGCCGGTACTTCGACATCCTCGCGTCCAATCCCCTTGCGCGGGCGCTCGATCCGCGGCTCGCGGTCGGCGGGAACCAGTTGCGGGACCTGTTCCTGGACCCGGCCGAGCAGGCGCTGTACCCGGAGTGGGAGAACTACACCGAGTGCTTCATCGCGAACCTGCGGCAGTCGGTGGGCACCGACATCGACGACCCGCGGTTCATCGAGCTGACCGGCGAGCTGTCACTGGCGAGCGACCGGTTCCGGCGGCTGTGGGCCCGGCACGAGGTGCGCGGGCAGCGCGGCGGGCCGCTGCGGATCGCCCACCCGCAGGTCGGCGAGCTGGTGCTCAACCGGGAGCGGCTGGCGATCGGCGGCGCCGAGGGCCTGCACCTGGTCGTCTATCACCCCGACGCCGGGACCAGCGACGCCGAGCGGCTGGCGCTGCTCGCGTCGGCGGCGACGAGTCCGGCGAAGGCGTCGACGGCGGCGGTGCTCTCGCCTGCGCGCCAGACGAGTCCGTAGCGGACCGGTTCGGCGTCGAGGATCGGGAGATGGACGACGCCGGGCCGGGCGTGGTAGGTCGCGGTGTGCGCGGCGGTGAGCATGGCGCCCTTGCCGGCCGCGACGAGCATCAGCGCTTCTTGGAGGCTGGTGACGACGGGACCGGCGGGGATCGGGCGGCCCGACGGCGTCAGGCGCGGGGTCTGGAGGGTGCGCCGGTAGTCGGGGACGTCGCCGTCGGTCTCGATCAAGTGGACGTCGGCGAGGTCCTCCATCGTGAGCCAAGGGCGCGCGGCGAAGGGGTGGTCGGCGGCGACGGCGACCATGCGGCCCTCGGTGAGGAGCGTGGGGCCCTTGGCGAGGTCGTCCTCGCGGACGGGCAGCTCCATGAGCAGGACGTCGTAGTAGCGGTCGCGCAGCTGCGCGAACGGGTCGGTGAAGGACATCTCGCAGATCTCGACGGCCAGTTCGGGGTGGTCGGCGCGGAGCGCGTCGACGGCGCGCATGGCGGTCTCGCCGGTGAGCGGCGCGGAGAAGCCGACGCGGAGGGTCCCGCCGAAGCCGCGGGCGGCCGCGGCGGTGCGGGCGAGGGCCTGCTCGATGGCGCGGTGGTGCGGCTCGACGTCCTCGCGGAAGCGCGCGCCGAGGTCGGTGAGGACGACGGTGCGGCTGGTGCGCTCGAACAGCGGCGCGCCCAGGCGGCGTTCGAGCCGCTGGATCAGCTGGCTGACCCGGGCGCGCGAGAGGCGCATGCGGGCGGCGGTGCGCCCGAAGTGCAGCTCGTCGGCCAGGATCAGGAAGCATTCCAGTTCGTCGCGTTCCATGGCGTCCTCCGTATCGGTAAGCCTGACTGAACGAACGTTGCCGCCTTCGCCGTTGTTCCCTCGGGCTTCCGGGCCGACGATTGCACGGCCACAGCAATCGACGTTCATCAAGGAGAAACCCGTGAAAGCCCGTGAATGGGGTGTGCTGCTCGTCCTTTCAGGAGCGATCTTCCTGGAGGGCATCGACATCGCCATGCTCAACATCGCCCTGCCCTCGATCCGCACCGACCTCGGCCTCTCGACCGGGTCGCTCCAGTGGGTGGTGAGCGCCTACGTCCTCGGCTACGGCGGCTTCATGCTGCTGGGCGGCCGCGCCGCCGACATCCTGGGGCGCCGCCGGGTGTTCCTGGCCGCGCTCGCGGTGTTCCTGCTGTTCTCCGGGCTCGGCGGGCTCGCCGAGAACGGCGCGGTGCTCATCGCCGCCAGGTTCGTCACCGGCCTCGCCGCCGCGTTCATGGCCCCCGCCGGCCTGTCGATCATCACCACCGGGTTCGAGGAGGGCCCCAAGCGCGACCGGGCCCTGATGATCTACGGCGCCATCGGCGCCGGGGGCTTCACCCTCGGCATGGTCATCGGCGGCCTGCTCACCGCCCTCGACTGGCGCTGGGTGTTCTTCATGCCCGTGGGCCTGTCGCTGGTCCTGCTCGTCGCCGCGACCGCGCTCATCCCGAAGACGCCGAACCCCGACCGCCGCGGCCAGCGCTTCGACCTGTTCGGCGGGCTCACCATCACCGCGGCGGTGGTGCTGCTGGTCCTCGGCGTCGAACGCGCGGCCCACGTCGGTCCTCTCTGGACGATCGGCCTGATCGCGGCGGGTCTCGCGCTCGTCGGGGTGTTCGTCGCGGTGGAGCGGCGCACCGCCGCGCCGCTGGTGCGGCTGGGGATCTTCCGGTCGGCTTCTCTGGTGCGCGCCAACGTGATCGGGATGCTGTTCATGGCCGGGTTCTTCGGCTTCCAGTTCCTGGTGGTCCTGTACTTGCAGGAGCTGCGCGGCTGGTCCACAGTCGAAGCGAGTCTCGCGATGCTGGTGATCGGCATCGACGTCGCCCTGGCCCCGACGGTGACGCCGAGGCTGGTGCGCCGTTTCGGGAACGCCCCGGTCCTGCTGGCCGGGCTCGTCTTCGCCGCGCTCGCGTTCGGGTTGTTCCTGACGGCCGGGACGGGGACGTCCTATGTGGCGATGCTGCCGAGCCTGGTGTCCATGGGGCTGGCGTTCACCCTCGCGTACGGGCCGCTGACCATCATCGCCACCAACGGGATCGAC
The DNA here is from genome assembly GCF_003265355.1 of Glycomyces dulcitolivorans. GTDB lineage: Bacteria > Actinomycetota > Actinomycetes > Mycobacteriales > Micromonosporaceae > Glycomyces > Glycomyces dulcitolivorans. Next base: position 2,411 of record NZ_QFRW01000023.1, on the reverse strand, counting down.
GAGGAGGAGCAGGGGCTCGCGGGCGGGCTGCTGTACACCTCGTTCCAGTTCGGCGCGGCGATCGGCCTCGCGGGGGTGGCGGCGGTGAACGTCGCGGCCACCGCTTCGGCAGAGTCGCAGGCCCTGCTCGACGGGTACCGGGCGGCGATGCTGGTGCCGCTCGCGGCGGCGGTCGTCGCGGTCGCGGTGGGGGCGTTCAACATTCGGCGCAGGCAGGTGACGGCGCCGGAGCCGGAGCTCGTAGGAGTCTGAGATCGAGACGGAGTGCCGGGTCGCGGAGGCGGCCCGGCACCGCCGTGTTCAGGCCCCGTAGACGTGCAGGAACGTGTCGACCGCCGCGGCGGCGACCTCGCGCATCTCCTTGGACGGGAGGCGGCGCGTGCCCCAGCGGGCGCGGGCTTCGAGGGGGCCGGTGAGCAGGGCGGTGAGCTGCTCGACGGCGGCGTCGGGGTCGGTCAGGCGCAGCCGCCCGGCGAGCGCGAGGCGGGCGAGGCGGTCGGCGAGGGCGCGCTGGACGCGTTCGGCGGCGCCGACCTGGACGATCTCCAGGAGGTCGGGCAGGAGCGCGTGTTCGGCGTAGAGGAGGCGGCGCAGGGCCCAGGAGTCCTCGTCGCAGTGGCACTGGACGAGGCGCAGGCCGACGTCTTCGAGGACGGGCCGCAGGTCGCCGCCGGTGTCGACGAGGCGTTCGACGGCGGCGAGGTTCTTGGCGGTGGCCCGCTCGGCGCTGGCGGCGACGGCCTCGCGCAGGAGGGTCTCCTTGTCGCCGAAGTGGTTGTAGACGGTGGCCTTGGCGACCCCGGCGGCCGCGGCGACCTCGTCGACGCCCGTCTGGGCGTACCCGCGGGCCGCGAACTCGGTGAAGGCCGCCGCGAGGATCGCCTGCCGCTTGTCCATGCGGCCCCGCGGAGCCGTCGTCGTTGCCGCACCCATCGGGCCAGCGTAGCCGAGCCGGACGCGTTCTGGACTCACGGGTCTGGTTTCACGGCCCCGCGGGTATGCAATACTTCCGAGGTCATGTTTTTAGACTCGTGAGTCTAGATTTCTGAGATCGCAAGGAGCGCAGCGTGAAGACCATCGTCATCACCGGAGGCACCGACGGCATCGGCGCCGCCCTCGCCCGGCACCGGCTCGCCCTCGGCGACCGCGTCGTCGTGATCGGACGCGACGCGGCCAAGGGCGAGGCGCTCGGGGCGGAGATCATCGCGGCGGACCTGAGCCTGGTCGCCGAGCAGCGGCGGGTGGTCGACCTGCTCGCGTCCCAGTACGAGGCGATCGACGCGCTCGTGCTGTGCGCCAGGTACTTCCGTTCGCACCGGCACCTGACGCCCGACGGCTTCGAGGCGTGCTTCGCGCTCGAATACCTGAGCCGGTTCCAGTTGAGCCACGGGCTGCTCGACCGCCTGGAGGCGGCCGCGGCCCCGGTGGTCCTGAACGTCTCCGGGCCCGGCGCGGCGAAGCCCGAGATCCGTTGGGGCGACCTGGGATTCCGGCGCGGCTACTCGGGGATGGAGGCCCAGTTCCACGCCGGGCGGGCCAACGACCTCCTCGGACTCGGCTTCGCCGCCGAGCACCCGAAGGCCCGGACCCGGTACGTCATGGTCAACCCCGGCGGCGTCGCCTCCAGCTTCGCGGGCGAGTACGACCCGCAGACGGCGGCGATGGTCGAGCAGATGAAGCGCACCGCCCGCCCCGTCGACGCGGCCGCCCCGCCCTTGTCCGCGTTCATCGACAAGCCTCCCGCGAAGCCGTTGAGCGCGTTCGTGATCGACCGGCCCGTCTCGCCGCGGACCACGCCGGACGACGACGCGGCGGCCGAGCGCCTCCAGCGGCTGACGCTGGAGGCGCTCGGCCGCTGATCACGCGGTGAGGAGGGCGCCGCCGTCCGACTCGATGACGGTGCCCGTGAGGTTCGGGTTGACCGCCAGCAGGACCACGGCCTCGGCGACGTCGGCCGCGGAGGCGATCCGCTTGACCGGCAGGGCGGCCGCGGCCTGGGCGAACAGCCCGGCCTTGGCCTCGGCGCCGATCGCGTCCCACCAGGGGGTGTCGACGTAGCCGGGCGAGACCGCGTTGACGCGGACCGGCGCCAGCTCGGCGGCGAGCGGGCGCACGAGTCCCTCGACGGCGGCGTTGAGCGAGGCGAGCCCGGCCGTCCCGGGCATCGCCGCGCGGGCGGTGACGGCCCCGACCAGGGTGATCGAGGCGGCCGGGGCGAGGTGCGGGAGCGCGGCCCGGATGGCGGTGACCGTGGGCCAGTACTTCTCCTCGAAGGCCTGGCGCAGGTCGTCGATCGGCAGCTCGCCGAGCGGGCCGCCGCCGCGGTTGCCCGAGAGGGTCAGGACGAGGCGGTCGACCGGGCCGATGCCCGCCGCCAGCGCGGCGACCGCGTCGGCGTCGGCGGCGTCGAG
>NZ_QFRW01000022.1:603-3386 GCF_003265355.1 Glycomyces dulcitolivorans | reverse complement strand
CCTGTCGCGGTACGCGCGCCCGGCCGCGCGCGGGGCCCGGCTCAAGCGCGACGCCGCCGTCCTGGCGCTGCGCCTGGGCCTGGACCGGCTGCTGCTGCCGCACCGCGTGAAGGTCGGCGGCGCCGAGGGCATCGACGACCACCTGGCCGCGGTCCTCGGCCACGAGGTCCACCTGAGCATCCACATCGGACCTGCGCGGGCGAACCGCAAGCCGGTGCTCCAGATCCTCGACGGGGACGCCAACACCGTCGCGTTCGCGAAGCTCGGCGTCAACCCGCTCACCCGCGAGCTCGTCGACGCCGAGACCGCCGCGACCAAGCGCCTCTCGGAGTTCTGCGAGCTGCGCCTGCTGCGCGTCCCCAGGCTCCTGCACGCCGGGAACTGGAACGGCCACAACCTGATGGTCACCTCGGCGCTCCCGGCCTGGGAGGCCCCGGCCGACCTCGGGCCGGCCCGGCGCACCGCCGCCATGCGCGAGCTCGCCGACGCGTGCGGCACCTCCCGGTTCCCGCTCGGCGAGTCCGACTACGCCGCGCGGCTGCGCACCCGCCTCAAGGCGCTCACCGACCGCGGCGAACCCGACGCCGACACGCTCCAGACCGCCGGGGAGACCCTCCTCGACCGGTACGGGTCCTCGTCGATGACCTTCGGCGCGTGGCACGGCGACTGGTCGCCGTGGAACACCCGCGAGACCGAGGACCTCATCTACCTGTGGGACCTGGAGCGCTTCGAGACCGGCGTCCCCTACGGCTTCGACGCCGTCCACTACCGGCTCCAGGACGACATCGTCACCAAGGCGACCGACCCGACGACGGCCGTGCTCGGCCTCGTCGCCGACGCCCCGGCGATCCTCGCGCCCATGGGGGTCGCCCCCGGCGAGGCCGAGCCGACCGCGCTGCTGTACCTCGTGGACCTCGCCGCCCGCTACATGGGCGACCAGGCCGAGCGCGCCGGGGCGGCGCTGGGGGCCCTCGGCCGCTGGCTCCTGCCGACCCTGCTGCGCCACATCGCCCGCCAGCGGACCGCGCAGGCCGGCTCCACCGACGGAACCTGTTGAGCGGCAAGGAAGACCAATGACCCAGCGGACACTGCGCGAGCGCATCCCGAACCAGCTCAAGGCCGTCGTCGGCCAGTCCTCGCGCACCTTCGGGCGCCTGACGGCCTCCTCGCGGATGCTGCCGGGCCTGCTCATCTGCGGCGGCCAGCGCTGCGGCACCACGTCCCTGTACCGGGCCCTGGCCCAGCACCCGGCCATCCTGAAGCCGGTGTTCCACAAGGGCGTCCACTACTTCGACACGAACTACCAGCGGGGCCCGGCCTGGTACCGCGGGCACTTCCCCACGCAGGGGGCCGCCGCCCGCATCGCCGACCGCACCGGGCTCGCGCCGGTCGCGTTCGAGTCGAGCCCGTACTACCTGTACCACCCGCTCGCGGCGCGGCGGTTCGCGCGGGACCTGCCGGACGTCAAAGTGATCGTGCTGGTCCGCGACCCCGTCGAGCGGGCGTGGTCGCACCACGCGCACGAGGTGGCGCGCGGGTTCGAGCCGATCGCGGACTTCGCGGAGGCGATCGAGGCCGAGGCGGACCGCCTTGCGGGCGTTGAGGAGCGGCTGCGCGAGGACCCGGCGCTGTACAGCTTCGACCACCAGCACCACGCGTACACCGCGCGCGGGCAGTACACGGACTTCCTGGAGCCCCTCGCGGACCACGTCGGGCGCGATCGGGTGCTCGTGCTGGACTCGGGCGAGTTCTTCACCCGGCCCGAGGACGCGTTCGAGCGGGTGCTCCGGTTCCTGGGCCTGCCGTGGATCGGGGAGTTCGCGTTCGCGCGCCACAACGCGCGCGGGCGCCCCTCGCCGATGTCGGCGGAGCTGCGGGAGCTGCTCACCGAGCATTACGGGCCCTATGACGAGCGGCTCGCGGAATGGCTTGGGGGCGTGCCGAGTTGGCGGCGCTGACCGCGCCGGTCGCGGAGGCGGGCACCCGGGAGGAGCTGCGCGGCACCGCCCGCGGCGGCCTGGCGAACCTCGTGGGGGCCGCGGTCTCGGGGCTCGGGGGTCTGGCGGTCACGTGGCTCGCCGCGGTCGCGCTGAGCCCCGCGGAGGCGGGCGCGTTCTTCGCGGCGACGTCGGTGTTCATGCTCGCGGGCGCGCTCGCGCGGCTGGGGACGCCGACCGGGCTCGTGTACTGGGTCGCGCGGCTGCACAAGAACGGGCGGGACGGGGCCATCGGGTCGGTGCTGCGGCTGGGCCTGTGGCCCGCGGCGGTCGCGTCGTTCGCGGCGGCGGCAGCGCTGCTGCTGGCGGCGCCGATGTTCGCGCGCCCGGACCTGGTGCGGCTGCTCGCGGTGTTCATCCCCGCGTCGGTCGCGATGGAGGCGCTGCTGGCGGCCACGCGCGGCTACCGGCTCATGGGACCGTCGGTCGTTATCGACAAACTCGGGCGCACCGTCGCCCAGCTCGCCGGACTCGGTGCGATCGCGTTGGCGGGCACGGCGACCGCGCAGTGGATCACGTTCGCGTGGGTGCTGCCGTACTTCCCGGCGGCGCTCGCGGCGGCCTGGTACCTGCTGCGGCGCCACCGCGCGTCGGCCGCGGACCGGGAGTTCCCCGACCGGGTCTCGGCGCGCGCGTTCTGGGGGTTCACGGCCCCGCGCGCGGCGGCGAGCGTCGCGCAGCTGGGGCTCCAGCGGCTCGACATCATCATGGTCGCGGCCCTCGCCGGACTCGGCGCGGCCGCGGTGTACACGGTCGCGACGCGGTTCGTGATCGTCGGCCAGATGG
>NZ_QFRW01000022.1:0-572 GCF_003265355.1 Glycomyces dulcitolivorans | reverse complement strand
CTCGGGCGCGGTGGGCCAGTCGGTGCAGCCGCGCGCGGCGGCCGCGATGGCCGCCGGGGCGCCCGCGTCGGCGCGGGCGCTGTACCAGGAGTCGACGGCGTGGATCGTGGCCCTGACGTGGCCGGTGTACCTGGCGGTGGGACTGCTCGCCGACTGGTACCTGCGGCTGTTCGGCGGCGGGTACGCGACGGACGAGGCGCGGCTGGTGGTGTGGGTCCTGGTGCCGGCGATGATGGTCGGTTCGGCGTGCGGGGTCGTGGACTCGATGCTGTCGATGGCGGGGAAGACCTCGTGGCAGCTGATCGACGTCTCGATTTCACTCGTCGTCAATGTCGGGTTGAACCTGGCGTTGATCCCCACGATGGGCGTCGTCGGCGCGGCGATCGCGTGGTCGGCGGCGGTTCTGGTCAATAATTTGGTTCCACTCGCGCAGCTGTGGCACGCGTTCGGCCTGCACCCCTTCGGGGCGCTGACGAGGCGGGCGCTGCTCGCGGCCGGCCTCGGGTTCGGGGTCCTGCCGCTGGCGGCGGCGCCGTTCGGGCCGCTGTGGACGCTCGCCGCGCTGGCGGCGG
>NZ_QFRW01000021.1:10544-11975 GCF_003265355.1 Glycomyces dulcitolivorans | reverse complement strand
CCCGGGCGAAAGCCCGGGCCGCCCCGTTCGTCGTTCAGCTCCCCTTCAGCAACCCCCGGGCACCATCGGCCTCGGGGGCGCTCCTTACTACACGCGAGGGTAGGTCCGGTTCCGCTTCAGCTCCGCTTCAGGTGCGCGCGGGCACCCTCGGTACCGGGGGCCCGGCTTACTACACGCGAGGGTAGCTTTCGGGCCGTCAGGCGTTCACGATGTCGAGGAGCCAGGGCTTGGAGCGGGTCGCGGGTTCGGAGAGTTCGACTTTCCAGCCCTGGTCGGAGAGGAAGTCGCCGAGTTCGGCCGCGGATTCGGGGCGGGCGCCGCCGGCGAGGAGGGCTCGGGCGACCTCGCCGCGGGTCGCCTTCGCCATGTGGGTGACGACGCTGCGCTTGCCGTCGGCGTCCTCCTTGAACACGCGCACGGAGACGCCGCGGTCCTTGGGGCCCCACACCTGCGCGTAAGCGCCGGAGCGGAGGTCGACGACGAGTTCGTCGCGGGCGCCGAGCACCTCGGCGACGGCCGGGCGCCACAGCTTCGCGAGCGTCTCGGTGCCGGGGAGCTTCGCGCTCATCGGCATCCGGTACGGCGGGACGCGGTCGGAGGGCCGCAGGAGCCCCCACAGCGGGGACGCGATGAGGACCTGCTCGCCGTCGGGGAGGTCCCCGAGGCCGAGCCGGTCGTAGAGGACGCCGTTGTACAGCTCCCAGGCGGCGAGGGTCGGGGCGCTCTTCAGCGTCCGGTTCGCCTGGATGTAATGCCGCTGCGTGGCAGGGAGTTTCAGCGTCTGCGCGGCGGTCTCCTCGTCGGCGCACAGCTCGACGAGCCGGTCGACCAGGAGTTCGCGGATGGGGTTCAGCGCCGGTGAGGAGAGTCGCCCGAGGTCGAGGGACGGACCGTCGCCTTGGACGGCCTTCCCCTCTGACGGCGGCAGCAGTATGAGCACAGCAGGCGAGTCTACCTGCCCGTCCGCCTGGTGCCGCCGGGGCCGCACCCGGCCGCCCGGTCTCCCCGGTTTTCACCCGACCGGGGGTGCACGGCGCCTTCGCGATCCGCTATAGTACATATGTTCGATTCCAGCGGGAGCGGGCCCGCCCCCACCGAGGGCTACGTGTGACGCGGGAATCGAAAAGGCGCGGCGGCGGTTCTCCGCGACTGCCGCCGCGCCGTCCAAGCGGCGGAGCCGAGCCCACACCGCCCGCCGCGGGTTCCACCACCACCGGCCCGGTGGTGGAGCTTGCCCGAAAGCAGAAGGTGGTGGGTTCAAATCCCACCGCCACTTCGTCCTTCGCCATCCTGCCGCACGCCTCCGACAATCCGAGTGCCGCAGGCCATCCGGGCCCCGCCACCTGCGCCCCGTTCCGTTCCGATGCGGTAAAGTCCCCCGCATGGGCCTCTAGCTCAATGGCAGAGCTGCGGACTTTTAATCCGTAGGTT
>NZ_QFRW01000021.1:519-10537 GCF_003265355.1 Glycomyces dulcitolivorans | reverse complement strand
CGAGGGGGCCCACATTGGAACCGCCCCGACCGGCAGCGCCGGTCGGGGCGGTTTTCCGTTGGCGGGGGCGGGGTCTGTGACCTGCGGCATGATCGGCACCTGAGTGTTCACGCGGCTTGCCCGAGGGTTCGCCGGGACGTAATGAGCCGGTGACACCGGCCGGTCAGAGTTGAGCATGAGGCCCCGGGGGACCGGAAATCGAATGGGGCCTCACGCCGCACCGGCGCGGCACGCATCGTGCATCACCGCCCGGAAGGAAACACCGATGGACCCTTACGCGTTTCTCGCAGTGCAACTGATCAAGTCCGAGGCCGGCTCCGCCCTGCCCGACGCCCCGGTCGTTCCCGACCGGCCGTCGCTGATGGACCGCATCGTCGGCGGGTTCGCCGCCGCCCGCAACGGCTTCCTCGCCCGCGAGCTGCGGGTGCGGGGCGACGCGGCACTGCTGCCGGCGCGCGCCGACGTCCGCCGCGCCGCGTAGCGGCCCGGGTCGACAAGCGAAGGGGCCGGGGAGCGTCTGCTCCCCGGCCCCGATCCTCGTCCGGGGCGGCGGTCAAGCCTCCGCAGCACCGCCGCCCCGGGCTCTCAGTCGACCTGCACGCCTTCGATGTACGCCTGCTCGACGCTGGAGTAGTAGTCGAGCGGGTCGCCCGACCACACGCAGAAGTCCGCGTCCTTGCCCGCTTCGAGCGAGCCGAGCCGGTCGGCCACGCCGAGGACCTCCGCGGGGTTGATCGTGACGGCCCGCAGCGCCGCGTCGCGGTCCAGGCCCGCCTTCACGCATTCCATGACCTGCACGATCAGGTACTGGATCGGCACCACCGGGTGGTCGGTCATGATCACCAGCTTCACGCCGGCCTCGGCCATCTTCACCGCGTTCTCGGGGAACCGCTTCGCGGTCTCGACCTTCGCGCGCGCGGTCAGCAGCGGCCCGAACAGGACCGGGATGCCCTTCTCCGCGAGGACGCCGGCGAGCAGGTGCGCCTCGGTCCCGTGGTCGAGCACCAGGTCGTACCCGAACTCGTCGGCGACGCGGATCGCCGTGGCGATGTCGTCGGCGCGGTGGCAGTGCTGGCGCCACGGGATCTCGCGGTTGAGCACCTTGACGAGGTTCTCCAGCTTCAGGTCCCGGTCGGGGTTCTCGGCGTCGCGGTGCTTCTCGGCGGCGATGAACGCCGACCGCAGCACGCCCGCGGTCCCCATGCGCGTCTTCGGGGTCTGGCCCTTGTCGCCGTACACGCGCTTGGGGTTCTCGCCCAGCGCCGACTTGATGCCGGCGGGGGAGCGGACCACGAGGTCGTCGACCCGGTTGCTCCCGGCGGTCTTGACGACGACGCACTCGCCGCCGATGACGTTGCCCGACCCGGGGTTGATGCACGCGGCGAGCACCCCGCCCCGCAGCGCGTCGGCGAACCCGGGCTCGACCGGGTTGATCCCGTCGAGGGCCCGCACGTGCGCGGTGTTCGGGTCGGTCATCTCGTTGGTGTCGTCGCCCGCCCAGCCCTCGCCGGTCTCGTGGACGCCGAGGTGGGTGTGGGCGTCGATGAGGCCCGGGACGATCCACTTGCCGGTCGCGTCGATGACCGTGACGCCTGCGGGGACGGCGAGGTCGGGGCCGCCGACGGCGCTGATGCGGCCGTCCTCGACGATCACGGTGCCGTGCTCGATGGGAGCCGCGGTGATGGGGACGACCGTCGCGCCGGTGAGTGCGAACGTGGACATGGACCCGCCTTCGGATTCGACAGCAGCTTGCCGCCCAATCCTGCCCCACGCGCTAGCCGGTCGGCTAGTTGTTGATCATATTGTGACCGTGGCTCACGGTGCTGGAGTGAACGAACCGCCCGGAGCGGCCGGGCTTCACGACGCCCACCTGATGATCTCCTTCGTCACCGTCTCCGGCGCCTCCTGCTGCGGGAAGTGCCCGACCCCGTCGAGGAGCTTCCACTCGTAGCGCCCCTGCACGTACCGGCCCGAGCCCTGCGCCGTCCGCGGCAGCACGCACGAGTCGAGCGCGCCGTGCAGCTGGAGCGTCGGCACCGGCGTCGGCCGCTGGAGCAGCTTCACGAACCGCCGCCCCGACAGCCCCACCGACGTGCGGAACGGCCACCGGAACGCCTCCAAGGCGCAGAACGCGGCCTGCGGGATCTGGATGACGTCCCGGCACGCCCGCACGTACTCCTGGAAGTCCCGCGTGCTCCGCCACCCCGGCCCCGACCACGAGTACATCAGGTCCGCGACCTTCCTTGCGTCCCAAGCCGTCAGCTTGTGCTCGTACCGCGGCATCTGGAACGCGAACAGGTGCCGCGACGCCGACAGCTGCCCCTTCGGGTCGACCGCGAGCGCGGCCCGCTGCCGCAGCGGGTGCGCCGCGCCGAGGACCACGAGGGACTTGAACTGCCTGGGGTGGAACGCGGCCGCCGCGAACGCGAGGATCCCGCCGAGGTCATGCCCCACCACCGTCGCCTCGCGCTCGCCGAGGGCCCGCACGAGCCCGACGACGTCGGCGGCCATCGTGTACGCGTCGTACCCGGTCGGCGGCTTGTCGGAGGCGCCGTAGCCGCGCAGGTCGGCGGCGACGACGCGGAAGCCCGCGTCGGCGAGCGCGGGCATCTGGTGGCGCCACGCCCACCAGAACTCGGGGAAGCCGTGCAGGAGCAGGATGAGGGGGCCTTCTCCGGATTCGGCCACGTGGAAGCGCGAGCCGTTGGCGTCGACTTGCCGGTGTGTCCAGGGGCCCTGCTTGAGGGCGGCGCTGTCGGCGAAGGTCTTGCGGGTCACGCGGACAGCGTACGAGGTCGGGCCCGCGTAATGCGGACCCGACCTCGTCACGAGTTCGTTACGGCCTCAGGCCGTGTTCCCGGACTCGCAGTGTCGGGAGGAGCGTCCTCAGTCCTCTTTGCCCGCCTGGAGCCCGGTCTTGATGCGGCTCATGACGGTGTTGTCGGCGAGGGTGGTGACGTCGCCGATCTCGCGGTCCTCGGCGATGTCGCGCAGGAGCCGGCGCATGATCTTGCCCGAGCGGGTCTTCGGGAGCTCGGCCACGACGATGACCTGGCGGGGCTTCGCGATGGGCCCCAGGGTCTTCGAGACGTGCTGGCGCAGTTCCGCGAGGTGCTCGGGGCTCGACTCGGCTTGGCCGCGCAGGATCACGAACGCGACGATGCCCTGGCCCGTCACCGGGTCCGAGGCCCCGACGACCGCCGCCTCAGCCACGGTCTCATGGCTCACCAGCGCGGACTCCACTTCGGTCGTGGAGATGTTGTGCCCGCTCACCAGCATGATGTCGTCGACGCGGCCCAGGAGCCACAGGTCGCCGTCGTCGTCCTTCTTCGCGCCGTCGCCGGCGAAGTACATCCCGTCGAAGTGCGCCCAGTACGTGTCGAGGAACCGCTGGTCGTCGCCCCAGATGGTGCGGAGCATCGACGGCCACGGCTCGCGGATCGTCAGGAACCCGCCGCCGCCGTTCGGCACCGACTCGCCCTGCTCGTCGACGACGTCGACGTTGATCCCCGGCAGCGGCCGCTGCGCCGACCCCGGCTTGGTCGCGGTGACGCCCGGCAGCGGGGACACCATGATCGCGCCGGTCTCGGTCTGCCACCACGTGTCCACCACGGGCGTGCTCCCGCCGCCGATGTGCTCGCGGTACCAGATCCACGCCTCGGGGTTGATCGGCTCGCCGACCGACCCGAGGACCCGCAGGCTCGACAGGTCGAACCGCGCGGGGATGTCGTCGCCCCACTTCATGAACGTGCGGATCGCCGTCGGCGCAGTGTAGAGGATCGTCACCCCGTACTTCTGGACGATCTCCCAGAACCGGCCGGTGTGCGGCGTGTCCGGGGTGCCCTCGTACATGACCTGGGTGGCGCCGTTCGACATGGGGCCGTAGACGATGTACGAGTGCCCGGTGACCCAGCCGATGTCGGCGGTGCACCAGTACACGTCGGTCTCCGGCTTGAGGTCGAACACGGCGTGGTGCGTGTACGACGCCTGCGTCAGGTACCCGCCGGAGGTGTGCAGGATGCCCTTCGGCTTGCCCGTGGTCCCCGACGTGTACAGGATGAACAGCGGGTGCTCGGCGTCGAACGCCTGCGCCTCATGCTCGTTCGAGGCGCCGCCGACGGCGTCCTCCCATTTCACGTCGCGGTCGTTCCACGCGACCTCCTGCCCGGTGCGGGTCACCACGAGGACCTGCTCCACCGACGGGCACGACTCGATCGCCTCGTCCACCGTCGGCTTGAGCGCCAGCGGCTTGCCGCGGCGGAACCCGCCGTCGGCGCAGATCACGAGCTTCGCGCCCGCGTCGTCGATGCGGCTCGACAGCGCGGTCGCGCTGAACCCGCCGAACACCACCGAGTGCGGGGCGCCGATGCGCGCGCACGCGAGCATCGCCACGGCCGCCTCGGGGATCATCGGCATGTAGATGACGACCCGGTCGCCCGCCTCCACACCGAGATCCGTGAGGGCGTTCGCGGCCCGCTTGACCTCGTCGAGCAGCTCGGCGTACGTGACGGCGCGCGTGTCGCCCGGCTCGCCCTCGAAGTGGATCGCGACCCGGTCGCCCAGGCCGTTCGCCACGTGCCGGTCGAGGCAGTTCGCGGCGACGTTCAGCTCGCCCCCGGTGAACCACTTCGCGAACGGAGGATTGTCCCAGTCGAGGACCCGGTCCCAGTCCTTCGACCAGTCGAGCCTGCGCGCCTGCGTCTCCCAGAACGCCAGGCGGTCGGCCGCGGCCTCGTCGTAGGCGGCCGCGGTGACGTTCGCCGACTTCGCGAACCCGGGGGACGGCGGGAACGTCCGGTCCTCCGAGAGGAGGTTGGCAAGCGTCTCTTGCGGGGTATCAGCCACGGGTATTGGCTCCTTACAGATCTACGCGCCGATGCGCTGCTGTGAGGCGGGTCTATGTCGCGTAACACTACCGCGAACTGGACGACACGGAACGTGCGGATGAGACGGCTCCGGCATCTGGGAACCGCCCGCGCCGAACGGCCCGCGAGCGGCCGACCGGCGGCCGCCGAGCGGTCCGAACCCACCCGTCCCGGGGACCCTGGGGGACCGATTCGAGAGGTATCGTCGGACCGGTGCAACCCTGCGTCCTGGTTTACGATTCTGTGACTGCCCTCTAGCCCGCCCGGTGCGCCGTTTGCGTGCTCCGCACTAAAGGTAAGGTTCCGCCCGTGGATCCTCTCGCGCCTCTCCTCGAACTCTCCGAGGTCGCCGACGCCCTTGAGAACGCCAGAGCCAACGTCGACCGCATGCTCTGGCACGAGGCCCTGCGCGGCGGCGAGGCACTCGTCGAGACCGAGGTCGCCCTGCACAGCGCCTCGGCGACCCTGGCGCTGGACGGGTACGACTGCGACGTCGAGCGGCTGCGCGAAGGCGACTTCGACGACCCCGTCGTCTCCGGCGTTCTCGCCGTCACCGAGGCCCTCCCGTCCCTCGCGGACGTGTGGCCCGTCTCGCCCCGCTACGTCCTCGCGAAGCTCCACCTCCTCGCCACCCGCGACCTCCCCGACGCCGGCGTCGACTTCGAGCCCGGCCGCATCGAGGTCGACGAGAACGGCTCGGCCCGCATCAACGCCCTGTGCGCGCTGATCACCAACCCCACCAAGGAGATCCCCGCCGCGATGGCCGCCGCCGTCGTCCACGGCGAGCTCCTGTCGGTGCGCCCGTTCCCGGTCGCCAACAACGTGGTCGCCCGCGCGGCCGCGCGCCTCGCGCTGGCCAGCAAGGGCCTCGACCCGAAGCTCCTGATCACCGTGGACGCCGGGCACCTGGAGCGCCAGCCGGAGTACGTGGGCGCGCAGCGCGCCTGGTCGACCGGCACGCCCGACGGCGTCCGGTCCTGGCTCAAGCACTACGGCAAGGCCCTCGAAGCGGGCGCGGCCGAGACGCTCCAGATCTGCTCGGAGCTGATGAAGGACGCTTAAGCGTCGTCTCCGGCGAGGTCGGCCCGCAGCTGCTGCTTCTCTTGGCGGCGGCGCTTCACGGCGTCGTCGATGTGGTTGATCATCGCCTCGCGCTGCTTCTTCAGCAGCACGTACCCGAGGACCATCGACACGAGGATGCCCGCGGCGAGCGCGAGGAGCGCGTTGATGAAGAACATGAGGGGCACCGCGACGGCGGCGACGAGCGCCAGGCGCGCGAGGTAGAACTTCCAGACCGGGTTCATGCGACCCGCTCCTCTCCGAAGGTGCGGACCCCTGCGTACCACAGGGGCGCGTAGACGAGTGCGGCGGTGAGTCCGGCGAGGCCGCCGGTGAGCATCGGCGGCCAGGTCGGCGGCAGGAGGATCCCGACCGCGAGCCCGGCGCCCAGGCCGAGGAGGAACCCGACGAGCATGACGCCCCAGCGGGCCGCGCCGCCGTAGCGCCGGAACTGCCCGGTGTAGGCCCACACGGTCGGCAGCGCGGCGATCCACCCCGACGTCTCGCCGAACGGGCGGCCGCTGGGGATCACGAACAGCAGGTCGATGACGGCCAGGACGACCGCGCCCATCACGAAGTACGCGAGGGCGGTGCCCACGAGCTGGCCGAGCGTCATCGCCTGCGGCGTCTCGGGCTGCTGCTGCACAACTAGAACTTCACGGACTGCGGCTCCGCGCGCCGCTCGGCGATGGTCTGGGGCCCTTCGTACTCGCGCACGACCTCGTAGCGGGTGTTGCGCTCGACGGGCTGGAACCCGGCGTCGCGGATGAGCTCCAGGAGGTCGTCGCGGGTCATCTTGTCGGGGGTGCCGTAGTCGTCGGCGTCGTGGGTGATCTTGTACTCCACGACCGACCCGTCGAGGTCGTCGGCGCCGAACGACAGCGACAGCTGCGCGACGTCGAGGCCGTGCATGACCCAGAAGCACTTGACGTGGTCGAAGTTGTCGAGCAGGAGCCGCGAGACCGCGAACGTCTTCAGCGACTCGGCCGGGCTCGCCATGGTGGTGCGCGCCTGGAGCCGGTTGCGGATCTTGCCGTCCTTGGCGTCGTGGAAGTCGTGCTGGTAGCGCAGGGGGATGAACACGGCGAACCCGCCGGTCTCGTCCTGCATCTCGCGCAGGCGCAGCACGTGGTCGACGCGGTGGCGGGGCTCCTCGATGTGGCCGTACAGCATCGTCGCGGGGGTGCGCAGGCCCTTCTGGTGGGCGAGGCGGTGGATGCGCGACCAGTCCTCCCAGTGGCAGTCGTGGTCGACGATGTGCTGGCGGACCTCCCAGTCGAAGATCTCGGCGCCGCCGCCGGTGAGCGACTCCAGGCCGGCCTCGATGAGCTCGTCGAGGATCTCGTCGGCGGTCAGGCCGGAGATCTTCTCGAACCACTGGACCTCGGTGGCGGTGAACGCCTTCAGGTTCACCTCGGGGAGGGTCTCCTTGAGCGCCTTGAGGACCCGCGGGTAGTAGCGCCACGGGAGGGTCGGGTGGAGGCCGTTGACGATGTGCAGCTCGGTGGGGGCGTCGCCCTTCATCTGCTCGGCGAGGGCCACGGCCTGCTCGACGCGCATCGTGTACGCGTCGGTCTCGCCGGGCTTGCGCTGGAACGAGCAGTACGCGCAGGACGCGGAGCACACGTTGGTGAGGTTGAGGTGCCGGTTGACGTTGAACATGGTCCGGTCGCCGTTCTTGGCGGTGCGGACCCCGTGCGCGAGGCGGCCCAGCCACGCGAGGTCGTCGACCTCGTACAGGCCCACGCCGTCCTCGAAGCTCAGCCGCTCGCCGGCCGCGAGCTTCGCCTCGATACCGGCCTTGAACTCGGCATTGTCGTCCATGGCGCTCCCAACGTTGTCGGATCACCGCCAGCGTAGCCCCGCGGGCACGCAGGGGCGGCCGCGGCTTTTCCACGTGTGAGGCCGTGAACGCGGCGAACGTGAACGGAGGGTCCCGGCATTTCGGACACCCGGGGACCCCCCATTTCAAATCTACCGGCGGGGTCCGACGGCGGGCCCCCGCGCGGAGGCGTCGGTCGCCCGAGGTGCGGCGGCCCCGCTCCGGATGCGTTGTCGCTGAGCGTGATCGGACGTGATCGACCACACGGTGCCAGAGTGGAGGCAACCGTGGATGCGAGACTTGCGTGTCTTCGGTACAGTATCCGTGGCCTCCCCCACAGAAGGACACCTCACATGCGCGTTTCACGGTTCGGTGCCCGCATGATCGCCGCCGCCGGTGCGGCGGCCGTCGTCTTCGGCGGGGCCCTGCCCGCATTCGCCCAGCCGGGCGTCACGGTCCCCGACGACGGCGGCCGGCCCCTCGGGGGCGCGGGCGACGACAGCCCGGTCACCAACCCCGAGACGGCCGACGGCCCCCTCGGCGACCAGATCACCGCCGCCCAGATCGACCTCGCGCAGCTCGCCGAGGAGACCACCGCCGCGCAGGACGAGTGGCTCGCCCGCGAGAGCCGCCTCGGCGACGCCCAGACCGACTGGACCGCGACGACCGCCGAGCTGGAGGCCGCGCAGGAGGCCCTCGACTACGCCGCGGGCCAGGCCTACGCCGACACCGCCGGCGTCCCCGACACCGAGCTCCCCGACCTGTCCGGGCTCACCCCGCTCGGCGGCGAATGGGACCTGCCCGAGCTCTCGGCCGACCTCGACGAGGCGGCGACCGCCGAGCAGGTCGCCCGCGCCGCCTACGACGCCGCCGTCCTCTCCGCCGACCGCGCCGAGAACCGCTACCTCGCCCTCGACACCGAGTTCGACGCCGCCCAGACCGCCCTGACCGAGCTCGTCGAGGACAACCGCGAGGCCCTGGAGCAGCTGGAGCGCGAGCGCGACGCCGCCGCGGCCGAGTACTCCGGGGACTTCTCCTCCGAGGTCGACGGCTGGGACGCCGCCCCCGAGGCGAAGAAGGCCGTCGAGTACGCCCTCGCGCAGCTCGGCGACCCGTACGTGTGGGGCGCCGAGGGCCCCGACTCCTTCGACTGCTCGGGCCTGGTCCAGTCCGCGTACGCCTATGCGGGCGTGAGCGTCCCGCGCGTGGCCGCCGACCAGTACAACGCGACCCGCGACAAGCCCGTCGACGTCGAGAAGCTCCTCCCCGGCGACCTCCTGTACTGGTGGGACGACCCGGGCAACTGGCAGTCCGTCTACCACACCGGCATGTACCTGGGCGACGGCAAGATGATCCAGGCCCCCCGGACGGGCGACGTCGTGAAGATCAGCTCGATCTGGTTCGAGAACTTCGCCGGCGCGCACCGCGTCGTCGACGCGATCCAGACCGACCCCGACGCCGACGACCCCACGCAGACCCCGGAGGAGCCCACCCCCACCGACCCGGAGCCGACCACGAAGGACCCGTCGCCGACGCCGACCGAGACCGATTCGCCCAGCCCCGACCCGGAGCCCACCGACAGCGAGACGCCGTCGGAGTCCCCGTCGCCGACCCCCAGCGGGGAACCCCAGACGCCCACCGAGGACGAGGGCGAGTCGCCGGCCGAGACGGTCGCCGACACCGTCGCCGCCGTCCTGACGCGCCAGACCGAGGCCTGAGGGGCGTCCCCGAGTAGTGGGAACGCGTGCACGGGCCGCGACGGGTTGATGGCACGATGGATATCGAGTTGCCCGATTGACGACGCTCCAGCCCCGAGGAGGCTTCCGTGGACGGAAACAGCTGTAGCTCCTGCGGTCAACGACTGAACGCCGGGCAGCGCCGCTGCCCCCAGTGCGGCGCCCCCCTGCCGCCCCCGATCGGGGGCTTCCCGGCCGAGCCGCAGTACCCGCCGCCGGCGGCGTCCTATGGCGCGCCCTCGTACGCGCCTCCCGGTGCGCCCCAGGCGTACGGCGCGGCCGCCGTGCCCCAGTACGCCCCGCCCGGCGAGCCGCAGGGCTACGCCGCGCCCCCGGAACCCCAGTACGCGCCGCCGGGCGCCTACCAGCCGACCGCCCCGCCCGCGCCCCAGCCGAACCAGGGCTACGCGGCCGTGCCGCCCCCGCAGCCTCCCCAGCCCCAGTACGGCGCCCCGCAGCAGTGGGGCCAGCCCGCGCAGGGCTCGGCCGCCGTCCCGCAGGGCCACGCGCCCCAGTACGGCGCGGCCCCGGTCCAG
>NZ_QFRW01000021.1:0-406 GCF_003265355.1 Glycomyces dulcitolivorans | reverse complement strand
GTCGTATCAACCGGCACAGTCGCTGCCGCCGGTCGCGGCCGCCCCGCCGACGGTCCCGCCGGTCTCCCCGCCGCCCTCGTTCGCGCCGCCCGCGAACCCGCCGTTCGCCGAGCCGCCCTCGACGTCCTCGCCGGTCACCGGCCCGCCGTACGCGGCCCCCGCGAGCAGCGCCTTCAGCCTGCCCTCCTCCGAACCGAGCATGTTCGCGACGCCAGGAGCGAACCCTGTGCACGGCGCGCCGCCCGGAACGCCCGCCGCGCCCGCGCCGAACCCGGACGGCACCCAGATCCTGCGCCGCCAGCCGATGCCGACCGAGGCGCCGTTCGCCGACCCCGGCCCGACCGCGCCGCACGTCGCCGAGTCGGCCACGCCCGGTTTCAGCGTGCCCGCCTCCGCGGCCAGCCCC
>NZ_QFRW01000020.1:2104-4976 GCF_003265355.1 Glycomyces dulcitolivorans | reverse complement strand
ACCACATCTGTATCAAGGTGATCTTCTTTCAAACAGCACAAAAAAGACCAGTTCCGATTGGAACTGATCCTTTGAAAAGCTTGGCGGCGTCCTACTCTCACAGGGGGAAACCCCCAACTACCATCGGCGCTGAAGAGCTTAACTTCCGTGTTCGGTATGGGAACGGGTGTGACCTCTTCGCTATCGCCACCAAACCTGATGGAGAGAATGTTCTCTCAAAACTAGATAACAATGTTCATTTTTCACATTAGAATATAGGTTAAGTCCTCGATCTATTAGTATCTGTCAGCTCCACGTGTCACCACGCTTCCACCTCAGACCTATCAACCTGATCATCTTTCAGGGATCTTACTTCCTTGCGGAATGGGAAATCTCATCTTGAGGGGGGCTTCATGCTTAGATGCTTTCAGCACTTATCCCGTCCGCACATAGCTACCCAGCGATGCCCTTGGCAGAACAACTGGTACACCAGCGGTGCGTCCATCCCGGTCCTCTCGTACTAAGGACAGCTCCTCTCAAATTTCCTGCGCCCGCGACGGATAGGGACCGAACTGTCTCACGACGTTCTGAACCCAGCTCGCGTACCGCTTTAATGGGCGAACAGCCCAACCCTTGGGACCGACTACAGCCCCAGGATGCGATGAGCCGACATCGAGGTGCCAAACCTCCCCGTCGATGTGGACTCTTGGGGGAGATAAGCCTGTTATCCCCGGGGTAGCTTTTATCCGTTGAGCGATGGCCCTTCCATGCGGAACCACCGGATCACTAAGCCCGACTTTCGTCCCTGCTCGACTTGTAGGTCTCGCAGTCAAGCTCCCTTGTGCCTTTACACTCTGCGAATGATTTCCAACCATTCTGAGGGAACCTTTGGGCGCCTCCGTTACATTTTAGGAGGCGACCGCCCCAGTCAAACTGCCCACCTGACACTGTCTCCCTGCCCGATAAGGGCAGCGGGTTAGAAGGTCAATACAGCCAGGGTAGTATCCCACCGATGCCTCCACCGAAGCTAGCGCTCCGGTTTCCAAGGCTCCTACCTATCCTGTACAAGCTGTACCAACATTCAATATCAGGCTGCAGTAAAGCTCCACGGGGTCTTTCCGTCCTGTCGCGGGTAACCTGCATCTTCACAGGTACTATAATTTCACCGAGTCTCTCGTTGAGACAGTGCCCAGATCGTTGCGCCTTTCGTGCGGGTCGGAACTTACCCGACAAGGAATTTCGCTACCTTAGGACCGTTATAGTTACGGCCGCCGTTTACTGGGGCTTCAATTCGCACCTTCGCTTACGCTAAGCGCTCCTCTTAACCTTCCAGCACCGGGCAGGCGTCAGCCCCTATACTTCGCCTTACGGCTTCGCAGAGACCTGTGTTTTTGCTAAACAGTCGCCTGGGCCTATTCACTGCGGCTTCTCGGGGCTTTAACACCCTAAGAAGCACCCCTTCTCCCGAAGTTACGGGGTCATTTTGCCGAGTTCCTTAACGAGAGTTCTCTCGATCACCTTAGGATTCTCTCCTCGCCTACCTGTGTCGGTTTGCGGTACGGGCACCTCTCACCTCGCTAGAGGCTTTTCTTGGCAGTGTGGAATCAGGAACTTCGCTACTAAATTTCGCTCGCCATCACAGCTCAGCCTTCACGGGAAACGGATTTGCCTATTTCCCAGCCTAACTGCTTGGACGCGGATATCCAATACCGCGCTTACCCTATCCTCCTGCGTCCCCCCATTGCTCAAATGGTGAGGAGGTGGTACAGGAATATCAACCTGTTGTCCATCGCCTACGCCTTTCGGCCTCGGCTTAGGTCCCGACTAACCCTGAGCGGACGAGCCTTCCTCAGGAAACCTTAGGCATTCGGTGGACGGGATTCTCACCCGTCTTTCGCTACTCATACCGGCATTCTCACTTCTAAGCGCTCCACCAGTCCTTCCGGTCTGACTTCACTGCACTTAGAACGCTCTCCTACCACTGTTCGTAAGAACAGTCCGCAGCTTCGGTGATACGTTTAGCCCCGGTACATTTTCGGCGCAGAGTCACTCGACCAGTGAGCTATTACGCACTCTTTAAATGGTGGCTGCTTCTAAGCCAACATCCTGGTTGTCTAAGCAACTCCACATCCTTTTCCACTTAACGTATACTTTGGGACCTTAGCTGGCGGTCTGGGCTGTTTCCCTTTCGACTACGGATCTTATCACTCGCAGTCTGACTCCCAAGGATAAGTCATCGGCATTCGGAGTTTGACTGAATTCGGTAACCCGGTAGGGGCCCCTAGTCCAATCAGTGCTCTACCTCCGAGACTCTTACCTTGAGGCTAGCCCTAAAGCTATTTCGGAGAGAACCAGCTATCTCCAGGTTCGATTGGCATTTCACCCCTACCCACACCTCATCCCCGCACTTTTCAACGTGCGTGGGTTCGGGCCTCCATTCAGTGTTACCTGAACTTCACCCTGGACATGGGTAGATCACCTGGTTTCGGGTCTACGACCACGTACTCATGCGCCCTATTCAGACTCGCTTTCGCTGCGGCTCCGCATCTTCTGCTTAACCTTGCACGGGATCGTAACTCGCCGGTTCATTCTACAAAAGGCACGCCATCACCCGTTAACGGGCTCTGACTACTTGTAGGCACACGGTTTCAGGATCTATTTCACTCCCCTTCCGGGGTGCTTTTCACCTTTCCCTCACGGTACTGGTTCACTATCGGTCACTAGGGAGTATTTAGCCTTGGGAGATGGTCCTCCCGGATTCCGACGGAATTTCACGTGTTCCGCCGTACTCAGGATCCACTCTGGAGAGAACAACATTTCAGTTACAGGGCTGTTACCTTCTTTGGCGGGCCTTTCCAGACCTCTTCGCTTATATCGTTCCTTTGTAACTCCG
>NZ_QFRW01000020.1:1762-2063 GCF_003265355.1 Glycomyces dulcitolivorans | reverse complement strand
GGTACTTAGATGTTTCAGTTCCCCGGGTATGCCTTCTCATACTCTATGTATTCAAGTATGGATACTACTCCATTACGAGCAGTGGGTTTCCCCATTCGGAAATCTCCGGATCAAAGCTTGCTTACAGCTCCCCGAAGCATATCGGTGTTCGTCCCGTCCTTCATCGGCTCCTAGTGCCAAGGCATCCACCGTGCGCCCTTTCTAACTTAACCATTTCTTACTTTAGAAAGAATCACTATGTGTGATGAACTTTGCATTGCATTCAATGTGAATGTATTACTTATTGTTATCTAGTTTTCAA
>NZ_QFRW01000020.1:0-1739 GCF_003265355.1 Glycomyces dulcitolivorans | reverse complement strand
CTTATTGTTATCTAGTTTTCAAAGAACAATCCTGTCTCGCTAGAGACATGTTTTGAAGGAATGATCCTTCAAAACTAAACAAGACGAAAAACGTACGCTGCTCCATATATCCTTAGAAAGGAGGTGATCCAGCCGCACCTTCCGATACGGCTACCTTGTTACGACTTCACCCCAATCATCTGCCCCACCTTCGGCGGCTGGCTCCATAAAGGTTACCTCACCGACTTCGGGTGTTGCAAACTCTCGTGGTGTGACGGGCGGTGTGTACAAGGCCCGGGAACGTATTCACCGCGGCATGCTGATCCGCGATTACTAGCGATTCCAGCTTCACGCAGTCGAGTTGCAGACTGCGATCCGAACTGAGAACAGATTTGTGGGATTGGCTAAACCTTGCGGTCTCGCAGCCCTTTGTTCTGTCCATTGTAGCACGTGTGTAGCCCAGGTCATAAGGGGCATGATGATTTGACGTCATCCCCACCTTCCTCCGGTTTGTCACCGGCAGTCACCTTAGAGTGCCCAACTGAATGCTGGCAACTAAGATCAAGGGTTGCGCTCGTTGCGGGACTTAACCCAACATCTCACGACACGAGCTGACGACAACCATGCACCACCTGTCACTCTGTCCCCGAAGGGAAAGCCCTATCTCTAGGGTTGTCAGAGGATGTCAAGACCTGGTAAGGTTCTTCGCGTTGCTTCGAATTAAACCACATGCTCCACCGCTTGTGCGGGCCCCCGTCAATTCCTTTGAGTTTCAGTCTTGCGACCGTACTCCCCAGGCGGAGTGCTTAATGCGTTAGCTGCAGCACTAAGGGGCGGAAACCCCCTAACACTTAGCACTCATCGTTTACGGCGTGGACTACCAGGGTATCTAATCCTGTTCGCTCCCCACGCTTTCGCTCCTCAGCGTCAGTTACAGACCAGAGAGTCGCCTTCGCCACTGGTGTTCCTCCACATCTCTACGCATTTCACCGCTACACGTGGAATTCCACTCTCCTCTTCTGCACTCAAGTTTCCCAGTTTCCAATGACCCTCCCCGGTTGAGCCGGGGGCTTTCACATCAGACTTAAGAAACCGCCTGCGAGCCCTTTACGCCCAATAATTCCGGACAACGCTTGCCACCTACGTATTACCGCGGCTGCTGGCACGTAGTTAGCCGTGGCTTTCTGGTTAGGTACCGTCAAGGTGCAAGCAGTTACTCTTGCACTTGTTCTTCCCTAACAACAGAGCTTTACGATCCGAAAACCTTCATCACTCACGCGGCGTTGCTCCGTCAGACTTTCGTCCATTGCGGAAGATTCCCTACTGCTGCCTCCCGTAGGAGTCTGGGCCGTGTCTCAGTCCCAGTGTGGCCGATCACCCTCTCAGGTCGGCTACGCATCGTCGCCTTGGTGAGCCGTTACCTCACCAACTAGCTAATGCGCCGCGGGTCCATCTGTAAGTGACAGCCGAAACCGTCTTTCATCCTTGAACCATGCGGTTCAAGGAACTATCCGGTATTAGCTCCGGTTTCCCGGAGTTATCCCAGTCTTACAGGCAGGTTACCCACGTGTTACTCACCCGTCCGCCGCTAACATCCGGGAGCAAGCTCCCTTCTGTCCGCTCGACTTGCATGTATTAGGCACGCCGCCAGCGTTCGTCCTGAGCCAGGATCAAACTCTCCGAAAAAGTACAAAACCGAAGTTTTGTTTTTCGTCAGCGTTTGACTGACTACCTATGAAGTATCATAGGATTTTTTTATA
>NZ_QFRW01000002.1:408-626 GCF_003265355.1 Glycomyces dulcitolivorans | reverse complement strand
CAATCATTGAAACACATCGCCTCGCTCGGGTTAACCGATTTTTCTCACCCAACCTTTGAAAACTATGCATCAAAATTTTTCGATTTTACCATTGTGCGTAAAAAAATGAGTGAACTCACAAAAGAGACAAGTGGAAGAGAAGAGCACACACGTATCAATGTGAAGAAATTTGTACAGGTGCTCTATTACGAGGCAAAACGCATTTTTATGGAAGATTA
>NZ_QFRW01000002.1:0-310 GCF_003265355.1 Glycomyces dulcitolivorans | reverse complement strand
CGCGCCAATGCTCGTCCTTCCTAGACTGCAAAGGTTTTCTATCACGCTGAAAAGAAGACAAAGGGCTAAAATAAAGTTCATTTTAGCCCTTTGTCAACAATCTGAAGACATGCTCACTATAAGGAGGGCATGTCTTTTTTTGTGATGGATTGAAGATGCATCTGTAGCACGGAGCGCATGAGCTGAGGCGGTAAACGATGGGGCTGTACGATTCCATTCAACGCAAGCCCATTGATGACCGCATAAAGCCGCTCAGTTTCTAATAAAAGATCAACATGATCTAGCAGTAGCTCATCCTCTTTCAATTTCA
>NZ_QFRW01000019.1 GCF_003265355.1 Glycomyces dulcitolivorans | reverse complement strand
GTGATGAATGGTGGGAAGAAATTTGCCGAGGGAACACCAGAGGAAGTATTTGAACTAGATGAACAGCTGGTTCAGATTGGACTTGATCTGCCATTTTCCTACCGGTTGAGTAAGCAATTGAAGCAGCAAGGTGTGCCGCTTGCAAATGCCCATTTGACACAAGAAGGATTGGTGAAAGAGCTATGGACATTACGATCAAAGAATTAGAGCATCGTTATCAAATGAAAACGCCGTTTGAGCGTCTCGCTTTGTATGATGTCAATGCTTCCATCAAAGAAGGCAGCTATGTTGCTGTCATTGGTCATACGGGTTCTGGCAAGTCGACATTGCTGCAACATTTAAATGGACTGCTCAAACCAACAAAAGGGAGCATTGCGCTTGGAGATACGGTCTTACAAGCCAATAAGAAGCAGAAGGAACTGAAATCTCTTCGCAAAAAGGTAGGTATCGTGTTTCAGTTTCCTGAACATCAGCTCTTTGAGGAGACGATTCTGAAGGATATCTGTTTTGGTCCGATGAACTTCGGCGTTCCAAAAGAAAAGGCAGAAGCCAAGGCTAAAGAGATGCTGAAGCTTGTAGGCCTTCCTGAATCCTTGTTATCTCGATCACCCTTTGAATTAAGCGGTGGTCAAATGAGACGTGTGGCGATTGCAGGTGTACTAGCGATGGAGCCAGAAGTGCTTGTGCTTGACGAGCCGACTGCGGGATTAGATCCACGCGGACGTAAAGAAATCATGGACATGTTCTATGAGCTTCATCAAAAAGCCAACCTGACGACGATCCTTGTGACACACAGTATGGAAGATGCCGCTCATTATGCGGATCAAATGATTGTGATGCACAAAGGAACAGTGAAGGCGACAGGTACGCCGAGGGAGCTATTTGCCAATCGTACCGACATGTCTTCTTTCGGACTGG
>NZ_QFRW01000018.1:3327-16470 GCF_003265355.1 Glycomyces dulcitolivorans | reverse complement strand
CTTCCCCCGCACCGGAGTCGCCCGACCCCGACCCGGCCACGACGCCCGCCGAGGACGAGCCGTCGCCGACGGCCGGGCCCTCGCCCGATCCGACCACTGCGGAGTCGACTCCCGAGGAGGCCCCGACGAGCCCCGCCGCCGACGCGCCGCCGCCGGACCCCGGCCCGCTGCCCGACGGGCTGCTGGTCGAGGAGGCGGCGGCCGTCGGCGAGGAGGAGGACGACGACTCCTCGGCCCTTAAGAAGCGCATGGGCGCCGCGATGTTCGCGTTCGTCGCCGCGATGGGCGCCGGGGCGGCGTTCTCCGGCCGCGCCGGCAGGTAGTCGCGCCACGACGCGGGCCCCGGGATCCGGTGCTGAACCGGGACCGGGGCCGCCTCGGGCGAGCCCGCCTCCAGGAACCGTCCGACGCCATGGGCTGCAACCGATCCCGGACCGATGTCGACGGGGCTCCGCAGCGACTCCTCGCGGTACCGGTCGGTCCCGTCCAGGTGCCACTTGCTGATCGCCGCGACCCAGTTCTTCAGGTCGTCCACATACCCTGCGAGTGCGGCCCGCGCGTCGGCGTCGAGCGCGTGCTCCTCGGCCAGGCCCGGCAGGTCGTTCGCCTCGACCATCTGGAACTGCTCGATGCGCGCGTTCGCGAGCGCCGCCGTGATCCGGACGGCCTCCTCGCGGTCCACCTCCAGGTACTCCTCCGCGACGACGACGCCGTTGAGCAGCTGCCCTTCGTACTCGACCTCCTTCTGGTACGAGCACACGTCGTTGAGCAGGCACATCGCGTCCATGACGGCGGCCTCCATCCACTCGATCGGCCGCGACTTCCACACCGCGTCGGGGATGGTGCGGCCCCGCTTCAAGCGCGCCAACGCCATCGTGAGGTCGGAGCCGAACGAGTCGCGGCGCATCTCCACGTAGTCGACCGGGTCGGGGACGCGGTTCTGCGACTCGGTGTGGACCTCCCACAGCCAGCCTTCGAGCATCTTCTCGACCGCCCGCTTGAACTCGGCGCGGTCCCGCTCCTCGAACCCGGCGGCCGTGCGGCCCCACAGGTCCGCGAGCCCCAGCTCGACCGGGTTCGCCGGGACCGGCACGGGTCCGAGGTCCAGGGGCATGAACTGCATGAGCCTGCGGTGCTGGGCGATCGCGGCGCCGAGGTTGCGGCCGCGGCTGAAGGCCGCCGGGTAGTAGTCGTCCCCGTAGGTGCCCCAGGCGAGCCAGTCGGCGGAGGCGTTCAGCTCCTCGGCGGTGCCGTTCGGGTCGATCCCGGCCGAGCACAGCGCGAAGTCGAAGCCCAGGAACTGCTTCCGGTTCCACAGCCCCGACCCCGGCAGGGCCGGGTCCGGCGCGAGGAACCCCATCTTGGCGGCCCAGTCGGCGCCGTGGCGGCGGGCCTCGTCGAGGTTCGGGTTGAGCCGCAGTTCGAACGGCTGGTAGAACTCCGGTAGCGTCGTCGGCCCGACCTTCCGGTACGGGAACCGCGAGTGCTGCTTGAGCGCCGAGGCCGCCAGGCGCGCCTGCGAGGTGCCGATCCCGTTGGGGCCCGACAGGACCCGCTGCGCGGCGTCGTTCATGTACCGACTGGAGCGCATGTGCCACTCGTGCCCGCCGGCCTGCCAGTCCTGGAGTCCCTTGGCGTACAGGCCGATCGCGGCCTGCTCGGGCGGCGTGACCCCTTCGGCCGCGCACAGCACCGGGATCTCGGTGAGCGCGGTGTTCTCGAACTGGTGGAGCCGCGAGGTGAGGATGTCGTTGACGAGCTCGGCCGCGCGCTGCGTCTCCAGGCCCAGGAACCGCTCGAAGACGAGGACCGCGTTCGCGTTCTCGCCCTCCTTGGTGACCTCCCGCTCGTAGCTGAACAGGTCGTTGCGCAGGTGGACGGCGTCGGAGAACGTGTCGCGCAGGACTTCGAGGGGCCGGGACGCGGCGACCTGGTCGGGCACCTCCGCGCCGACGGCGTACTCGACGATGCCCGCCGACCACGGGGCGCCGCCGACCTTGCGGCGCATCTCGATGTACTCGATCGGGTTCGCGACCCGGTCGGACTTGATGTTGTCGAGCTCCCACAGGGACTCGAACAGGAGGTTGATCGTGGAGACGAGGAACCGCTCGCGCCAGCCCGCCGACATCGCGGGGGCGGTGCGCCGCCACAGGTCTTGGAGCCCCAGCTCCACCGGGTTCTCCGGCTCCGGCGTCTCGCCCACGTCCAGGGGCATGAACAGCGGGATCCGGTCGAGGTAGGCCTTCGCGCCCGCGGTGTCGCGGGTGCGCTTGAACGCGTCGAGGAAGTGGTCGTCGAAGAAGAACACCCACACGTACCAGTCGGTGATGAGGTCGAGTGCCGGTGCGTCGCAGTCGGGGTGCGTGTACGCGCACAGCAGCCCGTAGTCGTGGCGGTCGAGTTCGGCCAGGTCCCAGATCACCCCGCCGCCCTCGGCGGGCGCGTCGAGCATCCCCATCTCCTTGGCCCACACCCGGGCGTGGACGCGCGCGCCCTCCACGTGCGGATTCAGCCGGGCGGGGTACGGGAGGTAGAACACGGGCAACACGAACGGGTGATTTTCGGCCATAGCACTCCCTAGCGGCGAAACCGGTGGTTTGCACTGCGAACCACTGTAGGGCCCCAAGGAGTGTGACCGCTACACCCTGTCGGGTGACGTGCACGAGCTGTCCGGTACCGGCGGGCGAAGCGTGCGGACTACTTAGCACACGCGAAACATAGGCCGCTCGATCGCGAAACAGGCCCGGGTGAATCTAGACGCCAGTCGGGGGCTGACAGCGCCGTCGCTCCGACGGCGCGGCCGCAGGCCGCGTCCGCAGTCAGCCCAGCACCTGGAGGTCGAGCGAGTGAAGGTCGCCATCGTCGGCTACGGCATGGCCGGGGCCCGCATCGCCCGCGAGCTCGGGCGCCGCGGCGTCGACGTCACCGTGTTCGGCGCCGAGTCCGAGGCCGCGTACAACCGGATCCTGCTCTCCAGCATGATCGCGGGCAAGCAGACCGAGGCCGAGATCGCCCTGCCGGTCCCGCCCGAGCACGTCGAGCTGCGCCTCGGCGAGACCGTCGAGGCGGTCGACCTCGAAGCGAAGACCGTCAACGGGACCCCGTTCGACAAGCTCGTGCTCGCCACCGGCGCGGAGGCGTTCGTCCCCCCGGTCCCCGGCCTCGACCCGCTCCCCACCGGGGCGTATGTACTCCGGACCATCGAGGACGCGCGGTCGATCCTCGACGAGGCCGCCAACCGCGCCTCGGCGATCGTCCTCGGCGGGGGCCTCCTCGGCCTCGAATCGGCGCGCGGACTCGCCAAGCGCGGCATGGACGTCACCGTCGTGCACGCCGCCGGGCACCTCATGGACCGCCAGCTCGACCCGCTCGGCGCGCGCGTCCTCGCCGACGCCTACGCCGAGGTCGGCGTCGAGTCGGTCACCGACGCGCAGACCACCCGCGTCATCCACGGCGACGACGGCCTCACCCTCGTGCTCGCCGACGGGCGCACCGTCACCGGGCAGCTCCTCGTCGTCTCCTGCGGCATCCGCCCCAACACGGACCTCGCCCGGTCCATGGGGATCGAGTGCGGGCGTGGGATCGTCATCGACGACCAGTGCCGCACCTCCGCGCCCGACGTGTTCGCCGTCGGCGACTGCGCCGAGCACCGCGGCATCCCCTACGGGCTCGTCGGCCCCGCCTGGGAGCAGGCCGACGTCGTCGTCGACCTCCTCTCCGGCGTCAACCCCGACGCCGCCTACGAGGGCTCGCGCCTGGTCACCCGCCTCAAGGCCTCCGGCATCGAACTCGCCGCGATGGGCCGCGTCGACGGCGACGAGGTCGTCTCCTTCGCCGACCCGGCGCGCGGCACGTACGCGCGCTTGGTGATCGACGCCGAGGGCCGCCTCGCGGGCGCGGTCATGCTCGGCGACAACCCCATGGTCGGCCAGGTGGTCCAGCTGTTCGACACCGGCGACCCGGTGCCGCACGACCGCCGCACCCTCCTCATGGGCCGCCCCGGCGAATCCGTCTCGGTGGCCCCCGAAACGCCGGCGTCCATGCCCGACGAGGTCGTGGTCTGCCGCTGCAACAACGTCACGAAACGGGAGCTGAGCGACGCGTTCTTCGAAGGGGCGCGCACTCCCGAAGCCCTGTCCGAGGCCACGCAGGCCTCCACCGGTTGCGGTACCTGCACCGAAGAGGTCGCCGGACTCTGCAAGTGGCTGAACAGCACCGTGGCCGGCCTCGGCCGGGCCGCGGAACAACTCGATGAGGTGTCAGCATGAGCAAGCTCGTAGTCATCGGCGACGGCATGGTCGGCCGCCGCTTCCTGGAGGCCGTCGTCCAGCGCGACCCCTCCTGGGACGTCACGGTCCTGTGCGAGGAGCCCCGCCCCGCGTACGACCGGGTCCGCCTGTCGGCGTTCTTCGACGGCGTCAGCGCCGAGGAGCTCTCGCTCGCCTCGGACCTCGACGGCGTCGAGGTCCGCCTCGGCGAGGCCGCGACCGAAGTGGACCGCGACGCGAAGGTCGTCCGCTCCGCCTCGGGCGAGTACCCGTACGACAAGCTCGTGTTCGCCACCGGCTCTTATGCATTCGTGCCCCCGGTCGAGGGCAAGGACCTCCCGGGCGTGTTCGTCTACCGCACCATCGAGGACCTGGAGAACATCAAGGCCCACTCGGAGGGACGGCGCCACGGCGTCGTCATCGGCGGCGGCCTCCTCGGCCTCGAAGCGGCGAACGCCCTGAAGCTCCTCGGCATGGAGACCCAGATCGTCGAGTTCGCGCCGTGGCTCATGGCCCGCCAGCTCGACGAGGCCGGCGGCGGCGTCCTCAAGCAGCACATCGAATCCCTCGGGATCGGCGTCGACTGCTCCACCGGCGGCACCCGCATCGAGGCCGTCGACGGGCGCCTGCGCATGGACACCAACCGCGAGGGCGTCTCCTACGACACCGACCTGATCATCTTCGCCGCGGGCGTGCGCCCCCGCGACCAGCTCGCCCGCGACTGCGGCATCGAGGTCGGCGAGCGCGGCGGCATCATCACCGACCTGTCCTGCGCCACTTCCGATCCCGACGTGTACGCGATCGGCGAGGTCGCCGCCATGGAAGGCGTCTGCTACGGGCTCGTCGCCCCCGGCTACGCGATGGCCGAAGTGGTCGCCGACCGCCTCGCCGGCGGCGAGGCCACGTTCCCCGGCGCCGACATGTCGACCAAGCTCAAGCTCCTCGGCGTCGACGTCGCCCAGTTCGGCGCGTTCGACGGCCCCCTCGCCACCACCTACCTCGACCCCGCGAACGGCACCTACGCGAAGCTCGTCCTCTCCGACGACGCCCAGACACTCTTGGGCGGCATGCTCGTCGGCGACGCCGAGCCGTACCCGCTGCTGCGCGCCAGCGTCGGCGGGAAGGTCCCCGGGAAGCTCGCCGACCTCCTCGGCGGCGGCGAGATCGAAGGCGCCCTCCCCGACGGCGCGCAGGTCTGCTCCTGCAACGCCGTCACCAAGGGCGAGATCATGGGCGCCATCCACGAAGGCTGCCACGACGTCGCCGAGATCAAGTCCTGCACCAAGGCCGGGACCTCCTGCGGCTCGTGCATCCCCATGCTCAAGCAGCTCCTCGCCGAAGGCGGCGTCGAGGTCTCCAAGGCCGTGTGCGAGCACTTCACCCAGTCGCGGGCCGAGCTGTTCGACATCGTCAAGGTCACCGGCATCACCACGTTCTCCGAGCTGATCGCCCGCCACGGCACCGGCTCGGGCTGCGACCTGTGCAAGCCCGCCGTCGCCTCGATCCTCGCGAGCCTCTCCAACGGCCACATCCTCGACGGCGAGCAGGCCGCCCTCCAGGACACCAACGACCACTTCCTCGCCAACATGCAGCGCAACGGCACCTACTCGGTCGTCCCGCGCATCCCCGGCGGCGAGATCACCCCCGACAAGCTCATCGTGATCGGCCAGGTCGCCAAGGAGTTCGACCTCTACACCAAGATCACCGGCGGCCAGCGCATCGACATGTTCGGCGCCCGCGTCGAGGACCTCCCGAAGATCTGGCGCAAGCTCGTCGACGCCGGCTTCGAGTCCGGGCACGCCTACGGGAAGGCCCTGCGGACCGTCAAGTCCTGCGTCGGCACCGACTGGTGCCGCTACGGCGTCCAGGACTCGGTGAAGATGGCCATCGACCTCGAACTGCGCTACCGGGGCCTGCGCAGCCCCCACAAGCTCAAGTCCGCCGTCTCCGGGTGCGCGCGCGAATGCGCCGAGGCCCGCGGCAAGGACTTCGGCGTCATCGCCACCGAGCACGGCTGGAACCTGTACGTCGGCGGCAACGGCGGCTTCACGCCCCGCCACGCCGACCTGCTCCTGTCCGACGTGGACTCCGAGACGCTGGTGCGGACCATCGACCGGTTCCTCATGTTCTACATCTCGACCGCCGACCGGCTCCAGCGCACCTCCAAGTGGGTCGAGGGCCTCGAAGGCGGCCTCGACTACCTCCGCGAGGTCATCGTCGACGACAGGCTCGGGATCTGCGGCGAGCTCGACGCGTTGATGGAGAAGCACGTCGCGAACTACGCCGACGAGTGGAAGGGCGTCATCGACGACCCCGAGAAGCTCCAGCGGTTCGTCTCGTTCGTGAACGCCCCCGAGACCCCGGACCCCTCCATCGAGTTCGAAGAGGTCCGCGGCCAGAAGTTCCCGGCCGGGAGCACCGAGCGCTCCCAGCCGGTCCCGCTCGGCACGCCCGTCATCGTCCGCTCCTCCCAAGGGAAGTGATCACCGTGACCACGCCTCCATTCGAAGTCGTCTGCGAGTTCGGCCGGCTCGTCCCCGGCCGCGGCGTCGCCGCACTGCTGGCGGACGGCGCGCAGGTCGCCGTGTTCCGGCTCCTCGACGACAGCCTCTACGCCCTCGCCAACACCGACCCGTTCACCGGCGCCAACGTCATCTCCCGCGGCCTCGTGGGCGACCGCGGCGGCGAACCGGTCGTGGTCAGCCCCCTGCTCAAGCAGGCGTTCTCACTCAAGACCGGCGCCTGCCTCGACGACGAGGCCGTGTCGCTGGAGGTCTACGCCGTCGAAGTCGTCGACGGGCAGATCCGCGTGGGGGCCCTCTCGGAAGTGAAAGCGAGTACCTGATGGCCGCTGCCGGAGCCCCCGTCCAAGAGGCCGAGACGAAGCAGCTCGCGCCGCTGACCGGCTACACCGTGGCCGTCACCGCGCAGCGGCGCGCCGACGAGCTCGCGACGCTGCTGGAGCGCCGCGGCGCCCGCACCATCGTCGCCCCGACGCTGCGCATCGTCCCGCTCCCCGACGACGAGGCCCTCCGCGCGGCCACCGTCGAACTCATCCGGGAGGCGCCCGACCTCGTCGTCGCCACCACCGGCATCGGCTTCCGCGGCTGGCTCGAAGCGGCCGAGGGCTGGGGCATGGGCGAGGACCTCCTCGAAGTCCTCGCCCGCTCCCGCATCCTGTGCCGCGGACCCAAAGCCCTCGGCGCCGTGCGCGCCGCCGGCCTCGCCGAGGAGTGGACCGCGCCCTCCGAGACCGGCGACGAGGTCGTCGAGTACCTGCGCGTACGCGGCGTCGGCGGCCAGCGGGTCGCCATCCAGCTCCACGGCGACCCCGCCGAGGACTTCATCCGCACCGTCCGCGCCGGCGGCGGCGCGGCCGTGCCCGTCCCCGTCTACCGGTGGACGCTCCCGACCGACATCACGCCGGTCCAGCGACTCGTGGACGCGATCTGCGCCCGCCGCATCGACGCGGTCACCTTCACGTCGGCGCCCGCCGCGAACGCGCTCCTGCGCATCGCCGGCGACCAGGCCGCCGACATGCTGGAGGCGTTCCGCGCGACGGCGGAGGACAACGGCGTCCTCCCCGTCGCGGTCGGCCCCGTCACCGCGGCCCCCTTGGAGCGCTTGGGAGTCGAGACCGTCCAGCCCCAGCGCGCCCGCCTCGGCTCGCTCGTGCGCACCGTCGCCTCGGCGCTCCCCAAGCGGTCCCGGCGGCTCCAGCTCGCCACCGGCCACCAGATCGAGCTGCGCGGCCACATGGTCCTCCTCGACGACCAGCCGTTCCAGCTGCCGCCCGCGCCGATGGCCGTCATCCGGGCGCTGGCGTCGGCGAACGGGAAGGTCCTCTCGCGCGCCGAGCTCCTCGGGCACCTGCCGCGCGGGGCCGACGGGCACGCCGTGGAGATGGCGGTGACGCGCCTGCGCGACGCCGTCCACCTCCGGTCCTGTGTGGAGACCGTGATCAAGCGCGGGTACCGCTTGAACCTCGAAGTCTGACGGGCGTGCGTTGAGGCGTTTCCCTTTGTACGATGAGGGAGCCCGAACCACCGCCTGAACATCTGAATCGGAGGCCGCCATGGCGTACCCGCCAGCGCCGCAGTACCCGCAGCAGCCCCTGCCGCCGTCGGGCCCGAAAATCCGGCCGACGTCGGTCAACGTCGCGGTGTGGACGCAGTTCCTCACCGCGCTGCTGCTCGTGGTCACCGGCATCGCGATGTTCGCGGTCCAGTCCGCGGTCGGCGAGGTCGTCGAGGACGAGCTGCTCAACGATCCGTCCCTTGAGGGCTCCGGCATCACCGCCGACCAGATCAGCTCGCTGATGACGATCATCTTCGCGGCCACCGCGGGCGTGTACCTGCTGTTCGCGGTCTTCTACGTCATCCTGGGCATCCTGAACAACAAGGGCAACCGGCCCGGTCGCATCCTGTCGTGGGTCCTGTCGGGCATCGCGCTGCTGTGCTGCGGCCTCTTCGGCCTCATCGGGCAGATCGGCTCGACCACGTACAGCATGAACGACACCGAGTACAACGACCAGATGACGCAGGCGGTCGAGGACGCGACGCCGTCGTGGGTCAACGCCCTCGACTGGGTCACGCTGATCCTGTTCATCGTCGGGTCGCTGGTCATCATCATCCTGCTGGCGGTGCCGGCCTCGAACGAGTTCTTCCGCAAGGAGGAGCCCGCCGCGGGCCCGTACCAGGGCCAGCCCCCCTACGGCCAGCAGCCGGGCCAGCCGCCGTACGGGCAGCAGCCGCCCCCGCCGCCGGTCCAGTAGGCGTATACGAGAACGGCCCCGCCTTTCGGCGGGGCCGTTTTTTCGTGTCTAACCCGGGGGCGCGGTCACCGGCGGCACCTTGAAGGTCCGCTCCCGGTCGTACCGCTCCAGTTCGGGGTCGGCCTCCGTGCCGTGCCAGGCGGCCAGGAGCTCGCCTTCCCGCTTGCGGCTCATGCCCGCCCGCAGGCTCGGGTCGGCCGCGTTCGCGTGCCACCACCGCTTCACCGTGGTCTCCAGTGTGGAGAGATGCAGCCCGACGGCGACGGCCGGGGCCGAGGGGCGGCTGCCGTGCCCGTCGTAGTCGGGGGAGGGCACCCAGAAGCCGAGCGATTCGTGTCCGGCCCAAGGGGTCACCTCCTGTTCGAGCAGGAACTCCTGCGACACCCACGTCAGGTTCGGGCGCTCGGTGATGACGCCCTCCTCGATGAGCGCGTCGGCGATGCCGTCGAAGAACGCGCCCATGCCGATGTGGTCGCCGATCGCGTCGAACGTGCCGGTGAGCTTCGCGTCGGCGGCGTCGAGGAGCCAGTTCGCGTAGTCCTCGACGTCGATCCACTGGACGGGGCGCTCCTGCGGGCCGGGGGCGAGGATCTCGCCGCCCTCGCTGAAGCGCAGCGGCCAGTAGCCGAGCCGGTCGACCGGGTCCCCGGCGCCGACGATGAGGCCGGGCCTGGTGACGAGCGCCCGGTCGCCGAGGCGCTCGCGGACCATGTTCTCGCAGGCGACCTTGCTGGCGCCGTAGGCCTCCACGGTCGGGTCGGTCGAGTCGGGCGCGGTCGGCTCGTACAGGTCGTCGGCGACGACGTCGTGCTTCGCGTAGACCGAGATCGTGGAGATGAACGACCAGTGCCCGGCGCCGTCGGCGAGGGCGTCGAGGACCGGCGTGATCTGCGCGGGGATGCGGGCGACGTCGAAGACCGCGTCGAACTCCCTGCCGCGCAGGGCTTCGGCACCGTCGGGGACGCTGCGGTCGATCTTGACGAACTCGGCGCCGGCGGGCGGTTCGCCGCTGGTGCCGCGCGCGGCGACCGTGACCTGGTGGCCGCGCGCGATCGCGAGGCGCGCGATGGTCTTGGAGAGGTAGACGGTCCCGCCGAGGACGACGATGCGCTTCGGTTGCGTGCTCATGCCCTGAGCATGGCGGCCTGCCGGTCGGCGGGCAAGGCCCGTTCGCCCTCGGCAGATCCGCTCTCGGCAGCGAACGGCATCGTCGCGGTCTTGCGGCGGGGCCCGCGCGGGCTCAATATGCTGGAAGGAGACGCGGGGAGGCCGCCATGACCGACGAATGGGACACCGGAGCCGAGGAGGAGTTCGGCGAGGACTTCTTCGCCTCCCTGGAGTCCGCCCCCGGGGCCGAGACCGCTGATGGCACCGACGACGTCTTCGACGACGCGGCCAGCCCCGACGAGTTCCACTACGAGGCCGAGGGCGACGGCAGCTTCGAGACCGACGCCGCCGACGAGTTCCCCGACGACCTGGACGCGGACGCCGACGACTTCCCCTTCGACCTCGGCGGCGAGGGCTGACGTCCCGTTGTCACCTTTCGGGTGATAAAACGGCGCCGGAGCCCGGTTTCTGTCGGACCCGGCGGGGAGGATCGCACCTTATTCTTCCCCGGGAGGGTGGGGGCTGGGGATGGTAGTAGCGCGCGTGCCGCTTGGCTAGGCTTCCGTTGTGAGCGACTCCGAAGCACCCGCGAACCGCGCCGCCTACGCCCGCCTGCCGCGCGACGAGGCCGAGGCGGTCGCGATGCAGACCGAGCTGGCCGGGTGCGTGGTCGTCGCCGACGGCGACCGGCCGATCGACACCGTCGCCGGGCTCGACATCGCCTACGGCAAGGACTCCGACGCCGCCGTCGCCACCGCGGTCGTCCTGCGCCGCAGCGACCTCGCCGTGCTCGACCAGACCGTCGTGCGCGGGACCTCCGACTTCCCGTACGTGCCGGGCCTCCTCGCGTTCCGCGAACTCCCGTTGCTGCTCAAGGCGATCGAAGCGCTCACCGTGACCCCCGACCTGTACGTGTGCGACGGCTACGGGCTCACCCACCCGCGCCGCTTCGGCCTCGCCTGCCACCTCGGCGTCGTCCTCGACGCGCCCGCGATCGGCGTCGCCAAGAACCCGCCCCACCTGCCCGTCGAGGCCCCCGGCGCCAAGCGCGGCGACTGGACCGCGATCGAGGCGCGGGAGGAGACCGTCGGCTGCGCGCTGCGCACCCAGGACGGCGTCAAGCCCGTGTACGTCTCGGTCGGCCACCGCACCACCCTCGGCACCGCCCGCGACCTCGTCCTCGAACTCGCCCCCCGCTACCGCCTGCCCGAGCCGATCCGCGCCGCGGACCAGTTGGGGCGCAAGCGGCTCGCCGACCGCGCCCCCGCGGGGTAGGGCCCACCCCACCCCCGGTCGGCCCGCTCACCGGATCGATTCCGGGGGGCCTGGGCCCTAGCGTTGGGACCATGCAGAAACCCCACTCAGTCACCAACGCCGCACTGCTGTGGACGACCGCCGTCGCCGCCGGGGTCATCGAGGCCCTCTTCGCCGTCAGCGAGATCCGGCAGGAGTCGGGGCTCGACGCCGGGACCTGGACGGCCCTGGGCGTGCGCGGCGCGATCTACCTCGCGGTGCTGGTCCTGATCGCGCTCTTCGCGTCCGGCCGCCGCTGGGCCCGCTGGGCCCTCGCCGGGCTGCTGTCCGTCATCGGCCTCGCGTCGCTGGTCGTCGAGCCGGCCCGGCTCCTCATGGACGGCGCGCCGTTCCTGGAGGCCTTCGGCGGCGACGGCGACCTCATGATGGGGCTCTTCGTCGCCCGCATGCTGCACATCGCCGCCGTGCTCACCGCGACCGCCGTCATGTTCAGCCCCAGCGCCAACGCCTACTTCCGCAAACCCGAACTCCAAGCGGCCTAACGGCTCCGCAGCCACGCCGCGTCGCCCGGCGCCAGGTCGGGGATCGACGCGACCTCCTCGACGAGGTCCCGCTCGCCCATCGCGGCGCGGAAGAACATCGCCGCCGTGACCCCGTGGTCGGGCCGGTGCACCACTTCGAGCTCGGCCCCGGCCTCGACGTGGCCCGGCTCGACCACCCGCATGTACGGGCCCGGCCGGGCCTCGCGCGTGAACGTCTTGAGCCAGCCGCGCTCGTCGATCCAGCCGCGGAACGTGCCGCACGGGACGCGCGCGCCGGTCACCTGGAGCACCAGCCCGCCGGGCCCGGCCCAGCGCTCGCCGATCAGGGCCGCGTTCACGTCGTACCCGGAGGTGGTCAGGTTCTCCCCGAACGCGCCGGGCCCGAACTCGCGGCCCACGAGCGCCCCGAAGTGCGCGTAGTCCTCGGTTCCGTAGACGTACACGGCCTGGTCGGTGCCGCCGTGGTTCTGGACGTCGCCGACCCGGTCCCCGGCGAGGCCGACCGAGCCGTCGCCCTTCGGGCCCGGCGAGGTCACCGCGACCGGGCCCTCCACGGGCCGCTTGTCGATGTAGGTGGCGGCGAGGCCCTTCCACGGGTTCGCGCGGGGGCGGCCGACGTTGACCGAGAGGATCTTCACAGGCCGCAGCGTAGCGCCGGAGCACGTGCGCCTCAACCCGGTTTGCGGTGTCGGTGGTCCCGGCTAGGCTTGCGGCGTGGGGGTGAGCACTCGGAAGCTGTTCCGCGACGACGCGGTGGTCCTGCGCACCTTCAAACTCGGTGAAGCGGACGCGATCGTGTCGGTACTGGGCCGCACCCGCGGCCGCTACCGCGCCATGGCCAAGGGCCTGCGCCGCACCTCCTCGAAGTTCGGGGCCCGCCTCGCCCCGTTCAGCCACGTCGACCTCCAGCTCATCGAGGGCCGCGCCGAGCTCCACACCGTCACCCAGGCCGTGGGCCTGCACCTGTCGGGCGGCGCGATCAGCGGCGACTGGGCCGCGTACACCGCCGCGTGCGTCATCGCCGAGGCCGCCGAGCGGCTCGTCCCCGAGGACCACCAGCCCGACCTCGACGTCTTCCAGCTGACCCTCGGCGCCTTCCGCGCCCTCGCCGAGACCTCGCTCCCGCCCGTGCTCGTCATGGACTCCTACCTGCTGCGCGGCATGAAGTCCGCCGGCTGGGCGCCGTCCCTGGAGCAGT
>NZ_QFRW01000018.1:0-3292 GCF_003265355.1 Glycomyces dulcitolivorans | reverse complement strand
GACGGGCGCCACCGCGCCTTCGCCGTCGCCGCCGGCGGCGCCGTCTGCGGCGACTGCCGCCCCGGCGGCGCCTCAGTGCCCGCGACCGCCTCCCTCGACCTCATGCGCGCCTTGGAATCCGGCGACTGGGCCAGCGCCACCGCCGCCGACCCCCGCCAGCGCGGCGAGGCCGCGGGCCTCATCGCCGCGCACTTCCAATGGCACTCCGAACGTCCACTGCGGACGCTCAAGTACGTGCCGCACTAGACGGCCCGCCCGGACGCCGTGCGGCCCGCCAGCCCCGGGGCCGTCGCCCGCCTACACGGTCCGCAGCAGGAACTCCGCGGTCAGACCCAGCAGCCGATCGCGCTCGGCGAGGCTGCGCGGGCTGTGGCCCATGCCCTCGACGTAGTGCAGTTCGAGCCGCGGGCCCCACACCTCCCGGTACGGGTCGATGTACTTCGCGCCCATCAGGCCGTCCTCGGTCCCGCCCGCCATGAACACCGGCCCGGCGTGGCGCCGCGCGGCCGCGAACTGGTCGAGGGTCGGCAGGTCGTCGAGGAACGCCTTCCCGAACGCGATGCCCTGGTAGTCGGCGTACCCGCGCTCGCGGATCTCCTCTTCGTACGGGCCCCGGCGCCAGAACGGCAGGTTCAGCGGCCCGCCCGAGGGCGCCCACATCCCGAGCGTGCGCAGCGGCCGCCGCCCTG
This sequence comes from Glycomyces dulcitolivorans, assembly GCF_003265355.1. Taxonomy (GTDB): domain Bacteria; phylum Actinomycetota; class Actinomycetes; order Mycobacteriales; family Micromonosporaceae; genus Glycomyces; species Glycomyces dulcitolivorans. The sequence continues at coordinate 2,603 of NZ_QFRW01000018.1, read as the reverse complement.
CGACCAGCACGGAGGTCAACGCGCCCATGCTGAACCCGAGCACACCGATCCGCTCGGGGTCGAGCGCCCGGTTGCGGCCGAGCTGGTCGAGGACCGCGTCGAGCTGCGCGGCCTGGTCGGAGATGGAGAAGTCGACCGGGTCGCCGTCGGACTCCCCGAACGCCGCGAAGTCGAACCGGTACGCCGCCACGCCCTCGTCCGACAGGAGCCTGGCGAGCCGCGTGAACTCGTCGCGCGAACCCATCCGGTTCTCCCCGAACCCGTGGCACAGGACCACCGCCGGCGCGGGCTCGCGGTGCGGCTGGGGGAGGTGGAGCACGCCGCGGAGAGTGCGCCCGAGGTGCTCGGCGTTGAGAGGTTCCACGCGCCGAACGTAACAGAGCACGAGCTGCCGCGCCATGGGCCGAACCGGGCCCGATTACGATCGAGGCCGCCGCCGCGAGGCGGCCTCAGCCGAGCCGCCCTTGGAGGTCCAGTGAGCCGCACCTACGAGCCGCCGAAGCCGCACCCGTCGGGCGCGGTGCCGCCCGAGCTGCCGCGCGACCTCGTGCCGCGGCACGTCGCGCTGGTCATGGACGGCAACGGCCGCTGGGCCAAGGAGCGCGGGCTCAAGCGCACCGAGGGCCACACCATGGGCGAGGCGTCGCTGTTCGACACCATCGAGGGCGCCATCGAGATGGGCATCAGCACCGTCTCGGCGTACGCGTTCTCGACCGAGAACTGGCGCCGCAGCCCCGACGAGGTCCGCTGGCTCATGGGCTTCAACCGCGACGTCATCCACCGCCGCCGCGACGAGCTCCACGCCATGGGCGTGCGCATCCGCTGGGCCGGGCGCCGCCCGAAACTGTGGAAGAGCGTCATCAACGAACTCGAAGTGGCCGAGGAGATGTCGAAGCACAACGACAAGATCACGCTCCAGTTCTGCGTGAACTACGGCGGCCGCGCCGAGATCGCCGACGCCGCCGCGGCCCTCGCCCGCGACGTCAAGGCCGGGCGCCTCAACCCCGAGCGCGTCACCGAGAAGACCTTCGCCAAGTACCTCTACAACCCCGACCTGCCCGACGTCGACCTGTTCCTGCGCCCCTCCGGCGAGCAGCGCACCTCGAACTTCCTGCCCTGGCAGTCCGCGTACGCCGAGATGGTCTACCTCGACGTCCTCTGGCCCGACTTCGACCGCCGCCACCTGTGGCGCGCCTGCGAGATCTACGCCCGCCGCGACCGCCGCTTCGGCGGAGCCGAACCGAACCCGGTCGCCGCGGTCTGAGGCGGGCCTACCGGAACGGCGTGAACTCGCGCCCGCGCTCCTGGTCGGCGGCCAGCTTCTCGACCACGGTCTGGAGCTTGTCGATCCGCTCCAGCAGCAGCGCGGTGTCCGCGTGGATCTCGCCGTCCTCGTCGTCGATCTTCTGCGCCTCCTCCATCGAGGCCAGCACCACGCCGATCATGAGGTTCACCAGGATGAACGCGCCGAACAGGATGAACACCACGTAGTACGGCAGCGTCCACATGTTGTGCGCCATGCTGTCGCGGATGACGTTGCCCATGTCGTCGAACGCGACCAGCTGGAACAGGTTCAGCAGCGCCTTCCCGACCGAGCCGAAGTGCTCCGGGTCGGTCTCGTTGAACGCGATCCACCCGATCATCGCCCACAGGTACATGACCAGGCCGGTCAGCGCCATCACCCCGGCCGACTTCGGCAGCGCCTTCCCGGCCGCCACCAGGATCAGCCGCAGCGACGGCAGCGACCGGAAGATCCGCACGATCCGCGCCAGCCGCAGCAGCCGCAGGATCGTCACGTTCTCGCGCAGGCCCGGCAGGAACGACGCCACCACGATCACGAAGTCGAAGACGTTCCAGCCGTCCCGGAAGTACCGCCACGGCCGCCGCCCGAACGACAGGAGCCCCGCGATGACCTCCAGCGTGAAGAACGCCAGGCACACGTAGTCCACCCAGTGCAGGAACTCGCTGGCGACCCGCATCGCCGGCTCGAACGTCATCGCCCCCAGCACCGCCCCGTTCAGGACGATCACCGACATCGACACCACCTGGAACCGCCGGCTGGAGAGCAGCGCCCTGCAAGCGGCCGGGATACGGCTGGGGTCGGTACCTACGGTGGGAACGCGCACCCGGCCAGCGTAGTAAGTGCGAACACTCCTCCGCTCCCGAGGTGATCGGGCCGGTGACGCGATCGACCCCGCCCATGCCGCACAATAGGGCCGTGAGCGCCGACCTCGCCGACNNNNCCCGCCCCCGAGGCCCCGCCGCGGCCGCGGCGCCGCGGCCTCACCTCCATCGAGGCCCTCGCGCTCCTCCTCGTCTTCGGCCTCACCGCCCGGCCGGGCCTCACCGAGCTCTTCGCCGCCCCCGCCGCCCAGGCCTGGTCCGCCCGTTTCGTCGCCGTCTGCGTCCAGGCGTTCCCGTTCCTCGTCCTCGGCGTCGCCCTCTCCGCCGCGATCAGCGCGTTCGTGCCCGCCGACTTCTTCCACAAGGCCGTCCCCAAGCGCACCGCGCTCGCCGTCCCCGTCGCGGGCGTCGCCGGCGCGGTCCTGCCCGCCTGCGAGTGCGCGTCCGTGCCCGTCGCCGGGGCGCTCGTGCGCCGCGGC
>NZ_QFRW01000017.1:415-722 GCF_003265355.1 Glycomyces dulcitolivorans | reverse complement strand
CAGAAGAACTCAGCCATTACGGTTAACGTCAGCTGAAAGACACCCGCTGTTGAAAAGCCCAATACAAATGCATTGACGGTCCCGATGACTGGAGACTTCACGACCAATAGCACACAGATAGAGGCTAATGTAATAATCGGATAGAGTAGCAGCACGGTGACCGGACGAACAATGCGGCGCAAAAGAAATGCGAGCAATAAGACAGACAGCAAACCGCCCATGCTATAGTAACTAAGCAGCTTCACAGCACTGCCAGAAGCCATTCCCAATATTTCCTCACCGTACGTAGGCAGCCAAATTTGCGGCA
>NZ_QFRW01000017.1:0-359 GCF_003265355.1 Glycomyces dulcitolivorans | reverse complement strand
GTACAGACCATTTGATGTAAAACTGATCACAATCAGTGCGACTCCTTCTCTCCAAAACGTAGGCTCTGATGAGAAGCGCGGAAGTCCATCATGCTCCGTCACCTGAACTTGCTCCACCTTGCGATGATTCGGAAATGGCAATGTCCACAGCATCATCACATTCACTAAATAGATAAAAGCAGGTACAAAAAACGCAAATCCATAAAACAGATCATGCTCTGCTAAAAAGAAAATAGCGAGCGGCAGAATGGTCGCCCCAATCGAAATAAACGCCTTCACCATCACATTTGCAGATCCCGAGTTTTGAGGAAAAGCTTCCATTAAAGCCGGATACGTCCCTGCATCCATCGCCGAATTCG
>NZ_QFRW01000016.1:972-5764 GCF_003265355.1 Glycomyces dulcitolivorans | reverse complement strand
GCCCTCGGCCTCGCAGCGGTGCTCGCCGGAGCGCGCTCGCCCCAGGCGCCCGCCGAGGCCTCCTCCCCGGCCCCGGCGGCCGGCGCCTGGGACTTCCTCATGGAGGGCAACCGGCGGTGGGCCGCCGACCGCCCGCGCCACCCCCATGACGACGCGGCCCTGCGCCACTCCCTGGTCTGGAGCCAGCGTCCCCGCGCGATCGTCTTCACCTGCATCGACTCCCGGGTCCCGCCCGAGTACCTGTTCGACGCCGGCAACGGCGACCTGATGGACGTCCGCACCGCGGCCCACACCCTCGACCCGATGGTCGCCGAGTCCCTCGCCTACGGACCGGTCGAGCTCGGCACACCGCTGCTGGTGGTGCTCGGCCACCAGCACTGCGGCGCGGTCACCCTGGCATGGAACGCGCTGCACCACGGCGAAGGGCAGGACGGGTTCGGACGGCTGGTCGCACACCTCGCCCCCGCCTACGAGGCGAGCCGCGACGCCACAGGCGACCCGGTCGACGCCATGACCCGCGCCCACACCACCCTCACCGCCGCGAGCCTGCGCGACCACCCCGCACTCGCCCAGGCGGCCGAGGACGGCGACCTGGAGATCGTCGGGGCCTACTACTCCCTCGAAACCGGTGCAGTAGAACCGGTTTGAACCGACCACCGCGGATTGCCGGCGGCACGGCGGCGTCTGCCCGGTCCGGAACCGATGCCGGTGCGATGTGTTCAACCATCAGATGGCAGTTGCTGACAGATCGAATCGGCTCAAGGTGAGTGTGCATGCCGCTTGTCGATCCCGGGTGAATAGCGACGCCGGACTGCGCATCCGGGTCGAACCCCTGGGTGGCGCCGACGGATTTCTGCACGTGAACGGCAGATCACTCACCGATCTTGAAGCGGATGCATCCGCAAGTTGATCCTCGGTGGACCCGCGCCCGTCGCCGCGAGTACCGGCTCTCGGCTGAGGACCCTGCCCAGATGCCGCAAAAGGGTCTATCAGGTACGCTCATTTAAATGGCAGTGCATGTCATTTGAATGCGGACGTTCAAGCGAGGGAGTCTCTTACATGGCGTTGTCCAACGTGCTGGACTGGTTGCAGTCGTTGCCTGAGCCCGCGATGCTGGCGGGTACGGGGGTACTCGTGCTCGGTGAGTCCATCATCGGCCTCGGGTTCTTCATTCCGGGCGAAGCGGCCCTGCTCATCGCCTCGGCCACCGTCGACTCGGTGCCCGAGTTCTTCCTCCTGTGGGCAGTGGTCTCGGTCGGCGCGCTGGCGGGCAACGTGATCGGGTTCGAACTCGGCCGTCGCATGGGTGCGGCGCTGCGGGAGACCGGACTTGTCCGCAAGCGCGGCGCCCAGGCCTGGGACAAGGCCGCCGGCATGGTGCGCGCACACGGCATGTGGGCGGTGTTCGTGGGGCGGCTGATCCCGTTCGTGCGGAGCCTCGTGCCTGCCGTGGCCGGCGCGGCGCACATGTCATACCGTGAATTCCTGCCTCCGATTGCGGCCGGCGCGGCCTGCTCGACGGCACTGCCCCTCTTGTTCGGCCTCGGCGTCGCCGCGGGCGTGAAGAGCGCCGGCGACGTCGGCGTCCTCGTCGTCGCCGGACTGCTGGCGGTGCTCATGGTGGTTCTCGTGATCCGCAAGCGTCGCAAGCAGCCTCCGCCCGAAACCCTTGAATCCGAGGGCTGAATCGTCGTGCACCCGTCTCGCCATCACGCGGGCGCTCGATGAGAATGGCTCCATGGAGCTAATAATGGAGCCATCTGAAGCGGGAGGACCTGCTGCTAACGTGGCTCCATGAAGGCCGGAAGCGGACCGCGGCGCTCCCGCGGCGAAATCGAAAGGCTCCCAAGCGGTTCACTGCGGGTGCGCGTCTATGCCGGGCTCGATCCGGTCTCGAAGAAGCGGCTCTATCTCACGGAGACCGTGCCAGGGGGACCGGAGGCGGAGGCCGAGGCGGAACAGGCGCGGAACCGCCTGCTCGGCGAGGCGGCGGAGCGGAAGGCGCTGCGGGGCCGCAAAGGCGGCGATCGGGGTCGCGGGACCGGGGCCGCAGGCTCGGGCGGGCTTGACCCGTCGGACCCGGGCGTCTCCGACGCCGCGGGCGTGGAGGATCGGCGCGGCCAGCTGACGGTCGCGGCGATTGCGCGGATGGCCAGCGTTTCGGCGCCCACGGTGTCCAAAGTGCTGAACGGACGCCCGGGGGTGGCGCCGGAGACCCGGCGGCTGGTGGAGCGTCTCTTGCGTGAGCAGGGGTACCGCCGTCCCGAGAAGGTCATGAGGGCTGCCGTCGTCGAGGTCGTCTTCTACGGCATGCACGGCCACCTGGCGGTGGAGATCCTGCGAGGTGTCCAGCAGGCCGTCGGCGGCCAAGGGCTGGCGGTCGCCTTCACCGATGCGCGGCAGGAGGAGTCCGCCGGCCGGAGCTGGGCGCAGGCCCTGCTGGCCCGTCGCCCGACCGGGGTGGTCGTCGCCCACATGGGATTCTCGCCGGAACAGCACGGCCTGCTGGCCGCCAGCGGGATCCCGCTCGTGGCGCTGGATCCCACGAGCGAGCCGCTGCATCCCGTCCCCTCGGTGGCTGCGGCCAACCGGCACGGCGGTGTGGCCGCCGCCCAGCACCTGCTCGATCTCGGGCACCGGCGAATCGCAGTGGTCACCGGGCCCTTGGAGCGGCGGTGCGCGCGCGACCGCCTCGAAGGCGTGCGCACGGCGATGGGGGCGGCCGGGGTGCCGCTGGACGAACACCTCGTGCGGACCGGGATGTGGTTCTCCTTCGAGGAGGGCCTCAGCCACGCCAGGGAGCTCCTGAGCCTCGCCGAGCCTCCTACGGCCGTGCTGTGCGGCAACGACCTTCAGGCGTTCGGCGTGTACGAGGCCGCTCGGCAGGCGGGCGCGCGCATCCCCGGGGACCTGAGCGTGGTCGGTTTCGACGACATCTCCTACACCAGGTGGTGCGGACCGCCCATGACGACCGTGCACCAGCCGTTCAGCGAACTGGGCGCGGCGGCCGCTGCGCTGGTCCTCGACCTGGCCGGAGGCGAATCGGCAGCCCAGACCCGCATCGAGCTGGCGACCACGCTGGTGGTCCGCGCCAGCACCGCGCGGCCGACAGGGCGCTGAGGCCGCTTTCGAAACGGTCCTTGCCTTTGGCGACTGTTTCTGACAGACTGCTCGCATTGACATATGTCTATGTTGATGCGTGAGGAAGTCCCCATGAGACGGTCGCTGAGGTTCTCGGTCATCCCTGCGGTCTCGGCCGCAGCGCTGTTCGCCGCCCTCGCAGTGTTCACACCGAGCGCTCAGGCGCAGTCGGGCCGCATCGAGGCCGAGAACGCCGCCTGCGAAGGCGCGGTCGAATCGAACTACGCCGGGTTCTCCGGTTCAGGATTCTGCAACCCCCCCCAACCAGACCGGCACCGGGGTGACCTTCACCGTCAACGCCCCGAACGCCGGCACCGCGACGATCGGCGTCAAGTACGCCAACGGGACCACCGCCGACCGGCCGGCGGACCTGGTCGTCAACGGCGCCACCGTCCAGTCCGGCGTTGCGTTCGATCCCACCGGCAGGTGGAGCAACTGGGGGATCAACAACCTGAGCGTGCCGGTCAAAGCGGGCAGCAACACGATCCGGCTCGCGGCCGCCTCCAGCGCCGGCCTGGGCAACATTGACTACCTCGACTTCGCCGCGCCGCGCACGAGCGCCCTGCCGTCGAGCTTCCAGTGGGACTCCACAGCGCAGCTGGTCTCCCCGAAACCGGACGCCACGCACAACATCGTGTCCGTGAAAGACCCCTCGGTCGTCTACCACGACGGCCGGTACCACGTGTTCGTCAGCGTCGTGAACACCAACCAGTCCTACAGCCTGGCGTACCTGAGCTTCAGCGACTGGTCACAGGCCGACGACGCGCCGCTGACCTTTCTCGACACGACCGCGATCGGCGCCGGCTACAAGGCCGCTCCCCAGGTGTTCTACTTCGCGCCCGAGCAGCGGTGGTACCTGATCTACCAGATCGGGAACAACGTCGCCTACTCCACCACCGCCGACATCGCCGATCCCCGGTCGTGGAGCGCCCCGACACCGTTCTACGCGGGCACGCCCCAGATCGTCCTGGACAACATGGGCTCCGGCCAGTGGCTGGACTTCTGGATCGCCTGCGACAGCGCCAACTGCCACATGTTCTCCTCCGACGACAACGGCCAGCTCTACCGCGCCCAGACGTCGGTCGCGAACTTCCCCGAAGGGTTCGGCAGCCCGGTCATCGCCATGCAGGACGCCAACAAGCTCTGGCTCTTCGAAGGGGCGAACGTCTACAAGGTCCAGGGCGGGAACGAGTACCTGCTCCTGGTCGAGGCCATCGGGGAAGGCCGCCGCATGTTCCGGTCCTGGACCGCTCCCTCGCTCACCGGGCCCTGGACCGCCCTCGCCGACACCAAGGCCAACCCCTTCGCCCGCAGGACCAACGTCGCCTTCCCCGGCGGGGCCTGGACGCAGGACATCAGCCACGGCGAGATGATCCGCGCGGGCATCGACCAGACCCTCGCCATCAGCCCCTGCGATCTGCAATTCCTCTACCAGGGCATGGACCCCGCGTCGAGCGGCCCCTACAACCTCCTGCCCTGGCGCCTCGGCCTGATCACGCAGACCAACTCCAGCTGCTGACCCCCGTGCGCGACCCCGGCACGGGCCGACCTGAAAGGACCGGTCATGACCCTCTCCACCGACCGCCGCCGCTTCCTGGCCCTCGCCGCGGCCGCCGCGGGTGCGGCGAGCCCCGCCGCAGCCGGCGCCGAG
>NZ_QFRW01000016.1:0-896 GCF_003265355.1 Glycomyces dulcitolivorans | reverse complement strand
CAACTGAACGAGGACACCGTCTGGGGCGGCGGGCCCTACGCTCCGGCGAACGTCGGCGGCGTCGACCACCTCGCCGAGATCCGGCGGCGGGTCTTCGCCGACGACTGGAGCGGGGCCCAGACGCTCATCAACGACGAGTTCATGGGCACCCCCCTCGGCGAACTGCCCTACCAGGTCGTCGGGAACCTCGGCATCGACTTCTCGGGCGCGGCCGGTGCCACGAACTACTACCGCGAACTCGACCTCACCACCGCCGTAGCGCTCACCCGGTACACCGCCGGCGGCGTCACTCATACCCGCGAGGTCTTCGCCAGCGCCCCCGACCAGGTGATCGTCGTCCGGCTCACCGCCAGCCAGTCGGGCCGGATCACGTTCACCGCCGACTTCGACAGCCTCCACACCGGATACACCGTCCACTCGCCGAACCAGCAGACCATCGGGCTCGACGCCACCGGCCAGACCGTCAACGGCGTCACCGGCCGCGTCAAATTCCGCACCCTGGCCCGCGCGATCGCCACCGGCGGCACCGTTGCGAGCTCGGCCGGGAAACTCACGGTCACCGGCGCCACCGCGGTGACCCTCCTGCTGTCGACGGGCACCAACTACACCGACTACCAGAACCTCACCGCCGACCAGAACAACCGGGCGCTGCAACCGATCCAGGCCGCCGCGGGGCGCACGTACGCCGAACTGCGCGCCCGGCACATCGCCGACTACCAGGCGCTGTTCAACCGGACCGGCCTCGACCTCGGCACCACCGCGGCGGCGGCCAACGCGACCGACACCCGGATCGCCAACTTCGCGAACGCCACCGACCCGCAGTTGATCACCCTGCTCTTCCAGTTCGGACGCTACCTGCTCATCTCCTCCTCCCGACCCGGCACGCAGCCGGCGAA
>NZ_QFRW01000015.1:25017-31212 GCF_003265355.1 Glycomyces dulcitolivorans | reverse complement strand
CCGCCTCGCGGTCGCCCCGGCGGCCGCGGCGCTCCTGGCCGCCGCCTGCTCCGCCGAGCCGGACCCGTCCGGTGTCGACCCCGGCTCCCTGCAAGGGCCCGGCGAAGCGGCCTGGGGCGGCCTGTCGTCGCCGGTCGGCATGGCCTTCGACGCCGACGGCGCGCTGTACATCGCGAACTGGTCGGGCGGGACCATCGAGCGGTTCACCGCCGAGGGCGAGCGCAGCACCTTCGCGAGCGACCTGAACGGCCCCTCCGGACTCGCGATCGGCGCCGACGGCACCGTCTACGCCGCCTCCTACAGCGGCGACGTGGTGTGGCGCTTCAGCGAGGACGGCGAGCCGGAGGTCTTCGTCGACGGCCTCGCGACCCCCGCGGGCCTGTCGTTCAACGCCGCCGGGGAGCTCCTGATCGCCAACCGCCAGACCGACGAGATCCTCGCCGCCGACGCGGAAGGGACCACGCGCACCGTCGCGACCGGGCTCCAGACCCCGGTCGGCGCAGTGGAACTCGACAACGGCGACCTCATGGTCAGCAACATCAACGGCGGCGTCTCCCTCGTCTCCGGCGGGACCGAGGCCGAGCACGTCAACACCGACCTCGCCAGCCCCGGCCCCGGCATCGCCCCCGCGGGCGGCGACGCGGTCTACGTCGTCGACTACGGCGGCTCCACAGTGGAGATGATCGAGCCGGACGGCACCCGCACCACCGTCGCCGACGGCTTCGACAGCCCCACCGGCATCACCGTCGCACCGGACGGGCGCCTGGCCGTGTGCGACTGGGGCACCAGCTCGGTCTACTTCATCGACCCCGTCCACTGACGCGGCGCTTCGGCGCCACGGCGCCCGCGGACACGAGCGTCGCCGCTGTCAGGCCGCCCCACAGGGCGGCCGGGCCGAGGGCGGCGAGCGCGGTGATGACCGCGGGCGAGACGGCCAGGCCCAGGCCCGTGGAGAGCTGGAAGCGCGCGAGCGCGCGCCCCATCGCGCGGGGCGGGGCCAGCGCCGTGACGAGCGCGGTCGAGCTGCCCGCGTAGAGGATCTCGCCGAGGGTGCAGGCCACGGACACCAGCGCGACGGCCGGTGCCGCCCAGCCGTGGCCGAGGACGGTGGCCGCGAGGAAGCCGAGGTAGGACGCGCTGAGGACGATGCCGCCGAACGCGAGCACGGCTTCGCGGGAGTAGCGCGACATGAAGACCGTGACCGGGATCTGCAAGGTCACCACCAGGACCGTGTTCGCCACGAAGACGACCGCCGACCACACCGGGGAGGCGTCCAGGTGGGTCACCAGGATCAACGGGAGCGCGATCTCGGGGACGTTGAGGCAGAACGAGTACACGACGTTCGCCGCCAACAGCGTCCCCATCCGGGGTGCCGGCCCCTCGGTAGGTTCCCCGCCTTGAACACCGGCCGGGTCCGCTCGCAAGTGGACCGACCACGTCAGGGCCGCCGCCGCGAGGTAGGCGAGCCCGGTGACGGCCGCCAGCGCCTGCATCGCGGCGGCGCCTCCGGCGAGGAACGCGATCGCGAGGAGCGCGCCCGCGCCCATGCCCGCGTTGCGCAGAGCCCGGCTCGTCGCGAGGGCGGCGTCCCGGTCGCGGCCGTGGGCGACCGTGGCGACCAGGGCCGCGTGGGCCGCGGGCCAGGCCTGGTTGCCGATACCGAGGAACAGCGCCGCGGCCGTGAACATCCAGACGTTCCCCGCCGGGGCGGCCAGCAGCAGCGCCACGCCGAGGACCCGCACCAGCATCGACGCCGCGACGACCGTGCTGCGCGCGCCCCGGTCCAGCCACCATCCGACCGCGGGCGTGCACGCCAGGGCCGCGACGATGCCGATCGTCATCGCGACGCCGGTGGCCGGGGCGGACAGGCCCAGCACGGTCACGCCGTAGAGCAGCAGGAACGGCCGCAGCAGGCCGGTGCCGAGCGCGTCCACGGCCAGGGCCGCGGCGTAGCGGGGGCCGCCGGAGGCGCGGACGAGGTCGCGCGGCCGGAGCTTGGTGGTGGTCGACATGGCGTCAAAGGTGCGTTTGCACGCCGCGCGCACCGCGTCGATTGACGGTGTTCGTCAACCGACGCCGTCGCCGGTTTCCGGATCGCCGAGAATACGGGCATGGCGTTGAGGATCGACATCGGCGGACTGCCGCCGGAGCGGCTGCGGTTCTCGGTCTCCCCGCTGGCCGAGCTGACCGCGATGCTGCACGTGCTCGCCGAGCCCGCGCACCACCCGCAGCTCGCGGGCTGGGCCGCGGACGTCTGGGCCGGGCTGCGCCCCGAGCTGGCCGAGCGCCTCAAGGAGGCCGAGTTCCTCTGGCGCTCTTCACGGGCCGACTTCCTGGTCCCGGCCCGCCCCCGGCCGACCCTCGCCGAGGAGCTCGACGATGTCGACCGGATCGACGACGAGGCCTACGCGACCGCCGCCCTCGTCACCACCTGCGGCAGCAACCGCATCCACTTCGGCGCCGCCTCGCCCCTGGTCGACGCGGCCGCCCGCGACCGGGCCCTGGGCCTCGCCCAGGCCCGCGGCGCGGTCCAGGAGGCCTTCGCCGAACGCCTCCTCGCCGACCCCGCCTCCGTGCGGGCGCGGGTCCGCGACACCCTCGAACAGTGCGCCGAAGCCTTCTTCGACGACGCCTGGGCCGACGTCGCAGTGCGCCTCGCCGGCGACCGGCGCCTCAAGCACGACCTGCTCAAGCGCCGCGGCGTCGGCGCGGCCCTCGCCTCGGTCTCCGGCGCGGTCGCCCTGGCCCCGGAAGGCGACGCCATCGTCGTGGACAAGTTGCAGGACAGCGCGACCACCGCGAACGGCACCGGAGTCACGTTCCTGCCCAGCGTCTTCGGCCGCCCGCACCTGGTCGCGGTCTACGCCCGCGGCTGGCAGCCGGTCGTGCAATACCCCGTCGCCGAACCGGACTCGCCCGCGCCCGTCTCGCTGGAGACGGTCACCCTCCGCCTGGAGGCCCTCGCCCACCCGGTCCGCCTCCGCCTCCTCCGCACCCTCGCCCGCGGCCCCCACACCACCGGCGAACTCGCCCACGCCTGGGAGCTCACACCCCCCGAGGTCTCCCGCCACCTCGCCGTCCTCCGCCGCGCCGGCCTCCTCACCTCCCAGCGCCACGGCCGCTTCGTCCGCTACACCCTCAACATCCCCGACCTGACCGCCCTCGGCCCCGACCTCCTGGCGGCCGTCCTGCGATGAGCGATTGCCGCGAAGGGGACGCAACCCTCGCGGACTGAGGCTGCGTCTTGGACGGGAACGGGTCGTCCGGCCCGTTCGAGTCCAGCAGAAGGATCTCCTTATGCGACAACTCAAGCGCACCGGATCGGCGGTCGCCGCCGCGGCGGTGCTGACCGGTTCCGTGTTCGCGGGCATCGCCGTCGCGCACGCCGAGGACCCGGCGCCCGCGGTCGAAGACGCCGCCGCGCCGTCGACGGTCACGCTTCCGACCGGCGATCGCGTGACCGTGCTTCCGAACGGCACCAACGCGATCGAACCGGCGGCGGGGCGCGAGGACGTCAGTTTCCTCACCCCGCCCTCGCCGACCGGGGACGTCATCGTCGTCCCGACCGATCAGATGGAGGCGATTCAGAGCGGGGAGGTGGACGCGCGGCGGTACAACGTCTCCGCGCTCCTGCGCGCCGGCGAGAGTGATGCGGCCGCCGCTCCCGAGTCCGAACTGGATGATCGGGACTACGTCGGCCTGATCCCCGACACCTCGACGGCCGACCTCACCGCCGCCGAGGACCTCCAGAAGCTCGACCTCACCCTCCTCAACCGCCACGGCAAGGCCCCCGACGGGGCCTGGATCCTGTGGTCCGCCGCCGACGGCAGCGCCGCCGGCGAGATCGAGATCGACGAGAACGGCACCGGCGGCACCGCGCTCCCGCCGGGCGACTACGTCATCGTGTCGGGATTCTGGTCCGACGCCACCGACGCCGCCTTCGGTCAGCAGGTCCTCGGCATGACGCCCGTGACCGTCGGTGACGGACCCGCCGAGCTCGTCCTCGACGCCGCCGACGCCGCCCCCGTGGGCGTCGACGTCGAGCAGCCCGACGCCGAAGTCCTGAACGCCATCTTCAACATCGGTGCGAAGGGCGCTGAGTCCCTCGGAGTCGGCCTGTTCCTCGGCCCGCGCGACGACGCGTTCCTGCTGCCCGAGCCCGACCTGCCGGACTACGAACTCGACTTCGTCTACCAGCCGGTCCTCGCGGACCCCACGGCCGCGAGCTACCCGTACGTCTACAACCTCGCCTTCATCGAGCAGGGCGGCTACCCCGACGACACGGAGTTCGCGGTCGCCGACGAGGACCTCGCCGCGGTCGAGACCGACTACCGCGACCTCGGCACCGCCTACCCCGCCGCGCAGGGCGACACCTGCGACTACGGCGACCGCGTCGACGGCTGGCTCGGCTCGGGCTTCTGCATCCTCGTCCCCACGGCCGTCCCGTCGCAGCGCACCATGTACTACACCGCCGACCCGGAGGTGCTCTGGAACAACGACCTCGCCGCCGGCACACGGACCCCCGACGGCGTCATCCTCGTCGACGGCTTCGTCGTCAACTACAGCGCGGTCTTCGAACCGGGCGTGACGGAGCGGGTCATGCCCCGCGGCGGCCTCTCGGCGGGCGTCTCCGACGGCTTCCGCTTCGACGACGCCGGCCAGAACTACATGGGCGCCAACGTCTACGGGGTCGGCGGCGGCAATGACGAGAGCATCGTCTTCGCCGGCGACAAGGGCGACGTCGCGCTCAGCCGCGACGGCGAGGTCCTCGTGGAGGCGTTCGGCCTCGACTTCTACCAGGAGCTGCTCTACGGCGCGGTGCCCGAAGGCGACGCCGGCCGGTACACGCTCACCGTCGACGCCAGCGACCCCTCCGACTCGCGCGTGTTCGCGACCGACTTCAGCACCGAGTGGAGCTTCGACTCCGTCCCGGTGGCCGAGGGCGAAATGGCCGAGATCGTCCTGCCGGTCGTGCAGCTGACCTCCGACGCCATCGAGGGCGGCTACGCGCCCAAGCGCGGCTGCCAGGAGATCACCCTCGACCTGCGCTCGTTGGAATTCGGGCCGGTCGTGCACGCCGAGGACATGACGTTCGAGGTCTCCTATGACGACGGCGCGACCTGGAAGTCCGTGGACATCGACCGCGACGGCGACACCGCCACGGCCGAACTCACCCACCCCCGCGGCGCCAAGTGGGTCTCGGTCCGCATGACCGCCCTCGACGACCGGGGCACCGAGGTCACCCACACCACGATCCGCTCCTACGGCCTGAAGTAGGCACCGAAGGTCCGGCGGGCCGCGCCCCGTTCGAGGGAGGCGCGGCCCACCGGGGTCTGTTACTCCGCCGCGGGGAGTTCGACGCCCGCGGCGTCGGCGATGTCGGCCAGGACCAGGCGGGCGGCCTGGATGCCGATGCCGCTCATCCAGATCTCGTCGGCGACGTTGAAGACCTTGCCGTTCTGCACGGCCTCCATCTCCGCCCACAGGGGACTGTCCTGGACGGCCTGCTGCTCGGTGTTCTCCGGATCGTCCGCGACGGTGACGAACACCAGGTCGGCGTCGGCGAGGTCGATCTGCTCGGGACCCACTTCCAGCGCGAAGTCGTCCACGTCCTGCGACTCGGGCCGCTCGACCCCGACGTCTTCGAGGATCACGCCCGAGAACGTCGCCTTCTGGTACAGGCGCGTCGGCCCGGCCAGGAATCGCACCACCGAGACCGTGGGCATCTCGCCGTACGCCTCCTGGATCGAGGCGCCCAGGGCCGCGGCCTCGGACTTGTACGCCTCCAGCGCGGCGGCCGCCTCGTCCTCCAGGCCCAGGGCCTCGGCGTGCACGGCGAGGTTCTCCTTCCAAGCGACGCCGGTGGTCTCGGTGAACACCGTCGGCGCGATCGCCGACAGGTCCTCGTAGATCGCCTCGTGGCGGATCTTCGACGACAGGATCAGGTCCGGCGCCAGCTCGGCGATCGCCTCCAGGTCCGGCTCCTCCATCGGGCCGACGTCCACAGTGTTCTCGGTCATCGACGCGAGGTAGTCGGGGAAGCCGCCGGACGTCTTGAAGTGCGGGGCGACCGCGCCGACCGGCTCGATGCCCAGCAGGGTCACGTCGTCCAGCTCGCCGGAGTCGAGCACGACCACCCGCTCGGGCTTCGCAGGGATCTCGGTCTCGCCCATGGCATGCGTGATCGTGCGCGGG